>JBBQGY010000086.1:0-7676 GCA_038323435.1 Acidimicrobiales bacterium
GCGACGACGGTGCGACGCGATTTGGCCGGGCTGGGCTCGTTTGGCACTCGTGGCGCGGGCTACGACGTGAAGATTTTGAACGAGCGTATTGGCGAAGCGCTCGGACACGACCGTGAATACAACGTCGTCGTTGTCGGCATGGGCAACCTCGGACGCGCGTTGGTGAACTCTTCAAATTTCTTGATTCGCGGCGCCCGCCTCGCCGCTTTGTACGACGTCGACCCCGAGGTCATCGGGACCCAACTGGCCGGTCACGCGGTTCAACCGTTCCTCGACCCGATTGCGCCCGCAACGGTTGGCGTTATTTGCGTCCCCCCGAGCGCCGCCCAGAAGGTGGCCGACCGGTTAATCGCTTCTGATATCCACGCCCTACTCAATTTCGCCCCACAGGTGCTGAGTGTGCCGCTCGGGACCGCCGTACACTACGTGGACGTCTCGATTGAGTTACAGATTCTCATGTATCACCTCAATAACGGCACCGGACCACTGGGTGGGGGTGTGCTGCACTCGCTCGGCATTGCCAGTCCTACCTCAACTCGAGGCGCGTAGCGTGACGACGAACGTGGACTCAACGTGGCGCTAATTTCGGTAGGCATTGATCACGAACATGCGTCACTCGACCTACTCGAACGAGCTACGGTGGTCGAGCACGAATGGAGCAAAGTACTGCGCGCGCTGATGAGTCAGCGCAACATTCACGAAGCCGTGTTCGTGTCAACGTGCCTGCGCACCGAAGTGGTCGCAGTCATCGACCGATTCCACGGTGCCATTGAGGAGATCACTCAAACGTTGGCCGACGCCACCGGACTCTCCAGGGATGAGTTTGCTGATCGGTTAACGGTTCACTTTGATCGAGGTGTGGCGAACCATATCTTTAGTGTCGCCGCCGGGCTGAAGTCCGTGGTGCCGGGCGAATTCGAAGTGCTCGGTCAGTTGCGACGGGCCCTCGAACTAGCCACGGACGAGCAAACCGCCGGCCCGGAACTCAATGAGCTCTTTCAGCGCGCCATCTCGTCGGGTCGGCGAGTTCGAAACGAGACACAGATCGCACGAGGCACGACGAGTTTCGCGCAGGCCTCAGTGACAATGGTGACGCAGGAATTAGGGGTTGACCTGGACGATGCGGACGTGGTGATCATTGGTGCCGGTCAACTCGCCGGGGGAATCGCGAAGAGTCTCTATGGTTCGTCGGCACGGCTCGGCCGACTGACGATTTGTAACCGATCACCCGAACGTGCCGAACGCCTGCGCGACGAGATCGCCGACGTTCGCGTCGACGTCGCGGGCCTCGATGAGGTCGCACAGCGAATCACGACGGCCCGCCTCGTCGTGGCAGCGATTGAAGTAGCGACGCCAATAATTACTCGCGACGATCTCGCACGCTGCGCTCAACAGGTCCTGTTCGTCGACTTAGGAATTCCGCGCGTCATTGCGAGTGACCTTCACGATCTCGACAACATTCGACGAATCGACATCGGCGACCTGCGCGAACGTGTCGAACTGGCACTCGACGGACGCCACGAAGCCGTCGACGCCGCCCGCGAGATCGTGGCCGACGACGTGGAGAAGTATTTAAATAATCAGCGGGCCCGTGGAGCTTCGACTATCGTCAGCGAACTTCGCGAATTTTTTGACGTCGTGGTCGGCGAAGAGATGCAGCGCCGAGAACACGATCTCGATGATTTGACAATCGAACAACGCGAGAAGGTGGCGTCACTGGTCCGGTCGGTAGTCGCAAAGATTGCCCATCGACCAACCGTGGCGTTGAAGGAGGCTGCCGGGAGCGATCAGGGAATGCGCCTGAGCGAGGCGACCCGGAATCTTTTCGATTTATGAGCCAGCTCCGTCTCGCGACTCGCCAATCGCCGCTCGCGCTACGCCAAGCGACGTACGTGCAGGAAAGGTTTAGTCAGATGGGTATCGAGAGTGCGTTGGTGTATATTGAAACCCACGGCGACCTTCACCGCGATGTTCCACTCGACACCATCGGCGGTCTGGGCGTCTTTGCGTTGGAAGTACAGAAGGCGTTGCTCGACGGCGATGCCGACGTTGCGGTGCACAGCGCAAAGGATCTTCCGAGCACCACGCCCAAGGAACTGGCGCTCGTGTGCGTTCCCGAGCGCCGTGACGGCGCCGACGTACTAGTCGGTCGGTCGCTCGCCGGACTCGGACCCGGTGCGACAGTCGCCACCGGCTCACCGCGTCGTCGTGCGCTCTTGCTAGAGCGTCGTCCCGATCTGCGGATTGTGGGACTTCGAGGAAACATGGCAACTCGACTGGCCGCCGTCGGACGCGACGGCGTCGACGCGGTCGTGGTCGCCGCCGCCGCGCTCGAACGTCTCGATGAAGTTCACCGAATTAGCGAACGGCTCGACACGGAATGGTTTGTTCCTCAAGTGGGACAGGGAGCGCTCGCGCTCGAAGCGCGAAGCGATGATACGAAGACCCTGCGGTCCTTGCACGCGATCAATGACGCGAGTGCGCTACGGGCGGTGCAGGCCGAACGAGCATTTCTGCGCGAACTCGGCGCCGGTTGCTCGATCCCGGCAGGTGCCTACGCGACACTCTTCGAAGCCAATATTTCGTTAAGTGGCGTCATGCTCGCCGTTGACGGATCGCGCAGCGTGCGCGCAACGCTGGTGGGCGACGATCCGCAGTTGCTCGGTCGCGACCTGGCCGTACTGCTTCGCGACACGTTGCACGGCAACACACTGGCGGGTTGGGACGTGGCGACATGAAAATAGTGACCACGCGCGAACGTGGGCACAACGACGCACTGCGACGTTGGTTGCCCGAAGAGGCGCACGTCGACGAAGTGCCGCTGACGACGACGAAATACCTCGACGAAGTAGTCGTCGCCAACGCGATACGCGCAACGCCAGCCTTTGGTTCGTTTCGCGCGCTCGTCGTTACGAGTGCCCGCAGTGCTCGATTCGCGACGAGCGCACTCGCAGCCCTGTCGCGCACCGCCGAGATTTTTAGTGTGGGACCGTCAACCACCAAGGCGTTGATCGAACGAGAGATCACGGTGAGGGCGCAAGCGACGGGTGCCTCGATTGATTTAGTGCGACAGATTATTCGAGGGCCGGTGCTCGTGATGGGCGCCGCTTCAATGCGTGACGAGTTGAGTGACGCCCTTCGTGAGCGCGATTTCGACGTCACGTCGATCACGTGTTACGAGACCGCCGCGACGCCGCCCGACGACGCGGGCGCCCAACTACTGCGTGACGCCGACGTGGTGTTCGTTGGTGCGCCGTCGACGTGGACGGTGGCCCAATCCTTTGTTCGATCCGACGCGTGGGTGGTGGTGCCTGGTCCGACCACCGGGGTAATCGTACGAGAGCAGCACGAACGAGTAATTGACGGATGGGGGCCGTCGTTGCGAGAACGTCTTAACGTGCTCGACGCCGATTCTTAAGGACGTGCGGGTACTCGGCAATAGGCTGGGGGAGTGTTTCCCACTGAACGACCTCGTCGCCTTCGCCGTACCCGGGCGCTGCGCCAACTGGTCGCCGAGACGAATCTGGCTCCCCACGACTTCGTAGCCCCCCTGTTCGTCGCCGAGGGCCTGGACCGTCCCCATCCCATTGCGTCGCTGCCGGGTCACTTTCAACATACGGTGTCGTCGCTGCGTGACGAGGTTCGAGCGCTGCACCATGCGGGTGTGGGCGGGGTCATTCTCTTTGGGGTGCCCTCGAGCAAAGACGATCTCGGCAGTGGTGCCTGGGACCGCGACGGCATTGTCCAAGTCGCACTCCGATCGCTGCGTGACGAATTCGGCGACGACCTCGTGCTGATGGCCGATCTCTGTCTCGACGAATACACGAGCCACGGCCACTGTGGCGTCATGCGCGACGATGGTTCGGTCGACAACGATGCCACCCTCGAGTTGTACGCTCGCGTGGCGCTCGCCCAAGCCGACGCCGGCGCCAGTGTGGTCGCACCTAGCGGCATGATGGACGGTCAAGTCGGCGCTCTTCGCGAAGCCCTCGACGGCGCCGGCTTTGAAGAGACGATCATTCTCGCCTACGCGGCCAAGTTCGCGAGCGGACTCTACGGACCGTTTCGTGAAGCGGTGGGCGTTGAGATCACTGGAGGTGGCGATCGCAAGGGCTACCAGCAAGATCCGCGCAACCGGCGAGAAGCGCTGCGCGAAGCACGAGCTGACGTGAGCCAGGGGGCTGACATCATCATGGTCAAGCCGGCAATGACGTATCTCGACATCGTGAGCGATCTACGTCGAGAACTCGATGTACCCTTGTGCGCCTATCACGTGAGTGGCGAGTACGCCATGGTGAAGGCCGCGGCGGCGAACGGCTGGATCGACGGTCCGACCGTCGCGGTCGAGCAGTTGACGGCCGTTCGACGGGCCGGCGCGGACTTTGTCGTGACCTACTTCGCGCGCGAGGTTGCTGAGGAGCTCGGTCGTTGACGAATTTGAATCAAGAGTGGTTTGATCGCGCGCAATTTGTAATTCCCGGCGGCGTCGATTCCCCCGTTCGCTCGTTTCGCTCGGTGGGCGGCACGCCGTATACGGTCGTGCGCGGCTCGGGTGCGTACGTCTGGGACGTCGAAGGAACGCGCTACCTCGACTTCGTCCAGTCCTACGGAGCCTCCTTGCTCGGTCATGCGCACCCCGAAGTAGTGGAGGTTCTTCGAGAGGCGGCCGCCCTCGGCACGACGTTCGGAGCGCCCACGCCCGGTGAGGTTCTCCTCGCCGAAGCAATTACCCAACGGGTGAAGGGCCTCGAACAGATTCGTCTGGTCTCGTCGGGCACCGAAGCCGTCATGAGCGCAGTGCGCTTAGCGCGCGGCGCCACGCACCGCGACAAAATAGTGAAGTTCGACGGTTGTTACCACGGCCATTCCGATGCATTGCTCGTCGCGGGCGGAAGTGGTGTAGCCCAGATGGGCCTGCCCGGATCGGCGGGCGTCACCGCCGGTGCGGTCGCCGACACAAATGTCGCGCCCTACAACGTGGTACCCGTACTCGACGAAACGATTGCCGCGGTGCTCGTCGAACCGGTCGCGGCGAACATGAATCTCGTTGCACCCCGGCCCGAATTTCTTCGAGGGCTGCGCGCCGAGTGCGACCGCGTCGGTGCACTCTTGATATTCGACGAAGTGATCACCGGTTTTCGACTTGACTTTGCTGGAGCCGAGCACTACTTCGGCGTGACGCCCGACGTGTGGTGTTTTGGCAAGGTCATCGGAGGGGGACTACCCGTCGGAGCCTTTGGCGGCTCGCGTGAACTCCTGACGTCACTCGCGCCACTTGGACCCGTCTATCAAGCCGGCACCCTGTCGGGCAATCCCCTCGCTACCGCTGCGGGTGCCAAAGTCCTCAGTCTGGTGTCACCGCTTGACTACGAAACGCTGTCGACGCGCGTGGCGTCGTTCGCACTCCAACTGCAACAGGCGATTTCGTCGAGTGGGCTCTACGCGGCGGCGCCCGTCGACGGTCCGTTAATGGGACTCTTTCTTTCTCGAACGCCAATCAGTCCTCCGGCCAACTTCGACGAAGTGAAAGTGCTGAGTGAGAATGGTCTCTATCGACCGTTCTTTCACGCAATGCTGCGTCAAGGCGTTGCGCTCGCGCCCGGTGCGTACGAGATTCTCTTTATTTCGCTGGCCCACAGTGATGAGGATTTGGCATTCGCCGTGGAGGCGGCAACGCACGCGGCAAGGGTGGCCCTCGACTCATGAGTACGCCCCTTCGTAGTGAAGGCTGGTCGGTACGGCCGAGTTTTGTACCCCACGGCTCGACCTCGCCGGTCACGCTGCTCGCCGACGACAAAGGTCTAACGCAGCTCGCGGGAGAGCCGTCGGTGGCGTGGCAGACGCCGTGGCACGAGTTCTCGAGCCTGCAGCTGATCCGCTTTGCTCGCGGCATGGCCCTCTTCGCCACCGCGGACGGAGTGCGCTACTGCTGGCGTCGTCACGGCCTCTTTCAGTACGAGGAGTTTCGCACGATGGTGCTCGCGCACGGCGGGGCGACCGAACGTCGTCGACGTCGGGCGGGCACTCTGGTGGTTGGCGGGGTCGTACTTGTGGCGTCACTCGCGGGAGGCATTGGCGCCGTTCTCAATCGTGGATCGTCGGGAAGCGCTGAACTCAACGCGGCGCGAGCGGTCAATCTCTCGCTCAAGGACCTGCCGTCGAACTGGAATTTTGCGACTCTCACGGGCTGCTCGATTGCCGCACCCCTGTCGTGTATTTTTCCCACGAGCACACAGGTGATCACGTCCACGACGACCGCGACAACGCTGCCGAAGTCCACTTCGATGTGGGGGCGCGTGACGTCGGTGTTTGAGAAGTGCCTCAGGGTCTCACCGGCCAACGATCGCGTTTTTGGGGCCGCGGGCCAACAGCCCGACTACCAGATCTCCTCGCAGATTTTTGGTTCCTCGTCGTTCGGTGGCATCGAGCTGGCGTCGACGGCGCAGTATTACCACTCGACCACCATGGTGCGTCGCGACACCCGAGAGATGTCCAAGAAAACTTTTGGCTCTTGTTTTACGACTTCGAACGTGGCGCTACTTCGCGCCGCGAGCGGCGGCACACTACCGACCACTGACGTCGCCACTTCATTCCAACCGCGCACCTTCGTACGAGGATGGTCTCGGGCCGGCGTCGCGACGATTTCGTTGCCGGGCTTCGTCAGTCCATTGCACCTAGTACTGGCCGTCGTCACCGCCGGGCACTACGAAGTCACCGTCGGTGCTCTCGTCGCACAGTGGCCGGCGGCCCGACCGTTCGTAGCCAACGTCATCAGCACCGTGTTGTCACGCATCACGTCGACGACGTCCACGGCCATTTAAGGACGAGGCTGCCTCGAGGGCGTGTTCGACGAAGGTGGACGGCTGAGCACAATGAATATGACGATGCTCGTCGCCACGTACAGCAACCACACGATTCCTTGCAAGACCGTCGGATGGTCGGCGTAACCCATGAGTGAGTGGAGCACGTCACCGAAATTGGATCCCTCCGTGAGCGCGCGACTCGTGTCCCACATGACGTGAGTGCCGAAGGGTAGCCAGCCGAGCCGTTGAAGATTTTGAACCGCGTCGGTCAGCAACCCCGCGGCGAAGAACATCAGCAAGATTCCGAGGACGCGAAAAAAACGGCGCAGATTCAACTTCGCGCCGAGCCTGTACATCGAGTACGCAATGGCCAGGGCGACGACAAGTCCGAGCGCCGCGCCCACGAGTAATAGTTTGCCGTGCACGGGCGTTCCGGCCTGGCGCTGGCTCGCAAAGATGATCGCGAGCGTGAACACCATTGTCTCGAGGCCCTCTCGCCCCACCGCCTGGAAGGACAGGATGCTGATTCCTGTGCGAGTGCCTTTGGTCAGCGCGATATCACTACGGCTCTTTAGTTCGCGCGACATCGTGCGCGCGTGCTTGTGCATCCAAAACGTCATGCCAGTGAGAAATGCTGCGGCGATGACGTACGTCGCAGTTTCGAAGTAGGCCTGCACGTTTGATCCGCTGTAGTGACTAATGAAAAAGTAGGCCGCAAAACCGCCGAGAATGATCAACACGAACGCCGCCGCGACGCCGAAGTACACGTCGCGGAAGTGTTCGCGCTTGCCAATCTGACTGAGGTACGACATCAGGATGGCAATGATAATTGATGCCTCGATGCCTTCTCGTAAGAAGATGACGAACCATGGG
>JBBQGY010000087.1:0-7589 GCA_038323435.1 Acidimicrobiales bacterium
CTCTAAGAGAACTTTCAGACTGAATGGGAGCCGTTCTGAGTTTGCCACACGGTCCAGCCGGAAGATTCCGTACTCGTCGTCGTCAACCACGAGGCGCCCACGCGTATCGAGACTATTCACAATGTTGTCCTCCTAATGTCGAAAGTGCGCCAAGTCGCCGTCGGACGTTCTCCTTGTTTGAACGGTCGGCACTCTGGCGAATGACCCACCACGCACAGCCGGTGACGTCCCGACTCGAGAGTCGGAAGGGCGACGATCTACTCGGAGGTGGCGTCTGGTGGTGCGTCCGCCGATCGTTGAGAGTGAGTCCGTCCAGCGCATTGCCAACAGGTTTGAGAGCACGCCAGTGCTCAGCGGCGAGGTCTCGAAACGATCGCTGACTGGCCGGTAGTAACAATGCACAATGTCGTTGACGTAGAGAGGCCGAGCAGTCACCACCTTGTTCTCAAATTTCAAGTCTGAACGAATGCGCTCGAAGTCTTCGACAGGTCGAGCGACGCGGTCCTGCTGCACTAGATCACCTTACGGCTTTGCTAAACAAATGAATCGGGCCACGGAGGTCGCGGTCCGGTCGTGTTCGAACACCGATGTCCAGGACGTGTGAAGTCGCGGAGTGATCTCTTTGGTATCGCGTTGGCACCGCCGACACCGATCATCGGGTTGTCGATCCAGGAGGTTCGTACGACTCTCAGACGCCGGGCCGACCACTCGCGACATGACCGAGAAACGCGCCCGTACAATGGACTTCGAAGTGAGTCCGAGTGACTGCCACTCGAGTTCGATCGTCGAGGAGGATACCAATGCGTATCGATTATCGCAAAGTGTTTCCCTCCGCCTTGCAAGCGATGTCGGGACTCGAGGAGACGGTGCAAACGAGCACCCTCGAACCGGTCCTGCTGGAGTTGGTCAAGATCCGGGCCTCGCAGCTGAACGGCTGTGGCTACTGCCTCGATATGCACACGAAAGATGCCGCGGCCATGGGTGTGGAAGAGCAGCGAATGCATCTCGTGGTGGCATGGAGAGAGGCGCCCTGCTATTCACCCCGGGAGCGCGCCGCGCTGGAGTGGTGCGAGTCACTCACCATGGTTTCAGATTCGGACGTGTCCGACGATCTATTCGAGTGTCTAGAGGCCCAGTTCAGTCCCGAAGAGATTGTGGCGCTCACCCTCGCCGTTGTCGCGATCAATGGATGGAACCGATTCGCGATCGCCCTGCGCTCTACGGTGGGCAGTTACGTGCGCGCATAACGTCTGGCTTCAGTGGCGCCCGATCGCGTGCGACTGATGTGGCCAATGAACGCCCGATAGTGGTCGGCTACGTACGACCGGAACTCGTGGACGATTCCGAAAACAACGTCGACGGCGAAGTTCGCCAAGAGACTCGTTGGTGGACGTTACTCTTGGAATGCGATTGAGGTCACCGACTGGGTAGCACGTCGTCGCGAGAATCCCTTCACCGAGACTCGCTCGACCACTAAAGCGCAGACGTAGAGATGAACAATGACGTGATCCTGAGCTGCCCACGCGCCAACGACGGGACAGAGACACCCCAAGGGAGAAGGTCACGCCCCAAGATTTTCGAAGTTTCTTTTTTTCTAGTCGGAACTAGTGAAATAATGGAGAAGTGAAACCTTCGCTCGACGTCAACGATGAGGTGGCGCAACTCGCGTCTGCGGTCGTGGGCGGGGTCGAGCGTGTCCCTCGGCGCAGGGCCGCCCAGTGGCAGGACGCGCGGGTGCTCGAAATCATCGTCGAAACGCTGGACGCCGTTACCCTGCGGCTAAAGTTGGAGGAGTCGGCGAGTTTTCTCCCAGGCCAGTACTACAACGTTCGTCAGTTGGTGGCGGGGCGTACTGGACCAATCCAGCGGGCCTACTCAATTGCGTCGTCGCCGATACCAGATCCGTCGATCATCGACATTGGTGTACGCGAAGTGCCCGGCGGACTCGTGTCGCCGCTTCTGGTACGAGACCTCTCCCCGGGCGATCGGATCGAGGTTCGTGGCCCCGTAGGGCGCTTTACGTGGACGTCCGACGACGGCGGACCGGTCCTTTTGGTCGGCGCCGGTAGTGGTGTCGTGCCACTGATGAGCATTATCCGTTACGGCGTTGCCGCCAATCTCGAGATCCCCATGAGACTTGTCTGCTCGTTCGCCAGTTTCGATTACGCCTTTTACCACGCCGAACTCACCGACTTGGCTCTTCGATATCCGTGGCTAGAGGTCATCGTCAGTTTCACCCGTGACGACACCGATCTTCGCGCGACTCACCACCGTCGCATCGACTCGGTCATGATCGCCGAAGCCGTAGCGGGCCAACTCCCGCGGCGCTCTTACATCTGCGGCCCTCCCGCAATGGTGGAGGGCGTCAATGGATGGTTGATCGATCTCGGGGTTAGCCCTTCTGGAATCCGCACGGAGAAGTACGACTGACGATGACCTTGACCACACCGACAACGTCGACGACGAGCGGTTGGATGATGACGCTGGAAGCAGGCGAACGAGTGAACGAGAAGTTGAAGAGGGTTTTCGATCCGGAGATCTCGATCAACGTGGTCGACCTTGGGTTGATCTACGCGTGTGATGCCCATCAGTTGGCGACGGGAGTCTCCGCGTCGAGATCAAGATGTTGATGACGGCCCCGGGCAGTGGAATCGGTGACGTACTGCGTGACGACGCCTGCTCTCGGATTCGGACGGTCTCGGTCGTTAGTGAAGTCGACGTTGAGTTGGTGTGGGATCCGCGGTGGAACCTCAGGCGAATGTCCGATGCTGCGCGACTCGAACTCGGGATGTTCTAGGCGATCGGCAGTGCGCGCTACAAACAAAGGAGAGTGGTTCACGATGAAGGTCTGGATTGATCAGGACTTGTGTACGGGTGACGGACTCTGTGAGGAGATCGCCCCGGAGGTGTTCACATTGCTCGACGACGGACTGGCCTACGTCAAAGAGGGAGACGAGGTGAAGTCCAACCCCGGCGGCACTGACGGAGTGGCCCAAGTGCCTGAGGGCCTTGAGTCGAAGGTCACCGAGGCCGCCGAGGAGTGTCCGGGGGAGTGCATCTTCATCGAGCCCTAGTTGCTCGCCGCGCCAGTATCTGCACCTTAAACGTCTTCTACCCCTCACGTCGCTGGTCGCTCGCCTCCCAACGGCGTTTCGAACGTCACGCGGTTCTGACGCGTCACGCGTGGATCTCGCTGACCACGTGGTCGCCACTGATGCCGAGCGTGAGGATCGCCGCTCGCACCGACGTGACCATCTCGGGAGGTCCGGCGACGAGTAACGAGCATGACGATGCATCCCATCCTCGTAGTTCGCTCACCACCCGCTCGATCATCGAAGCGTCAACTCGGCGATGGAAGCGAGCCCACGTGTCACCCTGGCTACGGGTGAGCGTGTGCACCACCGACAACCAGTCTTCGCGACGATTGAGTTCCTCTAGAGGTGTGCGCAACAAGGTCGACGCCTGATCGCGACCTGAACAGAGCAGCACCATTGGTGTGGTCAGGCGGAGCGCTGACGCGAAGCGCACGATGGACGTGAATGGCGCGACGCCACTGCCCGCGCCGATCATCACGAGAGCACTGCCATCGGAACCGTCCCACGTTAACGAGCCGAAGGGGCCTCGCACCTGTAGTTGATCACCGGCGACAACCTGATGCACCAGCACGCGCGACATGCGACCCTCGGGCACGGCGCGGACAGTCATCTCGATCAGCGGTGACGACGGCCACGGTGACGACGAGAGTGAGTAGGCCTGCTGCACCGCTCCCGGTGCGCCCTCGACTCGGATACGCACCAAGTAGTACTGCCCGGCGACGAAGTCGACAGGTTCGGTCAGTTCGAGTTGTAGCGTGGCGGCGTTCGAACCGTCAGGGTGCACCTCGGTAACCGTTGCAACGTCCCACTCTTGGTCGTGGTTGGGGGCGAGCCAGCGTTGGGCGAAACCGTCGGTGTCCACCGATTAAGGTCCAGGCGGCAACCCGCTCGATGAGAGTTCGGCTCGCAGGCTGTGGGCGGCCGACACTAGGTGCTGCAGAGTTGGAAGGACCTGCTCGTAGCGGCGGGTCTTGAGGCCGCAGTCGGGATTCACCCACAGCCGCTCAGGTCCCAGACTCTCCACTGCCCGGTGCAGCAGTTCCTCGATCGTGTCGGCTTCGGGAATTAACGGCGAGTGCACATCGTAAACACCTGGTCCTACACCGCCTTCATAGGCGGCGTGTTGGAGTTCGTCCACGATCGTCATGTCAGAGCGCGCCGCCTCGAACGAGACAACGTCCACCTCCAACTCACTCAGCGCGTCGGCGATGTCGCCCAATTCTGCGTAACACATATGCGTGTGCACCTGGGTGGTGCTCGCCGCCGCGGAAGTGACTCGTCGAAACGCTTCGGTCGCCCACGTTAGGTACTCCGGTCGTTCGCCGAGTCGAAGAGGCAGGCCCTCGCGCAACGCTGGTTCGTCGACCTGAATGATGGCGATACCGGCCGCCTGGAGATCGACCAATTCGTCGCGTATGGCCACGGCCAGTTGGTGAGCCGTGTCGCGCTCGGGTTGATCATCGCGCACGAACGACCAGCGCAGCATCGTGATTGGTCCGGTGAGCATGCCCTTTACGGGCTTTGACGTACGCGATTGGGCGTAACCGGTCCAACCCACCGTCATCGGGAGCAGTCGGGCCACGTCGCCGAAGAGCACGGCCGGACGTACGCATCGCGAACCGTAGGACTGGACCCAGCCATTGTCGGGCAGGACGTAGCCGGTGAGCCGCTCGGCGAAGTAGCGCACCATGTCGTCTCGCTCGGGCACACCATGTACGAGGACGTCGAGATCCAGCTCCTCCTGGATGTTCAGGACTTGGTCGATCTCGGTACGCAGCAATGCGTCGTAGTCGTTATCGCTAAGGCGCCCGGCGCGCCACGAGGCCCGTGCCTTTCTCAGTTCAGCTGTCTGGGGGAACGATCCGATCGTGGTCGTTGGCAGGAGCGGCAGCGCTAATCGAGTCCTCTGGGCCATCGCGCGCTCGGGGTACTTCTCAGCTCGACGAGGGTCGTCGGTACCGAATGAGTCGACGCGCTCACGGATCACTTTGTTGGTTACTTTGGGCGAATCGCGCCGCGCAGCGAGGACAGTCCGATTGGCGTCGAGCTCGTCGCTGATGCTGTTAGGGCCGTCGGTGGCACCTCGGGCGAGCAGGCGAAGTTCGTTCAGCTTGTCGTGGCTAAAGGCGAGCCACAGACGCACTTCGTCGTCGATGTTCTCGTCAGCGGCGGATCCCAGGGGCACGTGCAGTAGCGAGCACGACGTGGAGACGACAATCTCCACTGCACACTCGCTCAACTGGTCGAGCAGATCGAGGCTGGACCGAAGGTCGTTGGCCCAGACGTTGCGCCCGTCCACGACCCCGGCCACGAGCATCTTGTCACCGAGGCCGCCGACAGAGCGCAGCAACGAGAGGTTTTCGCGACCCCGGCAGAAGTCGAGACCCAGGGCTTCCACCGGCAGGTCGTTGACGGTAGCCATGGCGGACCCTAGGTGACCGAAGTACGTCGATACGGCGATCTTGGGCCGCGAAGCACTGTGAGCGAGGCGTTGATAGACGCGGCGCAGTGCAGCGAGCTCGTCGGCACTGCGCTCTTCGACGAGGCTGGGCTCGTCAAAGCGCACCCACGTGGCGCCACCGTTCTTCAGCGTGGAAAGGATTTCGACGTAGACGTCAATGAGAGGGTCGAGGAGTTGCAGAGGGTCGATGCCAGGTCGTGACGCCTTACTGCGCAGCAACAGGGTCAGCGGGCCCAGCAGTACGGGGGTGGTCTCAATGCCGAGTGCGCGTGACTCGGCTAACTCGTGAACCGGTTTCGTCACGTCGTGAACGAGCGCCGCGTCGGGGTCGAGTTCGGGCACCAGGTGGTGGTAGTTGGTGTCGAACCACTTGGTCAGATCGAGCGGGGCGACGGCCTGTCCATCAAGGCGTCCCCCCCTCGCCATGGCGAAGTAGTTTTCCAAGTCGGTCGTTGGTCCGGCCGTGACGAAGCGCATCGGGACGGCCCCCACTAACACCGCAGCGTCGAGGACATGGTCGTAGAAGGAGAAGTCGTTGGAGGGTACGAAATCCACGTCGCGAGCCACCATGGCTTGCCAGTTATCCCTTCGGATCGAGACCGCGACCTCTTCGAGTTCCTGGCGTGTGACCGATCCGGCCCAGAAGCCTTCGAGAGCCCACTTGAGGACCCGATCCACTCCAATCCGGGGCATTCCGTGTACGGCAGTTCTCATCTGTTGTTCCATTTCAGTCCGGCGTCACCGCGGACACATCTCGCTGGGGACGTGTGGCACATCAATGGAGGTAGTTCGTCTCGATGGCGACCCGGTTCGTCGTACAACTGAACAATGACGATGTCGCGAATCATCTCGTAGTACCCACCCTGGTCCGCACCAACTCACTCATGAAAGTCCCGCGCCAACATTTGATTCGTCTCGCGTTCGCCGGTGAGCGCACCGTCATTACCGGAGACGGAACCCAAGTTCGGCGGCCGCCTCGGCATCAATCATTTCCGGGTTCCATGGCGGTTCCCACACGAGACGCACGTCGACGTCAACGTCGACACCCACCGCATCGGCAATGGCGGCGCGAGCCATCTCCGAGATGCTCTCAGAGGCGGGACAACCGGGCGTGGTGAGAGTCATGTCCACCACGATGGAATCGTCAACCTGACGGACGTCGTAGACGAGACCCAGGGACACCACGTCGAGGTACAACTCGGGGTCATATACATGACGCAGTGCTCCCCACGCGGCTTCGATTGGCGTGCGCGCGGCCGCGACTCCTTCGCTGATGGACACTGGAGTTCCCGATGAGTTCTCAGCGTTCATGGTTGCCTACGAAACGAGACCCGCCAGTCGTCGGGCGCGAGTTCGAGGGCTTCGTAAGAGAAGCCCTGGGATCCGAGGACCCCCTCGAGGGGGACCGGTTCGAAGGGGGCCAAGATAATTAACTCCTCGCCGTCCTCGAGGGCCGCCACCGCCGCCATTATTTGGTCGAACGGCTCGTCGCCCGCCGCGATGATCGGTCGAGCATCAAAAGTCGCCATCAGACTCCTCCTTGGTGACCGCAACCGGTCGTGATAATTATTCTGTTCCGCACTAGAGTTATACCATGAACGCACTCGCGGGCCCACATGTGCGCTGAGAGCGCGTCGCCCGAACCGATTTCGGGACAGTGGCAGGGACGTCCGGCGGGTCTCCCACAGTTCATTCCGCCGCCCTCGGTGCCGCTTAGCTTCTTAGCGGCCGCAGCCCTCGGACTAGTGGCCAGTGGCGTGATGGTGATCTGGTCGCGGGCCTACGCGCTGGTTGACCCCACCAACGATTACGTGGTTGCCGCTGCGCACTTTGCCATGCTGGCCACGCTTTCGATGGGGGTACTTGGCGCAATCCATCAATTCACGCCGGTCATTACCCAGCGACCACTGCGCTCGGTGTGGATCTCGCGCGCCACTTTCATTAGTTGGCTCGCTGGCGCGTGGTTGTTACCAATCGGTTTTGCCACCCAGCGAGAGCCCGTCGTCGAGTTCGGAGGAGCGTTCGCCGCCCTC
>JBBQGY010000088.1:0-7549 GCA_038323435.1 Acidimicrobiales bacterium
CACATCTTTCTGGCGCCGCTCAATATCGGGGTGTCACGACGGCCGCGAGCGTTGGGTGGACTCGACAAGACGCCCGACATGGATATGGAACACGTCACTGAAGACACCGTCTTCGGTGCCGGAAAGATCGAGGATTTCACCTGGAAACAGATGTTGGACTTTGCAACGTGCACGGAGTGCGGGCGCTGCCAGTCGGTCTGTCCGGCGTGGACAACGGGCAAACCGCTCAGTCCCAAGTTGCTCATCATGGGTCTGCGCGACAACATGTTTGCTTCGGCGGATCGCCTTTTGTCAGGCGCCAGCAATAGCGATGTGGCGACGCTCGTGCCCACGACCATCGATCCTGACGTGCTGTGGTCGTGCACGACGTGCGGAGCGTGCGTCGAGCAGTGTCCGGTGGACATCGAGCACATTGACGCCATCATTGATATGCGACGTTACGAAGTTCTCATGGAATCGCGGTTTCCCGTCGAAGCTGGACTTCTGTTACGTAACTTGGAGAACCAGGGAGACCCGTGGGGCCTGGGAGCGTCGAAGCGCACCGAGTGGCTCTCCGCCCTCGACTTCGACGTGCCGATCATTGACGGTCCGATCCCCGACGACATTGAGTATCTCTACTGGGTCGGTTGCGCGGGGTCGCTCGACGAACGAGGACGAAAGCAGGTCGAATCGACCGCACGAATGCTGCACCGAGCCGGCGTGACGTTCGGAATTCTGGGGCCTCGCGAATCGTGCACCGGTGACCCGGCGCGTCGAATGGGCAACGAATACTTATTCCAGGAGATGGCCAAGGCCAATATCGCGACGCTGCAAGAGGTAGGCGCGAAAAAAATTGTCGCGAGCTGTCCGCACTGCTTTAACACCATGAAGAATGAATATCCGTCGCTCGGGGGCAATTTTGAGTTGATTCATCACGCCCAGTTGCTCAGCCACCTGGTGGCCGCCGGTCGCCTCGTCCCCGGCGTTGCCTACAGCGGAACGGTCACCTACCACGACCCCTGCTACCTCGGGCGGCACAACCGGATCTTTGACGAACCGCGCTCCGTGTTGGACGCAATCCCTGGTGTAACGCAGGTAGAGATGGAACGTCACCGCGAGAAGGGTTTTTGCTGCGGTGCCGGTGGCGCACGTATGTGGATGGAAGAGAACATTGGCAAGCGCATCAACATGGAACGCACGCACGAGGCACTAGGCACCGGCGCGGACGTCATCTCCACGGCCTGCCCCTTCTGCATGATCATGCTCGACGACGCCGTAAAGGCCAACGGAAAAGGTGATGAAGTCGC
Source organism: Acidimicrobiales bacterium (assembly GCA_038323435.1). Lineage (GTDB taxonomy): Bacteria > Actinomycetota > Acidimicrobiia > Acidimicrobiales > RAAP-2 > RAAP-2. Next base: position 1,287 of record JBBQGY010000088.1, read on the forward strand.
CGTGCTGGACATCTCCCAAGTCGTGGAACGGTCGCTCCAGACCTAAATGTTTTTGGTACCAATTGTTTTGAGTTAATACGGACGAAACACATTGTTGACGTTTAAGAAATCCTCGGTTGACACACTGACGTGAACAACTTGAGGTCAATGGCGCCCTCTCCTAGTCACCGAAGGAGTGGATGTGCTTTCCGCAGCGACTCTCATCCCGTATCCGCATTGGTTGAATCCGGCTGACAACACCTGGCAGCTCGTCTCGGCCACGCTCGTTGGTTTGATGAGCCTGCCCGGTCTCGCCGTTCTGTACGGCGGTCTCGTGCGAAAGAAGTGGATCGTCAACACGATGTTGATGGTCTTCTCCGGTTTCTCACTGACCCTCGTCGTATGGATGCTCTGGGGCTACAACATGGCCTTTGGACCCCTTTCGCACTTTGGTCCGACGGGATCGTTCTGGAGTGGATTCATTGGGCACTTCACGCCGTTGTCCACGTCGGGCGCCGAACAGGGTCAGGCGGTGTCGGGAGCCAATACACTGATCCCCTTCCACTTCTCCACCGCGACGCTCGCGTATTTCCAGTTCGTGTTCGCCGCCATCACGCCGTTGCTCTTCCTCGGTGGTCTGGTCGGGCGTCTCAAGTTCAAGGCGTGGCTCTTGATCGTGCCGCTGTGGATCACCATGGTGTACTGCGTCAACGCGGCCCTGATCTGGGGCGGTGGATTCTTCTCCCAGAAGGGTGCGGTTGACTACTCGGGTGGGTACGTCATTCACTTGAGTGCCGGCGTCGCGGCGTTCGTCGGTGCCGCCATCCTCGGGCCACGTCGCTGGCAGGACCGAGAAAATGCGTTCCCGAGCAACCTCATGATGGTCGCGGTCGGAGCGGGAATTCTCTGGCTGGGCTGGAACGGTTTCAACGGTGGTGATCCCTTCTACGCCGGCGCCGACGCGGCGAGCGCTGTCCTTAACACCAACGTCGCCACCGCGGTGGGCGTTCTCACCTGGCGCTTCTGGGACATGTTCCTCTCCAGGCAAAAGAAGCCCACGTTCCTTGGTGCAATAAACGGAATGTTGTGTGGCCTGGTGGCGATCACTCCGTCGGCCGGCTGGGTGAACGGTACCGGCGCCATCATCGTGGGGCTCACCGCGTCGACGATTGTCTGGTTCGCGTGGAACTACCTCTCGCGAGTTCGTCCGTTCTCCACGGTTGACGACGCTCTCGGCGTGGTCTACACCCACGGTGTCGCCGGACTGGTCGGCGGTCTGCTCGTCGGACTGCTCGCGGACCCGAGCATGACTCAGTACGGAATTGCCGGCGCGCACTACAAGGGCGCCGGTGGATTCTCGGTCGGCGGTTGGTTCTTCACCCATTCGTTTCATCAGCTGTGGGAACAGTTCTTGGCCGCGGCCTGGGTTATTGGCTACACCGCAATTGGTACTGCGTTTATCTTCTATCTGGTGAAGTTTCTCCTGGGGGGATTGCGTGAGTCCGAAGAGACACTGGCGATTGGCGATATTGCCATCCACGACGAAGAGGCTTTCCCCGAGCCGACCTTCGGCGAGCCCGTAGGTTCACCCAGCCACCTTCACCCCGACAACGTCTAAGGAGTAGAGAATGAAGTTAGTCACTGCAGTCGTAAAGCCGTTCAAACTCGATGAGGTCAAGTTCGCCGTGAAGGGAGTGGGCATCACGGGCATGACCGTGACCCAAGCGCGCGGCTTTGGTCACACGGGCGGCCACATTGAGATCTATCGGGGCAAAGAGTACGAGTTTGATTTTGTCGACAAGATTCGAATCGAGATCATCTGCACCGACGAATTAGTGGAAACAGTGATCGATGCAATCGTGAGTGCCGCACGCACCGATACGGTGGGCGACGGCGTTGCGTGGGTCACCGACATTGAACACGTGGTTCGAATTAGAACGAACGAACGAGGCCCTTCCGCTCTGTGAACTACCCGGCTTGGCGCGCCACCGCGGCGGCGGCCGCCGCGGTGGCGGCGGCGTCGCCGAGGTAGTTGGCCTCGAGGACGTTGAGTTCATTGTCGAGTTGAATGCGGTAGGGGATGCCCGTGGGGATCTCCAGTCCAGCGATGTCCTCTTCACTAATGTGCTGGAGGACTTTGCGAAGTGCGCGTAGTGAATTTCCGTGGGCGACGACGAGCACCGATCCGCCGCGAACGGCTTCGCGGCGCAAGTCTTCGACAATCACGTCGCTGAAATAGGGCGTGACGCGCGCCACGACATCTTTCAGACATTCGGTAGCAGGAATGAACTCTGGGGGAACGTCGCGGTAGCGGGGGTCCCCGAGACTGCTACGGGGGTCCCCCTCTCGAAGCGGTGGCGGCGGTACGTCGTAGGAACGGCGCCAGAGCTTGACCTGGTCGAGACCAAACTGGTCGGCTGTCTGTTTTTTGTCCTTCCCCGTGAGATCGCCGTAGTGGCGCTCGTTGAGGCGCCAGCTACGAGTGACCGGGAGCCACGAGCGCCCCGCGGCGTACAGGGCAATCTCGGCGGTGCGCACGGCCCTCGTCAGCACTGACGTGTGGAGCATGCGCAGGTCCAGGTTGACCTCGGCACGCAATAATTCGCCGGCCTGACGGGCTTCGTCTTCACCTCGGGCGGTCAACTCAACGTCCTGCCAACCGGTAAAAAGATTGCGTTCATTCCAGGTCGACTGACCATGGCGTATAAGTATCAGATCGGGCATCTCGTCACTGTACCTTCGCCGTAGAAGAGATCCTGAAGGGTGCAAGTGAGGTTCAGAACCCTTCTATCTGAGCCTGAATCCTTCATAACGATGAACATTATATATTTTCTTGACAAGAAGAGGCTCAACTCTGTATACTTCTGGATACGAGTTCTGTTGTTCCGGAGAGACCGGCCACAGAGACAGATTCAAGGAGATGTACATGGCAAAGGCAGTCGGTATCGACCTAGGAACCACCAACTCGGTGGTCAGCGTATTAGAGGCGGGCGAGCCCGTCGTCATCCCTAATGCGGAGGGCGGACGAACAACGCCTTCGGTAGTGGGATTTTCCAAGACCGGCGAAGTCCTCGTCGGTGAAGTGGCGAAGCGCCAAGCGATCACGAACCCCGAACGAACGATTCGTTCGGTGAAGCGTCACATGGGCGAGAACTGGAGCGTCGATATCGATGGCACCAAGTACACCGCCCAGGAGATCTCCGCGCGTATTTTGCAGAAGTTGAAGAGGGATGCTGAGGCCTATCTCGGCGACACCGTTACCCAGGCCGTCATTACCGTGCCGGCTTATTTCAATGACGCCCAGCGCACCGCGACGAAGGAAGCCGGTCAGATCGCCGGTCTAGAAGTGCTGCGTATCGTGAACGAGCCCACCGCGGCCGCTCTCGCCTACGGGCTCGATAAGGGCGGCCAGGAGCAGGTCGTGCTGGTCTTCGACCTCGGTGGAGGCACCTTTGACGTTTCGGTCCTCGACATCGCCGACGGCGTCTTCGAAGTGAAGTCAACCCACGGCGACACTCACTTGGGTGGCGACGACTGGGACGACGCGGTCATGCAGTGGCTCATTAAGACCTTCAAGGACACCGAGGGCGTCGATCTTTCGACCGACAAAATGGCGGTCCAGCGTTTGAAGGAAGCGGCGGAGAAGGCGAAGATTGAGTTGTCGTCGGTCCAAGAGACCACCGTCAACCTGCCCTTCGTTACCGCCACCGCCGACGGACCAAAGCACCTCGACATTAAGTTGAGCCGCGCGAAGTTCAATGAACTGACCGCCAGCCTCGTTGAGCGCTGCCGCAAGCCGTTCGACCAGGCCATCAAGGACGCCGGGCTGACCCTCGACAAAATTGATCACGTCATCATGGTCGGTGGATCAACGCGTATTCCCGCGGTTCAAGAGTTAGTGAACAAGGTGACGGGCAAAGAACCCAACAAGACCGTGAACCCTGACGAGGTCGTGGCCATTGGTGCCGCGGTCCAGGCCGGTGTGCTGAAGGGCGACGTCAAGGACATCTTGCTCCTCGACGTCACTCCGTTGTCGCTGGGTATTGAGACCAAGGGTGGCGTGATGACCAAGATCATTGAACGCAACACCACGATTCCAACTAAGAAATCCCAGACCTTCACGACCGCGGACGACAATCAGGCGTCGGTGGAAGTGCACGTACTGCAGGGCGAGCGCGAGATGGCGTCGTACAACCAGACGCTGGGCAAGTTCCAGTTGGTTGGTATCCCGCCGGCAACTCGTGGTGTGCCGCAGATCGAGGTGACCTTTGACATCGACGCGAACGGCATTGTCCACGTGTCGGCGAAGGACCAGGCTACGGGCGCCACGCAGTCGATGACGATTTCGGGCGGATCATCGCTCTCGAAAGAAGAGATCGATCGCATGGTGCGCGACGCCGAAGCGCACGCCGAAGATGACCGTCAACGGCGCGAAGAGGCCGAAGTGCGTAACAACGCGGACGGGCTCGTGTACCAGACCGAGAAACTCCTAAAGGATCAGGCGGAATCGTTCCAGGGCACCGAGCGTGATGACGTCGAGAGTTCACTCACGGCATTGAAGTCGGCCCTCGAGGGAACCGACATGGACGCGATTAAGAGTGCGACCGACAAATTGCTCTCCACGAGCCAAGGCTTCAGTCAACGGTTGTACGAAGAGGCCTCCAAGGCGAACGCCGCGGGACCAGCTGCGTCAGCCGGCAACGACGATGACATCGTTGACGCCGAGATCGTTGACTAATCGTGAGCGACCAAGTTGGTGATGGCGACTTCGTGACGGTGTCGAACGGCGCCGTCACGCCGGACGTCGACGAACGGACCGAAACTGAACGCCAGCGCGACGAGTACCTCGATTCGCTGCAACGTCTCCAGGCTGATTTCGAGAACTATCGAAAGCGAGTGGCGCGCTCGTCGGAGGACGCGGCGAACCGCGCGACCGGTGAACTCATGTTGAAGTTACTGTCGGTGCTCGACGCATTTGATTTGGCGGCGGCCCACTTTTCGTCGACGCAGTCAGAAGAGGCGCAGGCGCTCGCCCAGGCGCGCAACCTGATGCTCGGCGCAATGGCCAAAGAGGGTCTCGAACGAATTGACGACGTGGGCGTCACCTTTAATCCCCAGGTGCACGACGCCGTGGCCCACGTGGCCAGCGACGGCGACGGTGACGGCGACCAAGTGATTGACGACGTACTGCGGGCCGGCTACCGCTGGAAGGGTGCGGTCTTGCGCCCAGCGATGGTGCGAGTGAAGGGCTAAACGTGGCCGAACGAGAGTGGTTCGACAAGGACTACTACAAACTGCTCGGACTCACGTCGAGTGCGACGGAAAAAGAGATCACGCGCGCCTATCGTAAGTTGGCCAAACGACTCCATCCCGACACGAATCCCGGATCAGAAGAGAAATTCAAGGAAGTCTCCGTTGCCTACGACGTACTCGGTGACGCCGACAAGCGCAAGGAGTACGACGAGATCCGCCGCCTCGGGCCAGCCGCCGCCGGCTTTGGTGGACGGAGTAGTCCAGGAGCCGGCTTTAATTTTCAATCCGGCGACATCGGCGATATCTTCGGCGGACTCTTCGGTGGCACGCGACGTCAACGTGCCCAGCGCGGCGCCGACCTCGAGACGGCACTGCACCTCAGTTTTCGTGACGCCGTCAAGGGAGCGACGACGTCGGTCAGTTTGCCGAGCAATGACGCGTGTCACACGTGTGGCGGACGCGGCGCGGCGCCGGGTAGCGGTTTTGCGACGTGTGAACGATGCGGCGGTAAGGGCGTGCTCAACGACGATCAGGGTCCGTTCGCGATGTCGAGCGTCTGTCCCGTCTGTCAGGGGCGGGGTGGACGTATTGTCACGCCGTGTCCAACCTGTCACGGCACGGGTCGCGAACCGTCATCGAGGCGCGTCAACGTGCGCATCCCCGCGGGGGTCATTGACGGGCAACGAATTCGCCTGAAGGCGAAGGGCAACCCCGGAGCGAACGGCGGTCCGCCGGGCGATCTCTTTGTCGACGTGCACGTCGCAGATGATGCCAATTTTGAGCGGCGCGGCCGCAACGTGACGACGACGGTACACGTCGGGTTAACCGCGGCGATGCTCGGTACGACGGTGAGCGTCGCGACGCTCGACGAGCCGGTGACGCTCAAGATCACGGCCGGTACGCAACCGGGCACCACGATGCGCGTGCGCGGGCGAGGAGTGCCCGCGGTCGGCAAGCACGCGGCCGGTGACTTACTCGTGACCGTAGCGGTCGCTCTGCCCAAAAAGTTGAATAAGGAGCAGCGAACGCTG
>JBBQGY010000089.1:0-7451 GCA_038323435.1 Acidimicrobiales bacterium
CAACGCTCAACGTTGCTCGACGTGATGGATAGCGACTACGTTCGGCTGGCCCGAGCGAAAGGCATTTCGCCCCGCCGGGTACTTCTGCGCCACATCCTTCGTAACGCACTTATTCCAGTGACCACGATTATCGCCCTCGACTTTGCGGGCCTATTGGGGGGTGCTGTTATCACGGAGACCGTTTACGGGTGGAACGGACTTGGTCGTTTCTTCCTCGATGGCGTGACCGGGCAAGATACGAATGTCGTGCTCGCGTACTTACTTCTCACCGCGACCATTGTTATTGCGTTCAATCTCGTCGCTGACATCCTCTATGGTTTCCTCGATCCTCGTATTCGATACGGTAAGAGCTAAGCGATAAATGACTAAGAAATCTTCTTCAGAAACCGTTGCGACGACGGGCGACGTGCACTCCGACGACATGGACTTCAACGCTCGAGGGCAGTGGGCGATGGTGGTGCATCGTTTCCTTCACAACGGTCAAGCGATGACCGGACTTATAGCCTTCTTCTTGATGCTGGTCGTGTCTGGCATCTATACCGCATTGCATCCCAATCAGTATGCGGCCCTCTCCATTGCGTTCAATCAAGGTCCATCGGCGGCACATATCTTTGGCACCAACAGCATTGGCATTGACATGCTGGCCCAGATTCTTAAGGGCGTCCTGCAAGACGTACAAGTTGCGGTTCTCGTCGCCGCAATTTCGGTCGTCGTAGGTACGTTTATCGGCGCGCTCGCGGGATACTACGGAGGCAAGATTGACAATGTACTGATGCGCTTCGTCGACCTGGTACTCGTGATTCCGGTTCTCGTCGTTTTAATCATGTTGTCTCAAATCGTAGCCCAGAAAGCCAACAACTGGTTCTACCTCGCCATCATTATCGGCGCGCTGTCGTGGACGTACATTGCGCGCTTAGTGCGCGCGGAGTTCCTCTCACTTCGCGAACGCGATTTCATTGAAGCCTCCCGGGCGCTCGGGGCCAGCGACTGGCGAATCATCTCACGTCACATGATCCCCAACGCCATTGGCCCCATCATTGTGAACGCCACTATTACGGTGGCGGGGGCCATAGTCCTGGAAGCCACGCTCTCCTATCTGGGCCTCGGGATTCAGCCGCCGGCGGTGTCGCTCGGCCTCTTGATCGAGCAGGGGCAGAACTCGGCCACTACCGAGTATTGGCTGTTCGTCTATCCAGCTGCGTTTCTCCTGGCACTCATTGTTTCGGTATTTTTCATTGGCGATGGACTTCGTGCCGCGCTCGACCCTCGCAAGAATAGGGTTCGTGCCTAGATGGTCGAGCCTCTCCTTGACATAGAAGACCTCGACGTTCGCTTCTCCACATCCGAAGGAGTCACGAGGGCGATTCGCGGCGTCAGTCTGACCCTCAATCCCCGAGAAGTGCTGGGCATTGTCGGCGAATCAGGTTCGGGAAAATCGGTGACCGCGTTGGCCGTAATGGGGCTGTTGGCAAAAAACGCGAAGGTGACGGGTTCAATCAAACTGGGCGACCGAGAACTGCTTGGTTTAAAGGACCGCCAGATGTCGTCTATTCGCGGTCTCTCGATCGCGATGATCTTTCAAGATCCGCTGACCTCTCTTAACCCCGTCTATAGCGTGGGGTGGCAGGTGGAAGAAGCCATTGGCGCTCACCAGGACCTCAACCGCGAGGAGCGCCGTGCCGAAGCAATCCGGCTACTCGAGATCGTCGGGATTCCCCGGGCCAGCGACCGAATAGACGACTACCCCCACGAGTTCTCCGGTGGCATGCGTCAGCGGGTTGTCATTGCTATCGCCATGGCGAACAATCCTCAAATAATTCTCGCCGACGAGCCCACCACGGCGCTGGACGTTACGGTCCAAGCCCAGGTGCTCGAGGCGCTCAAGGTGGCCTTGGACGAGTCGCACGCGTCGCTCGTGCTCATCACCCACGACCTCGGCGTCGTCGCGGGACTGGCGTCACGCGTCGTTGTCATGTACGCGGGTCGCATTGTCGAAGTCGGCACCGCGGACGCGGTCTTCTATTCACCCGCGATGCCTTACACCCACGGGTTGCTCGGTTCGATTCCCCGGGTTGACGACGACGGCGGCGCACGACTACGTCAGATCCCCGGTTCTCCGCCGTCGATGATCGGCACTCGCCCGGGGTGTCCGTTCAGTCCACGTTGCCCACTGCGCCAAGACATCTGCTTGACCGAAGAGCCAGAACTACGGTCGGTTGCGTCCTCGGCGGGGTCCGAGTCGCATCAGGCGGCGTGCCATTTCGCCAGCGACGTCGTGTCGATGCCGATTGCGTCGATGTTTCCCAATTCCTCAGATGACCAGGAGGGTCTTCCGGAATGACCACTGTCGATCCGCCAATGGGCGGCACCCCCGAAACACTGTTGTCCGTAAAAGACCTCGTCGTCCACTTCCAAAAGGGCAGTCGCAAGTTCCTCACTCGTAAAAAGAACACCGTCCACGCCGTGTGCGGCACCTCGTTCGACATTCACAAGAGCGAGACCCTAGGACTCGTTGGTGAGTCAGGCTGTGGCAAGACCACCACGGGACGGGCGGTCTTGCAACTAGTGCGCCCAACTTCGGGATCGGTCGAATTCGCCGGCCAGGAGTTGACGAGCCTCTCGCGAGAGCAACTGCGCGATGCACGTCAAACAATGCAAGTCGTCTTTCAGGACCCGTTCGGATCGTTGGACCCGCGAATGCCCGTCGGTGAAGCAATCGCCGAGCCGTTGAGGATCCACGGCCAGTGGACCAAGTCCGAAGGTCGCCATCGGGTAAGCGAAATGATGCAACTCGTTGGCCTCGAGCCCCGATTCGCCAATCGGTTCCCCAACGAGTTCTCTGGCGGCCAACGCCAACGGGTGGGCATTGCCCGGGCCCTCATTCTCAATCCTCGGCTCCTCGTTCTGGACGAACCGGTGTCGGCGCTGGACGTGTCGATTCAAGCCGGGATCGTGAATCTTCTCGAGGACCTTCAAGCCCGCCTCGGCGTGGCGTACCTGTTCATCGCCCACGATCTCTCGGTAATTCGTCACGTCTCTGATCGCGTCGCCGTCATGTACCTGGGTCGGATTGTCGAGATTGGCGACCAGTCGTCGATCTACCGTCGCCCCAGTCATCCCTACACCCAGGCCCTACTCTCGGCCGTACCTATTCCCGACCCTCATAAGGAGCGGTCGCGCCGGCGAATTGTTTTGCAGGGTGATCTGCCGAGCCCGGTGGACCCCCCGTCGGGATGTCGTTTCCGGACTCGATGCTGGAAGGCCCAGGCGATCTGTGAGTCCGAGACGCCCGAACTCCTCGAGCGCGAACCCGGGCACCGAGTGGCGTGTCACTTTCCCGAAGTGATCGACGTCGTCTGACCTCGGTCACGGCTGGCGACTCCCTGCACTCGTATCGAAGTTCACTGGGGCAAATCGTGGTGGATCTGCTGTCGCAATTCCTTTGAGCGAAGGTACCGACTCACCGAAGTTCAGTGTGCGTCGCGCGATGTCACTGTTCCATCGCCAGGGATCGCCGATGAGCCTCGGTCACTACCTCAATTGATCGCGGGCGACAACGCCGCGCGAAGTATGGAGGCACAGTCGCGATCGTTGAAAATGAAATTCGATTGGTGCAGCACTGTCGGCTCAATTCTCTGACTCGCGAGGAGGGCTTCCGTTGCCAATTCACGACCGAGCGCAACTCGAAGGGCCAAGGACGGGACGCCAACTATGGACGGACGGTGGACCTGGCGAGCCAGTTCTCGCGTGAACTCACCGTTGGTCACGGGAGTGGGCGCCACCAGATTCACTGGCCCGCTCAGCGAATGATCGACGATCCACAGGATTGCTCGAATTTCGTCGCGCAACGAAATTGGACTCATCCACTGTCGTCCCGTGGAGAGTCGACCGCCGAGCCCCGTGCGAAAGAGTGGCAACTGTTTCTTCAATGCTCCACCGCGTGCGCTCATGACAATGCCGGTTCGCAGCAACGCAACCCCCGAGCCCGACTGGCGAAGTCGCGACGCTTCGATTTCCCACTTCGCACAGACGTCCGCCAAAAATCCTTCGCCAGGCCCAGATTCCTCGTCGAGAATTTGGTCACCGCGTGAACCGTAGTAGCCGATTGCCGAACCACTCGCCAAAAACGGCGTACCCGAGTTCATGGTGACGAGTCCGTTGACCAACACTCTGGTGGCATTAATGCGCGATTCCAGTATTTCCGCTTTGCGACCTGTGGTCCAACGCTTATCGGCCACACCCGCACCGGCTAAATGCACGACGGCATCAAAGCCGCCACTACGTCGAAGATCGTCGTCGTCAATGTCGTTCCTCGAGGGATCCCATCGAACGGTCCTCGCGTCGCTACTATTCGTCGTTGGTCGAACAAATCGAATCACGTCGTCGCCGCGCTCGCGTAATGCCGCGACCAGCGCTGAGCCAATGAAGCCCGTTGACCCCGTTACCGCGATGCGCATACGTGGTGCCACTCCTCTTCAATGAGTGCCGCGAGCTGATCGGGGATCGCCAGATGAGCTCCGTGCGGCGCGTTCTCGAGTTCGCGGCACTCAATGCTCGGATTGATCCTAGAGATCTCGGCACAGAGTGCGACATAGTAGTCATGAATAAGACCGTCACCGTAGATGTACGCGGTGGGGGTCGTCAACTGGGCGATGTCAAAGGGGGTGCCCGCATCGTGCAGACCCTTTAAGTCACTCAGCAGTGCCGGACCGTCGAGTTGGCGCGACTGCTGTTCATGCTCACTGAGCCGCTCCCAGGCACGGTTGGAGACCATGCGCCGAAAGAATCGCTCGACCTCGAAACTTGCATCATCCGAGAGCGGTGCGCGAGAACTTTCGCGCTTCACGATCCACGGCAACGGCGTCTCGTACACGAGGTTCAACTGGGAGAGTGACGGCTCGGCGAGGACCGCCCCGAGCGCAACGACCCCACCGAAACTGTGACCAACGAGGATGACCGGCGTCCGTGCGGATTCACTTCGCATAATGGCCAACAGGTCGTCAATATTGAGAGCGAGGCTGAGCGGTTGTAGGGCGCGCGAGCCCTGGTAGCCGCGCCGGTCGTACGCCACCAGATTGAACCGTTCGGTGCGACGGGCCAATCGAGCGAACGAGCCACCCCGGTCGAGGCCCCCGTGTACGCAGATGATGGTCGCCTCGGGATGTTCCACGCGCCGTTCGAGCATCGCCATACCTGTCACCACCGTCGTCGCCGCCCGATGAAGTCCGAGCGGGGGAGTTGCGTGCGTGCTCACCACGAAAACTTACCGTCTCGGCGACGGTCACTAACCTTCGAGTGCCGGTCCCACGCCCCTAGGCTGGAGGGGTGACAACGCCCCCCAACTCTTCGTCGTCTCGCTCCAACAAGGGCTCGTTTGGCCCTAACGCGTGGCTGGTTGACGACATGTACGACCGTTTCCTCGCCGACCCTAACTCCGTGGCCGACAGTTGGCGCGAATTCTTCGCTGATTACCAGCGTTCGACGGTGCCGGCGGTCGCGACGGGTGTGACGGCGGCGCCGGTCGAGCTGGCCGTCGCCATTGATGACGAAGCCACGCCCTTGCGGGGTGCCGCGGCGCGCATTGTGACCAATATGAACGCCAGTCTGGCGGTGCCGACCGCGACGAGTGTGCGCACCGTGGCGGCGCGCCTCTTGGAGATCAATCGAATTGCCCTCAATGACTCGCTGGCACGCTCGAGTGGCGCGAAAGTCTCCTTCACCCACTTCATTGCGTTCGCTCTCTTGAAAGGTCTCGCCGAGATTCCCTCAATGAATGCGACGTTTGTCGACGCCGTCGACAAGAAGGGGACGCCCGGAGTTCGTCGTCACGAGCACGTAGGCCTCGGACTCGCCGTTGACGTGCAGCGCCCCGACGGCACCCGCAATCTGTTGGTCCCGGTTATTCGTGACGCCGACACCATGGATTTTCGCACATTCTTGCTCGCGTACGAGGACCTGGTGCGAAAAGTGCACAGTGGTAACTTCGGCGCTGACGACTTCGTCGGTGCGACGGTCTCACTGACGAACCCCGGCACGTTGGGAACCGTGCAGTCGGTGCCACGCCTGATGCCGGGACAGGGCGCAATCTTCGGCGTGGGATCGTTGAACTGGCCCGCGGGATTCGAAGCCGCTGATCCGAGGGCCCTCGCCGAACTAGGCGTCGGCAAGGTCATGACGTTGACGTCGACCTACGATCACCGCATCATTCAGGGTGCGGAATCGGGCCTGTTTTTGAAGTACGTGGCGGAGTGTCTCACCGGCGAACATCGTTTCTACGACGACATTTTTCAATCGCTCGGGATACCGTACGAACCGGCCCGCTGGGCCAAGGACCACAATCCGGCAACGGGCGAAGGGGACGCCGAGCGTATTTTGAAGCAGATTCGTGTCCAGGAACTGATCAATATGTACCGAGTTCGTGGCCACCTGAACGCCCACCTCGACCCACTGCACAGTGACCCGCCGGCCCTGCACGCCGAACTCGACCTGGCGACGTACGGCTTGACCATTTGGGACCTCCACCGCACGTTCGTCGTCGACGGACTGGCCGGGCGAAGTTCGGCCACGCTCGAAGAGATCCTCGCAATTCTTCGCGACGCCTACTGTCGCACGATTGGTATTGAGTACGGCCACATTATGGATCCCGCTCAGAAGCGCTGGATCCAAGAGCGGGTTGAAGGAATAAAAGTCACCGTCGGTCTCGATGAACAACGGCGAATTCTCGAGGCGCTCAACGAGGCCGAAGTGTTTGAGCGGTTCTTGCATTCGCGCTACGTTGGCCAGAAACGCTTCGGTCTCGAAGGAGCCGAGTCGACCATTGTGTCACTGCACACCATCCTCGATATAGCCGCCGATCAGGGAACTCGTGAAGCCGTGATTGGCATGGCCCACCGCGGTCGCCTGAACGTGCTCGCCAATATTGTGGGTAAGTCCTACAGCGATATCTTCTCGGAATTCGAAGGCAACCTCGACCCCGAGAGCGTCCAGGGCAGTGGCGACGTCAAGTATCACAAGGGTTCGCGTGGTGTCTTTAAAAGTCCCAGTGGCGCCGCCATCGATGTCTCCATGGCGTCAAACCCGTCGCATCTCGAAGCAGTGAGCCCCGTGGTCGAAGGAATCGTCCGCGCGAAGCAGGACCAAGCAATTCGTCCGAGCGACGTGGTGACCGAGCAACAGGCCGGTGGTCACTACCCCTATCTGGCGATCCTGATCCATGGCGACGCCGCTTTCGCCGGTCAGGGAGTGGTGGCCGAGACCCTCAACATGTCCCAACTTTCGGGGTACCACATCGGCGGGGCACTGCACATCGTGATCAACAACCAAGTTGGATTCACGACGGCCCCGGATTCCGCGCGCTCGAGCGTGTATCCCACTGACGTCGCCAAGATGATTCAGGCACCGATCTTCCACGTGAACAGTGACGACCCCGAAGCCTGTGCTCGCGCGTCGCG
>JBBQGY010000090.1:0-7367 GCA_038323435.1 Acidimicrobiales bacterium
CAACATGCCGTCGCCGGTCGGCGCGAGGTCGCGAAAAATAAGGTGACCGGACTGTTCGCCCCCGAAATTCCAGGACTGTTCCTCGAGCGCCAACGCAACGTTGCGGTCGCCCACGTCCACCTCAACGATCGAAAACTCGGCTTCCTTGAAGGCGTGGTGCAGGCCCAGATTGGCCATGGAGGTGACGACGAGTCCGCCGCCCAGTTCATCGCGCTCCAGGAAGTCGTTGGTGAACAAGATCATGAGGTCGTCGCCGTTTCGCACGTTGCCCGCGGCGTCGACCGCGATCAACCGATCCGCGTCGCCGTCAAAGGCGAGGCCCAGGTCGGCGTGCTGAGCCAGCACTTCGCTGACCAAACTCTCAATGTGCGTCGAGCCACTCTGTTCGTTGATGTTGCGTCCGTCGGGACGATCATTGATCGTCGTCAGTCGCGCTCCCGTTGATTCGAAGAGTTCGTGCGCCACGTGCGACGCCGCGCCGTTCGCGCAGTCGAGCACGATGTGCAGCGAGGAGAAATCGCGCGGTACGAGCGAACGAAGGTGTCGTGCGTAGTCGTGTTCGGCGGACTCATCAATGGGAACGTCGACGGAGGGTTCGCTCGGTGCCGGTGCCACGTTGAGCGCAATGGTGACCGCCTCTTCGGTGGCGTGATCGAGCTTGCCGCCCCCGAGTCCGAGGACCTTCAGGCCATTGTCGTAGTACGGATTGTGCGACGCCGATACGACCACGCCCACGCCGCCGCGATCGCGCGCAATCACCGCGACGCCCGGCGTCGTGAAGATTCCAATGTTGACCCCCGTGGCGCCATTGTCGCGAAGCCCGGCGAGGACCGCCTGCGCCAGGACCGGCGAACTCTCGCGCGTGTCGTAGCCAACGAAGACCGGCACGGTAAAGACGCTCGCGACCGCGTACCCCAATTGGTAGGCGAGATCGGTGGTGATCTCGTCGAGTGCTCGCCCGCGAATCCCGTCCGTGCCGAATCGCACGGTCATGGTCATTACCGCTTCGAGTACTGAGGAGCCTTGCGCGCTTTCTTGAGACCATATTTCTTGGTCTCTTTCTTGCGCGAGTCTCGAGTCAAGAGGCCAGCCTTCTTCAAGGCGGGGCGGACGTTCTCGTCGATCTCGAGCAGCGAACGTGAAATGCCCAAGCGCAGCGCGCCGGCCTGACCGGCCACGCCGCCACCTTCGATGGTGGCGTCGATGTCGTAGGTCTGTTGTGCGTCAATCAAACGCAGCGGCTCCATCACCATTTGACGGTGCGTCGCTGACGTGAAGTAATTATCGAACGTGCGCTTGTTGATGGTGATGGTGCCGGTGCCGGGACGAAGGCGTACGCGCGCGACGGCCTCTTTGCGTCGTCCGGTGGTCTGGGTGAGTGGTGATGACACGGAACGTTCTCCTTAACCGCGGCGGATCGCCGAGGTGTCGTACTTCGTAGGCATTTGTGCGGCGTGGGGGTGCTCGGCGCCGGCGTAGACAAAGAGCTTGCCCATCTGCGCGCTACCCAATCGGTTCTTTGGCACCATGCCCTTGACCGCGTCAAAGACGAGCTTTTCGGGATCGCTGTCCATCAAGGTCTGCCACGACGTCGCACGTAGACCACCCGGATAACCCGAGTGGTGGTACGCGAACTTCTGGGCGAGCTTGTTGGCGGTCACGACGACTTTGTCGGCGTTCACGATAATGACGTTGTCACCGCAGTCGACGTGGGGGGCAAAGAAGACGCGGTGCTTGCCGCGCAGGATCGATGCGGCAACCGTGGCGACGCGGCCCAGTACGAGGCCCTCGGCGTCAAGGACGAGCCACTCGCGCGTGATGTCATTAACCTTTGGTGAGTACGTACGCACAGTTCTTCCTTCAGCGATCTTTACGAGACACCCTACGAAGACTCCTAGGAGACTCTCTACCTTACAAAACCTGAGGGTCCGCCCGCAAGTTCGGGATATCCGACGGCGACCAGACAGAGGGCGCTCGCCGGCGCCGGCGCCGGCAATTGGTCCCGTTGCAGGCTCTCCAGCCGTTCTTTTACCGTACTTTCGGGCAATCGACCCTGTCCGATTGCGACGAGGGTCGACGTGAGACAGCGCACCATGTTGTGACAGAAGGATTGGGCGCGAATTGTGAACTTGACGACCGGGGCGCCGGTTGGGTTGAGCGACCACTGGTCGTCGAGGCGTTCGAAGTGAGCGTCGAGGACTGATCGTAGGAGTGGCTCGTCGGACGTGGCGTTCGTGGGTCTGCGACAAAAGGCTCGAAAATCATGCGTGCCGAGCACTTCAGCGGCCGCCCGGTTCATAACGTCGAGGTCGAGTGGACCGGCCACCGTCCAGGACCAACCGTCAGTGAAGTTGAGTGCCGGCGGTCGGGACTCAATTACTAGGTAGCGGTACTCGCGCCACATGGCCGAGTAGCGGGCGTGGAACTCGTCGTCAACGCGCCGCGCAGAAAGGACTCGAATGCGACCGCGCAACTGTTTGTTGAGCGACCGCATTAAGCGGTCACCGTCGGGACCTCGGTCCTTTGAGAACAGGGTGACCGGCAGGTCAACGTGGACCACCTGGGCAAATGCGTGCACCCCGGTATCGGTGCGACCGGCGCCCACGACCATTGGCTCTCCGCTCATTTGTAGGGTGCTGGCGAGCGTGGCGCGAAGCACGCCAACGACCGTCGTGAACTCTGGCTGGTAGGCGAAACCGCTAAACGCGTTGCCGTCGTAGGCCAGATCGAGTCGCCAGCGTTGCGTGACGACTACGGGTTGATCAGACGAACTCAATACGCGCCATCGGGGCGTTGTCACCCTGACGCGGCCCGAGCTTTAAGATCCGCGTGTAGCCACCGGGACGGTCCGTGTAGCGCGGCGCGATCTCGGCGAACAGCTTGTGCGTCATGTCCTTATCGCGGATGAACGCAACGACGCGACGCTGAGCGTGCACCGAACCCTCGGGTGAGTTCTTCGCTGCGGTGACGACTTTTTCAACAATCGGTCGCAGGGCCTTGGCCTTGGCTTCAGTCGTCACGATGGACTCGGCGGCGATCATCGACGCGACCAGGTTGCCCATCATCGCCTTCTGGTGCGCGCTATTGCCGCCGAAACGCTTGCCCTTAGTTGGAGTGCCGAGCATGATTAGTCCTCAATTCGCAGTGACAGACCGCGCTCTTCGAGGCGATCGTTGACGTCCTTCAGCGACGTTGCGCCAAAGTTAGTGATCGAGGTGAGGTCGCGCTCGGTGGCGTTGACGAGTTGGGCAATCGTGTTGATGCCGGCTCGCTTGAGGCAGTTGCGTGAGCGCTCGGTGAGACCTAACTCTTCGATGCGGATGTCGAGTTCGCTCGCGGCGGCCTGGGCCGTGCCCACGTCGCCCAACTCCAGGGCCGGTGCCTCTTCGTCGAAGTTGCCAATGAGTTCCACGAGTGATCCGAGAGTCTTACCGGCCGACGCCAGCGCCTCACGCGGGCTGATTGAACCATCGGTCTCGATTTCAATGACCAGTCGGTCGAAGTCCTTGGACTGCTCGACGCGCACGGGCTCAATCTCGAAGCTCACGCGACGTACGGGGGTGAAGATTGCGTCGAGGGGGATCACCCCAATCGTCGACGATCCCTTGTTGCCCTCGGCACCGACATAACCCTTGCCGCGCTCGACGGTCAATTCGAACGTCAACGCGCTCTTCGGCGTCGTGAGGTAGGCGAGGTGCAAGTCGGCGTTCAAGATCTCGACGTCGGCGGTGGTCGAAAGATCGGCGGCGGTCACGGGACCCTCCCCCTTCTTGTCGAGACGCAACGTAATCGGCTCGTCACTGTGCACCTGCAACAGCAGGTCCTTCAGGTTCAAGCAGATGTCCTGTACGTCTTCCTTCACGCCTTCAATCACGCCGAACTCGTGCAAGACGGCGTCGAACTTGACGCGCGTCGCTGCGGCTCCGGGAATGGAAGAGAGCAGCGTACGACGAAGCGAGTTGCCGAGCGTGTGTCCGAAGCCGGGGTCGAGCGGGCCAATACCGAAGGACTGACGGTTGTTGACCTCGTCGCCGAGGGCTTCGATGATGGGTCGTTGGATGATCAACATGGGGACTCCTTGAGGTCTTTAAGAGATACGGTTACTTGGAGTACAACTCAACGATGAGCTGCTCCTTGATCGATTCGTCAATCTGCTCGCGCTGAGGGACGATGCGCACCGTGACGTTGAATCCGTTATCGCCCTTTTCGAGCCAGCCCGGGACGGTGCGGTCAAGTACGTCGAGATTGCGCTTGACGTTGAAGTTCTCACGGGTAACTGGCTTCAACGCAATCACTTCGCCGGGACGAACACGGTACGAAGGAATGGTGACGCGCTTGCCGTCAATGGTCACGTGGCCGTGGCGCACCAACTGGCGGGCCTGAGCGCGCGAGGCGCCCCAACCGGCACGGTACGCAATATTGTCGAGGCGCAGTTCGAGGAACTGCAGGAGGTTCGTACCGGTCATGCCGGGACGGTGACTCGCCTCTTCGTAGAGGTTGCGGAACTGCTTTTCGAGGATGCCGTAGATTCGACGGGCCTTCTGCTTCTCGCGCAGCTGGGTCAAGTACTCAGAGCCCTGACGCTGGCGGTCACGACCGTGCATGCCCGGTGGGAACGCACGGGTCTGGCGGTCCGGACTTTCCGAGACGGGGCACTTCAAGGTGAAGCAGCGCTCACCCTTGAGGTACAACTTGGTGCGTTCACGACGACAGAGTCGACAAACGGGTCCGGTATAGCGAGCCATGATCTTCCTTAGCCTCGACGACGCTTTTTAGGGCGGCATCCGTTGTGGGGTAGCGGGGTGACGTCCTTGATTGCGACGACTTCAATGCCAACGGCGGCGATGGAACGAATCGCCGTCTCGCGGCCCGATCCCGGTCCGCGAACGAGTACGTCAACCTTCTTCACACCGTGTTCCATTGCGGCGCGCGCGCACTTCTCGGCGGCGAGCTGGGCCGCGTAGGGCGTTGATTTACGTGATCCCTTGAATCCAACCTGACCCGACGAGGCCCACGACAAGACGTTGCCCTCGGGATCGGTAATGGAGACGATCGTGTTGTTGAATGAACTCTTGATGTGCGCAACACCAAAGGCAACGTTCTTGCGTTCCTTCTTGCGGCCCTTGCGGACAGTGGTCGGCTTTGCCATTACTTCGTTACCTTCTTCTTGCCGGCGACGGTGCGCTTAGGTCCCTTGCGAGTGCGAGCGTTAGTGCGGGTGCGCTGGCCGCGCACCGGCAGGCCCTTGCGGTGACGGATCCCCTGCAGCGAGTTGATCTCCATCTTGCGCTTAATGTCTTGGGCGACGTCGCGACGACGGTCACCTTCGACCGAGAGGTTCTGGTCAATGTAGGCGCGAAGCTTGTTGACGTCCGCTTCGGTGAGGTCCTTGACGCGAGTGGACTCGTCCACGCCGGTCGCCTCGAGGATCTGCTGGGCGGTCGTGGGTCCAATTCCAAAAATATACGTGAGTGCGATAACCGTCCGCTTTTCGCGTGGGATATCTACTCCGGCAATACGGGCCATATTCTTCCTCTCCTAGCCCTGGCGCTGCTTGTGACGTGGTTGCTCACAAATGACGCGGACCACTCCGGCGCGACGAATTACTTTGCACTTCTCACACATGGCCTTGACGCTGGCGCGAACCTTCATGTTGTTTCTTTCTCGATCTTCTAGAACTTGGGCTATTTGTAGCGGTAGGTAATGCGGCCACGGGTCATGTCGTAGGGCGTAATCTCAACTTGGACCTTGTCACCGGGGAGAATGCGGATGCGGTGCATGCGCATTTTGCCCGAGCTGTGCGCGAGGACGGTGTAGCCGTTCTCTAGTTCGACGCGGAACATGGCGTTGGGCAGTGGCTCGACGACGGTCCCCTCGACGGTGAACGCATCTTCCTTTGGCTTGCTCAGGTTCTTTCTCCTTGTGACGTACTGCGGGACGTGAAAGAGCAACAACTCCTTCACGTATAAACCTCGTGGGTAACCCATGAGGTCGGCTGACCATTCTACCGAATATTCCCCAGAACGCAAAATCCGGTAGTGGGTCAGTTTGGATCTTTTGGTTCGGAACATCAATTGTAGTCCCGATATGCTCGAATCGTGCCAAAGCGGTCAAGCAAACCACGCGATCTGAACTCGATGGCTGCTGCCATTGTCAATCAAAGCGTTGACCCTGAGGACAAGGGCGTCGACCCATACGAGGGTAAGAATCCCGCTGCAGTCAACTCTGGAAGAGTCGGTGGACTGAAAGGCGGGAAGGCTCGCGCTGCAAATTTGACTCCTGAACAAAGGTCAGAAGCAGCCAAGAAAGCTGTAGAGGCACGTTGGGCGAGGTCAAGAGACAATCGCAAAGGGGTCTGAGTCATCTCGTGGGTCCCGGCTATCAATAATCGCTTGTCGAAGGCCAAGCAACCCGGACGCCGCAGTATAGAAGCGACCTCGGGCCGCTCCTTGGGCGACGAGAAACCCCAGTTCTGTTAATCGTTTTAGGTCTCTACTGGCTACCTGCTCCGTGATGTCGTCGCCGCTTTGTTCCAGGATTGCTCTGTAAGTGCCGTTACGCACCCTGTAGCGCATCGCGGCGTCATACAAAATTGAGAGAACTCGATCAGGGAGAGCATTTCTGGAAACAATCTTCTCAAGATCGTCCCAGAGGCGTTCGCTTTCACGAATACGCAGTTGGAGGGTCCTTGCTTGACGAAGATGTGCCGTAAGTATGAATCTCACCCAAGGCATGGCATCGCCGCTTGGGTTCCACGAACCTTGTCCAACACGAGCAAGTACGTCGTAGTACGGCTGAGTGTTGCGCCCTAGATATTCCTCGATACTGCAAAAAACAGGTGAAAGGATCCCATTTCGAGCCATTACAAGTGTTTGAAGGCATCGGGCCATGCGACCGTTCCCGTCACGGAATGGGTGGACCATCACCAGATTCAAGTGCGCCATCCCAGCTCGCACGATTAGAGGGCAGTCGTTTTCTGCATTGAGTTCCGCCACGAGTTGATGCATCAATGATGGAACGTCGTCAAGATCAGCGCCGACGTAGACCGTTTCGCCAGTATCGTCGTTCCTTACAATTATTGAACCGGCCCTCCAAAGCCCCGGTCGGTTTTTCAAGTCGTAACTGGTCATTATGAAATGAAGACTCCGAACCAACTGTTCGCCATAGTGAAAATTGGATTCGGACGCCAACTGCAGAACGTATGTCATGGCATCGCAATATCCTTTAATTGCCAGACGAGTTTCCTCGTCCACGTCAAGGGGCGGTTCGCCTAATTCAATCGCGGCGGCATCATCCAACGCTGCGTCAAAACCTTCAATACTGTTCGAGCCCTGCACAGCCCTAGCGAACTGTGAGCGTCTAAGTGG
>JBBQGY010000091.1:0-7335 GCA_038323435.1 Acidimicrobiales bacterium
ATCATGCGCACGCCCGCACCCATGTCACGTTCGCCCTTCGTAGGGCGCACGTGGTCGCTCGCGGGACGGCGATCGGTCGCGAGCGCGCACGTGCCCAGACCCGCGAGCGCAAAGCTAATCGCGTCGAGGTAGAGGGGCCAACCCTGACCCCAGAGTCCCACGAGCACACCGCCGACGGCCGGTCCGGCCGAGCTTGCGACGCCCTGGACCGTTTGCATCGTGGACTGTCCGCTCACGAGGTCGGCGTCACCGGTGATGGCGGGGACGAGAGCCGAGTAGCCGGGAAATGAAAAGGCCACTCCGCTCGTGAGCAGTGCCATCAGGGCAATGGTGGCGACGGTGCCGTGCCAGTATCCGATGGCGACGCACACGACGGCTTCGCCCGCACAGAGCCAGGCGAGCAGGCGCTTGGCCGAGACGTTGTCGACGACGAATCCGGCGACGGGAGCGAGGACGACGAGGGGCAGGGCGGCGGCGATGGAGAGTGCGGCAATCGCCCAGGGACGTCCTCCGTGGGCCAGACGCAGAAAGAGCGCGACGAGCGCCACCGAATCGCCGAGGAAAGACGCCCCTCGAAAGAGGGCAATGAGGCGCAGATCGCGCCGCTGGATGGGGGTCATTGCCATGGCGACAGGCTAGGTCCGGTCGCGGGATCCTCATTGGCACTCAAACCCTTAGGCTGCTAAATTGGCAGTCGTAAGATTCGAGTGCCAAAAGCACAGGAGGCGAGTAATCATGAAATTGCACCCATTGGAAGACCGCATTGTGGTTCGCCCAAACAGCGCGGAGGCCACGACGGCTTCGGGTCTGGTCATCCCCGACACGGCAAAGGAGAAGCCCCAGCAGGGTGAAGTACTCGCCGCCGGTCCCGGTCGACGTACCGAGAACTCCGGTGAACTCATCCCGACCGGCGTCAACATTGGCGACACCGTCGTCTACTCGAAGTACGGCGGCACGGAAATCACGGTCGACGGCGAAGATCTGTTGATTCTCTCGAGCCGCGACGTACTGGCGACCATTACTAAGTAGTCACTGCGCCGAGCCTCGCTCGGCGTTCTGATCAAGAGAGAAGGAAGAAGAATGTCGAAACTATTGAAGTTTGACGAAGAGGCCCGTCGTGGCCTCGAAGCCGGTGTCGATAAATTGGCCGACGCGGTCAAGGTGACACTCGGGCCTAAGGGCCGCAACGTGGTCATTGGCAAGAAGTTTGGCGCACCGACCATTACTAACGATGGCGTGTCCATTGCTCGCGAGATCGAGCTGGAAGACCCGTTTGAAAACATGGGTGCCCAGCTGGTGAAGGAAGTTGCCACCAAGACCAACGACGTCGCCGGTGACGGCACGACCACGGCCACGGTGCTCGCCCAAGCCCTGATCAAAGAGGGGCTGCGTAACGTGGCGGCCGGTGCGAACCCGTCGGGTCTGAAGCGCGGTATTGAAAAGGCCGTAAAGACTGCCGTGCAGTCAATTCACGACCAGGCTCAAGAGGTGTCGGACAAAAGCCAAATTGCTCAGGTCGCCACGATCTCCGCGGCCGACGCGTCGATTGGCGAAGTTATCGCTGACGCCATCGACAAGGTCGGCAAGGACGGCACGGTGACGGTCGAAGAGTCCAACACCTTTGGCATCGAGCTCGAGCTCACCGAGGGAATGCAGTTCGACAAGGGCTACTTGTCGCCCTACTTCGTGACTGACCCCGAGCGCCAAGAGGCCGTGTTGGAAGACGCGTACGTGCTCTTTACGAGCAGCAAGATCTCCGCCGTGCACGACCTCGTGCCGGTCCTCGAGAAGGTCATGCAGTCGGGCAAGCCGTTGTTGATCATCGCCGAAGACGTTGACGGCGAAGCACTCGCCACGCTCGTAGTGAACAAGATTCGTGGCACGTTCACGTCAGTCGCCGTCAAGGCGCCAGGTTTCGGAGAGCGCCGCAAGGCCATGCTCCAGGACATGGCTATTTTGACCGGCGCCACCGTGATCTCCGAGGAGATTGGCCTCAAGCTCGACTCCGCAACGATTGACCTCCTGGGTCAAGTTCGTCGCGTGGTAGTGACCAAGGACGCGACGACTCTGGTTGACGGGGGCGGAGCTCCCGGTGACGTCGCGGGCCGCGTTGCGCAGATCAAGCGCGAGATCGAAGACACCGATTCCGACTGGGACCGCGAGAAGCTCCAAGAGCGGCTGGCCAAGCTCGCCGGTGGCGTCGCGATCGTCAAGGTCGGAGCGGCAACCGAGATTGAGCTCAAAGAGAAGAAGCACCGCATCGAGGACGCGCTCAGTGCTACTCGTGCGGCCATCGACGAAGGCATTGTTGCCGGTGGCGGTACCGCACTCGTACGCGCCCGCGTGGCCGTTGACGCACTCGTCGAGACCCTTACGGGTGACGAGGCGACCGGTGCTCGGATCGTGTCGAACTCCCTGGAGTCGCCGCTTCGACACATCGCGGCCAACGCCGGCTTCGAGGGTGCGGTGAAGGTGCGCGAAGTAGCCGACGCGAAGGGATCGATTGGTTTGAATGCGGCCACGGGCGAGCTCGTGGACCTCGTGAAGGCCGGCATCATTGACCCCGCGAAGGTGACCCGCTCGGCGCTGCAGAACGCTGCGTCGATCGCTGCGCTGTTGCTGACCACCGAGGCCATTGTCGCTGACAAGCCCGAGCCAGCCGGCTCCGGTGGCGGAGGCATGGACGGCGGTATGGGCGGTATGGGCGGCATGATGTAATCATCCGTCCACAAGGACGAAGAACGAAACCGGGCCGTTGCGGCCCGGTTTCGTGCGTACGGCCCCCTTTCGCCGAGCAGTGATTGACGCAGATCCGTGTCGACTCAGGAACGACCGATCGAGAGAAGCGACGTCGATTCCACGTCGGTTGATATGCAATGCCAAAGAGTAGGAATGGCGGCGATACTTAGGTAACATGAGCAAATTAGCGAGTCGGAAGTTCTGTGGTCGTCGCCTAGTACCGGTCAGCGACCAACAACGGAGTTACTTTGCTCGCACGAAGGAACGGGAGACCTAATGCGAACCGTACGAGTACTGCGTAGAGCGGCCGTTATCGCGGCGTTGAGCGGCACCTTGGTGTTCGGGGGAGTCGCCACGATGGCTGGGGCGAGAACCGCGCCAAAACTCGTGGTGACGCCGTCGGTCGGTCTGACCAATCACAAGTCAGTGATCGTGAAGGGCACCGGCTTCAAGGCCCACGACCAGGTGTACATCACCGAGTGCCTGCGTACGGCCAAGGGCGCCGCCCAGTGCGATATCGCTACCGCGATTCCCGTCAACATCAGCGCGAAGGGCGTGCTCCCCGCGACACGGTTCAAGGTGATCGTCGGACGCATCGGACCCTCGAAGTGCGGCACCATCGCGTCGAATTTGAAGAGTTGCGCCATCAGCGTGGGCAACATCAGCGGCCACGATACGGCGTCGGCACCCATTGTCTTTGCCGCACCGAAGGGGTGAACAAGGTCAGGGTCGAAGTGACGTTGCAACTACCCGCGTGAATCGGCTGTCGCGCCGATGTCGGGTTGGCGCTCGGGCCGCTCGAGAACTTCGCGCGACACCAAAGGGGAAGCACGAATGAGCGACCGTAACGCAGACGCGTTGCTCACAACTTCGGTTCGCGAGGAGTTCAGCGATTCAATTGTTCGTTCACTCCGGGCGCACTTTAGTTTTGCTGCCCTCCTCGCAATTCTCTTTCTCACGTTCCTCGACAATACGGTGGCCAGTGCCGTCCTCACGAGTGTCCAGTCCGAGCTCCATTCGAACGTCTCGCAATTGCAGTGGGTCGTGGGTGGCTACGCCCTCGCTTTCGCGAGCCTCATGTTGATGTTCGGCGCGCTCGGCGACAACTTCGGTCGTAAGAAGATCATGCTGATTGGCGTTGCGGTTTTTTGTGGCGGATCCGTTGTCTGCGCAATTGCCGTCAATCCGAGTGAACTCGTGATTGGTCGAGTCATCATGGGCGTCGGGGCCGCGGCGTCCGAGCCCGGCACCCTTTCAATGATCCGTCACATTTTTCCCGATCGCAAGATTCGAGCGCGCGCGCTCGGGATCTGGGCCGCCGTGTCGGGTCTCGCGCTCGCGATGGGCCCCGTGATCGGTGGGGTGCTGGTCGGCATCTGGTCCTGGCGCGCCGTGTTTTGGTTCAATCTCATCTTTGGCGCGTTGGCGCTTATCGTGGCGGCGATCGCACTGCCCGAAAGCAAGAACCCACTTCACCGACGCGTGGACTACGCGGGCTTCTTCTTCGCGGCCGTTGTGCTCGGTACCGCCACGTTCGCCACGATTCAGGGCGAGTTGACCGGTTACTCGTCGTCGTGGGTCATCACGCTCTACGTCATTAGTTTCGTCACCGTTCCCATTTTTTACGTCGTCGAACATCGAGTACAGAGTCCGATGCTGGACCTCAGTTTCTTTCGCCGTCGGTCGTTCACCGGTTCAATGTTCATTGCCTTCGCCAGCTTCTTTTCGATCTTCTCCATCTTCTTTTTCGTTGCTCTCAATTTGGAAGTCGTCACTTCAGTGAGCGCCTACGGTCTCGCACTCGCGTTTCTCCCGTTGCTCGCGGGCATCGTGGCCGCCGCGTTATTCACCGGCAGCTGGGTCGCACGAGTGGGATCGAGGGTTCCGATGACCGTTGGCTGCCTGCTCGCCGCCGCGGGTGTCTTTCTCACCGACGTCGCGATAGGTCCCCACGTCGGCCTCTCGTCGATTGGTTGGACCATGGGGCTGGCGGGAATTGGCTTTGGGATTCTCGCCGTGCCCGTCAATGCGACCGCGCTGACGAGTCTCCCGGCGTCAAACTCTGGAATGGCCTCATCGGCGGTTAATACCGCGCGCGAATTGGGCGCGGTCGCCGGCGTCGCAATTCTCGGTTCGATCGTCAACGGACAGCTCACGGTCAATCTCACCCAACGCTTGGTGCAACTAGGTGTACCGGCGGCATTCCGGTCCCAGATCGTGACCGCCGTCACCACGGGAACGGCCGCGTCCCAGGCGAGCACGATCAGCAAGCACTCGACCGCCGCCATCCGAAAGATCATCAACGAAGTGGTAAATGCCGCCTACGCCGCACTGACGCACGGTTTGGACATTGCACTCACCGCCTCGGGACTGTTGTTACTGGTGTCGGCGTTGGTCGCGTTTAAAACTGGAACCGCCGAGCGGCTCGGGGTGGCGATGAGTAGTTCGAACGACGCGGTTGAACCAGTGCAGTAACTCAGTCGCGGAGTTGTAAGCGGCGCGGTGACGACTCGAAGAGTTCAACGAACACCATCACCGAGAAACTCACGAAGAAGATCGGTTCCACGTACGCACCCCATTGGTTGCGCAGGTACGCCACCGCAATTAGCGGATAGCCGACGACGAGCGCCACGTAGGTCCACTTGATGGCGCGTGCGGCCCACGTGGTGTGCTCACGGGTCCGCATGCGGGCTAGATAGATTGCGAAAGTCATCAAGGCAAATTCGACCATGCCCGACCCGATGTGCACGTAATGGTGCAACGGCAGATCGAAGTGCCATTCGTCTCGTCGGCACGCGGCACTGAGCCCCACGGAGCACGCGTAGGCGAACTGGCCGCCGACCGCGCCCGCGACGCTGAAGGCGACCGTCCAGGGCCACTCCGCTCGCTTGCCGGTCGATCCCCCCGGTCCTCGGAGTAGTAGGGCCACTAATAGGAGGAGACCGGCCACGAGGTCGAGGTGTTGCAAGAGATCGGCGTCGGGTCGACCGGTCGCTTCGAGGTCACTGAAGAACTCACTCGTACTGGTCAACAACGTTCCTCGAGCCGCGACCACGACCCACCAGTTATAGAGGCCGAGGCCAATCACACCAATGACCCGCGCGCTCACCACTCTCGCGAGCGGCACGCGTTCGCCGCCGATGAGCCAGTTCGTAGCGCGCTCGCCAATGTTCGTGTGCGACGACCAGGGTGAGCGCAAACGGTTCCTTCCTTACCTTTGCTCACGCCAGTGAGCGGAGATCGTCGTCGAGTGCGCCGCGAGGATATTGGTACCGCGCTCGCCGACGCACTCGATCACTGCTCTTAGGAAACGCTCAACTTAATGGGAACGGCGGCGAGCGCCTTGGAGACCGGGCAGTTGGCCTTGGCGTCGTCGGCGGCCGCGGCGAAACCGGCTGCGTCGAGTCCCTCCGCCTCACCTGTCAGAGCGATACGGATCTCGGTGATGCCCACGCCCGGTTGGAAATCAACTTCGACCGACGTGTCGAGGAACTTGGCCGGCGTATTGCTCTTGGCGAGACCGTTCGAGAGTGCCATAGAGAAACAGGCAGCGTGGGCTGCGGCGATGAGCTCTTCGGGGCTGGTGCGGCCTTCGGGCGATTCGGCTCGAGAGGCCCAGGTGATGGGAAAGGTGCCGATGTCACTCGAGGCCAGGTGGACCGTACCGCTGCCCTCCACAAGAGTGCCTTCCCAGTGAGCTTTCGCATTGCGAGTAGTCGCCATTTTTCGTCCTCCGTGCATTTCGTATCAACGGTCCATCCGTAGTGATTGAGTTTCAGACTACCCAGAACGGCGCGTCGTTTGACCAAATACATCACGGACGGTGCGCGTCGATGGGGGGTACGTATTGCGTCGCGGCGTGGGCGAACGTGTTTGAATTAGGCGCACAGAAACCGTGGACCGGCGAAAGGATCTATGGCGGCGACTCGGGTGTACTTCGAACAAGGTGCGAAATCGGTCTTCGCGGTGGCGCTGGACTGGCCGGGCTGGGCGCGGCGTGCCGGCACCCCCGACCTCGCGCTCGACGTGCTCGATGCGTACCGCGCTCGATACCAGCGAATCGTGGGTGGAACGCAGATCGGCGAGGCATTCGAGATCATTGGCACGGTGCCGGGCAGCGCCACGACGGACTACGGCGCACCGAGCGAGAACGGTCCCTGGGACGAAGCGCCACTGACGGCACCGGAGCGCACTCGTCAGGTGGGTATTCTCACGACGTCGTGGGGGTACTTCGACGACATCGTCGCACACGCTCCGGCCGAACTGCGCAAGGGACCGCGCGGCGGCGGTCGAGACCGCGACAATATGGTTGATCACGTACGAGAAGCCGAGCGGGCGTACAGCTCGAAAATTGGTACGAAAATTCCCGTGCGTACTCCGTGGACTGAACAGCGCGAGGCCATCGTGGCGACCCTTCAGTCAGGCGAGAGCACCGGTGGCTGGACTACGCGTTACGCGATCCGCCGCATTGCGTGGCACGTGGTCGATCACGCGTGGGAGATCGAGGACAAACGTAGTTAGGCCGAGATCGCCAGCTCCGCGAGCAACCCGCGGACTCGTTGTTCGATGTCGTCCACAATGAGTCGCACGACGTCG
>JBBQGY010000092.1:0-7223 GCA_038323435.1 Acidimicrobiales bacterium
AGTCCTTCGGAATGGGAAAAGACGCCGCACGGTCTTTCGACTCTCGATGAAGTCACGGGCGCAGAGGGTGCCGGTCTAGGCGACTCGCTTATCAATTGAACCAACGAGAGAAAAGGTTGCTCCTTTCACACCGTGCAAAACTCCCACCTTGCCAAATGATTTTCATGCAATTGGCGATGCCGGAGAGGTACGTTCGTGGCGCAGCAACAGCGCAGAGAGCGCCGCGACTAACTTACGTCGGTCGTCATGGCGGGGCAGGCTCTTTCAATTGCGTGGTCGTTGGTGCCACCGGCGTGCCGAGTTCGTAATCCGATCGGACTGAAATGACGATAAACCATTCTTGACAAGAATCATTCTGGAAATGCAGCCCCACGAGACTCCTACTTCCCAAGTTGAGAAGCGCGTTCGACTTTCCTCCTTCTCCAATGCACTTTCAAGCATCCTTGTGCCACCGGGTTCACTCGTTCATCAACGCTTCGCGGGGTGGGTTTCAACTCGCGGCGCGTCGAACCGCCGCGATACTCGATGCGACGTCGGCCTCGTCGGTGCTCCAGTTGCTCACCGATACGCGTAGGACATCGTGGCTCCGCCAGTGCGAACCCGACATCTAAGCAACCCCATCGGCAAGGAGTCGATTCGTCACCTCTCGAGTACGCTCATCACTTTCGAACGCCACACTGACTTGAGTAAATACCACGTCGTTGAGGATCCGTGCTCCTGGAATGGTCGCAATACCATCGGCCAACTGGCGCGCGCGCGTCGCGAGTTGGTCAACTAGTTCGGTCACGCCGTTGCGTCCCAACGACAGCAGTGCGGCCCACACCGGAACGCCGCGGGCCCGACGCGAGAGCTCGGGTGTCACTTCGTGAGGTCGGAGTGACTTCCGGCAGCGGTCAGGTAACTCGCATTCGTACCCAACGCGGACCGTACCGCGGACGGATGACGAACGACGGCGATGCCGCAATCGTAGGGCGTGTTGAGTGTTTTGTGCGCGTCCGTGGCCCACGAATCCGCTTGCGCATACCCCAACGTCAGATACTCGAGTGCAGCGGTCGCCGCCGCCCACAGTCCGAACGCACCGTCCACGTGTACCCAGGCATCGTGTTCACGAGCGAGATTGATGCACTCACTGAATGGATCGAATGCGCCAGAGTGAATGTTGCCGGCCTGCTGCGCTAAAATTGTCGGTCCCTGCGTTCGGTTCAACACCTCGACGAGTGCATCAGGTCGGATGCGTCCCTGTTCGTCCGCCTCTACTGGAGTGGGCACGCCGAGTCCGAGATAGCGCACAGCGAGGTCAACGGTCGCGTGTCGCTCCTCGCCAACAATGACGGTAACTGGTGGCGCACCGAAGAGACCATTGCGATCGAGGTCCCAACCTTGTCGTGTCAAAACGTGCTGACGCGCTGCGGCGAGGCCGGTGAAGTTCGCCATCGTCGCCCCCGTCACAAACCCAACCTCGGACCCCGACGGCAGGCCCAGCAGATCCAGGATCCAGTTGGCCGCAACTTCTTCCACCGCGACCACGCCGGGAGTCGCGTAGCGCATACCGGCGTTTTGGTCCCACGCACTCACCAACCAGTCGGCCGCCATCGCCGCGGGCATCGTGCCACCTATCACCCAGCCGAAAAATCGACCCGAACCCATTGCCATGAGGCCGGGTTCGACGGCGTGCGCAAGCTCGTCGACCACAGTGGCTGCATCAGTGGCGTCCTGGGCTAACTCCGATTCAAGAGATCTGAGAATTTCATCAATCTCCGCGGTCGGGGGAACACGACCATCTTGCTCAGAGCGAAGCCACGCTCGCGCGTGCACCATCGCCCGAGCGAGTGGCTCATCGAAATCTTCCGAGCGAAAACCCCATGACTGCAAGTCTGTCATGTGACCCACTCCCAGATCAGCCGACGGCAACACTGCCCGCCGCAGATACAACTCGCGACGGGCGGTGTTGACTACGCGCGGGCCTAGTGGATGAGGACTTTCAGGGCGTCGTACTTTGACGCGTTGCCAAAGACGTCGTACGCCTCGATCATCTGGTCAAAGGAAAATTCGTGCGTCACGAATTTGTCCGCAGGCAGCTTGTGTTCGGCCACCAGTTTCAACAGCATGCCGAGGGTGTTGGTATTAACCAGTCCCATGGAGATATCAATGTTCTTGATCCAGAGTTCGTTGAGCTTGAGGTCAACCGACTTGCCGTGAACACCGATGTTGGCAACACTGCCGCCGGGACGGACGATTTCGGTCGTCATTGTGAACGTCTGGGGAATACCAACCGCTTCAATGGCGACGTCGACGCCGTGACCGTCGGTCAGGGCCATGACTTGCTCTTTCCAGTCCGCGTCACCGGAGTTGACGACGTCAGTTGCACCGAACTCTGACGCCCTCTTAAGGCGAGCACTATCGAGGTCAATGGAAATGACCTTCGAGGGTCCGTACAGTTGCGACGTCATCACCGCCGAGAGGCCGACCGGACCGGCACCGACGACCGCCACCACGTCACCTGGATTCACGTGACCGTATTGGACGCCAATTTCAAATCCGGTTGGCAAGATGTCCGACAGCAAAATGCCTTCGTGGTCGGTCATGCCCTCTGGCAACTTGTACACAGAATTCTCGGCGAACGGCACCCGCACGAATTCGGCCTGAGTACCGTCGATCATGTAGCCGAAGATCCAGCCAATACCCGCGGCTCCTTCGTCATCGAGACAGTGGCTGTAGAGGCCCTGTCGACAGTTCGAGCAGCGCCCACACGAACTAACGCACGAGAGAATAACGCGGTCGCCCACCGCCAACTGCGTGACGCCCGACCCAACTTCAGTAATGACGCCAATTCCTTCGTGACCGAGAATTCGTCCCACTTCTACTTCCGGCACGTCGCCCTTCAAGATGTGGAGATCAGTGCCACAGATCGTGGTCGCGACCATTCGCACAATTACGTCGGAATCTTTTTTGATTGTTGGATCCGGGACCTCTTCCCAACTCTTCTGGCCGGGGCCCTTGTATACGAGTGCCTTCACGTCAACCTCCTACTTCAATTTTCGAGTGCGGACTGCAACTCGTCAGACCAAAGCCGTGCGCACACGCACGTCAATGTGCCTACGTAATCGAACATACGGGTCTACGGCCTCCGTCGTGAAGTGACCAAAGTCCTAATTCGCAACTTCGTGGCGCCAACTTCGTCGATTGGCCACCCCGTGGCCGCTATTCGAGCGAAATGACACGAACCGCGATGTTCAGCCCTTCGTTTTGATAACGCAACTTGTTGTTCCCTGTCCGCACGCGCCCGACACTTTGTAGGTGAATGGACGAAAAGGAACGGCGGGAGTGCCGACGTCAATCTGAATAACGCCATGGGGCGACAGCGGCACCGCCCGCGGGTCTCCCATGAACTGACGCCCATTTTCGAAGACGATCACGTGGCCTTTTGCCGGCCCGACCTGCGACGAACTCAGGGTCTGATTCCATATATCGAAAAACTGACCGAGCGTGAAATTACCCTTCGCCGGAGCCTCGACGTGCACAACGTCATCCGACGAATGCGTGTGGATCCAGTACAGACAGTTGTAGAGACCAACGTCGTAGAGGATTCCCGTCGGGTAGTGCTCGACCAGGGCCGGTGACGTGACGCCAATGCCGGCGGGCAGCCGCTCTTGGTGACCATTGATGTAGATCGACACGTAGATGTGAATGTGGTACTTGACGACCTCCGTTTTCTGCGTCCGACAACTCACGCCGTCGATGGGCGCACCCTTCAGCGATGTGGCGGCCGTCCCGAGCGTGGGAACATTGAGAATCGGCACGCCCTCGGGTCCGGGATGGCTCGACACACCCGACCGACTTGACGCCAACGCCGCCACGCCACTCGCGACGATCAGTACCAGTAGTAGGACAAACGGGATGGATCGCCGGAGACGCATCCGCGAACCTGTAGCAATGTTGCTCATGAGCCCTCATTTCTCCATCCTTGTTAGCACGACATCAACACACGCTTCGAGCTCGACCGGGGCCGAAGGTCATCTTATTGGCTGCCTCATTTCCATTCAGCGCGAATTCGCTGATTCGCGTCGCGTCACGAGTTGAACAGACATCGCTCACATCGCAACAGTGTTCACCACGATTGCTCCCTGCACCGCGCCGTGCAGTCGCTCGGGGCCACTGGCTCCGACCAAAAGACATTCACCGGTTTGGACACCGGCACGATGATCGATCGTCACGACATTTGGCTGCACGACCAGCATCATCCCCTGCTCTAAGACCATGTCGGGCACGGGTTCATTCGTCCGGCTCGTCGAGCCGAGGATTGGTGCCAGGTAACCCCCGCCGTAACCGTGGACGAGATCGTCGTAGGTAGTGAAACCGGCCTCTTCAATCACACGTGACGCCTCGACCAACGAGCGAACGTGCACACCGGGGGCGAGACAGGCCGCAATCGCCCGATACGCGCTGTCGGCGACGTCGTGCAACTCTCGATAGAGCGGCGACAGCTCTTCTCCAACGCTGAACGTCCGCAGCACCTGGCCACCGTAGTCAAAAAAGTTCACCGTAATTTCGGTCGTAACGACGTCGCCGCGCTCAATGCGGCGCGTTGACGGATGTTGGCGCGGCACACAATAGTCGGGGCTCGCCATCGCGTTCACAGCGAAGTAGTGAATTCCGTTGACGCCCCCATAAGCGAGATAGGCGTCTTCGACGATCCGGACCAAGTCGCGTTCCGTAAGTCCCGGGGCGATCTGTTGTGACAGAGCTTCAATCGATCGATCGGCCATTCGTGCCCCGAGTCGAAACCACGAAATCTCTTCTGGCGACTTCACCAGGCGCAACATGTTGTACTCACGGTTCAGATCAACGACGGAACCGAATGCCTCTTCCAGACGTCGCGCCGCGCCGAGCGGCAGCGGGCCAATGAAGCCAACCCGACCGCGAGCGGCGCCGCGACGGCGCAATTCGTCAATTGACGCGCCGATCGTCGCGGGACCGCCCCACTCGACATCGGCGCCGTCGGCCAATTTTCTCGCAAGTGGGACGTGATTGAAATACTGCACGAACAGAGCGTCGCGCGTACCTCGTGACAGAACCAGCTGGGCTTCGTTGGTGACCAGCCACTGAGAAAGCCAGTTGACCGCCCCTCCGCGACCACCGATGCCGTAGGCGAGCAGATGATCGACCGAAGTGACGGCGAGCAGCCCTTCCACGACCCCACGCCTCCGGTCCATCTCTGCGGTACTGAATCGCGGATACTCCTGGGCGAGGATGGCCCGTTGCGCTGCGTCGAACGAGGTCGTCGTGGGCCCATCAGCGAACGTCACGTCATCCCTTCATTATGCTGTTGGCTACGGTAGCGCTTCGCGTGTCACGCCCACGATTCGCTTAGACCGCCCCGGAAGCCACGAGATTTGATGACGGCAGGACCGAACCGCCCGCGGGTTGAATCGTGATTGCTAATGACGAGGGTCGCCGTGAGCCCGCCATCGTGAACGTGGTTCGCGACGGTGCGTTGCCCATGACACTGATTGATACGGGCACACCTTTGACGATTCCCCACAGTTGATAGGTGAGCGTCGAAGCGAGCCTCGGAAATCTCGAAGAGACGAGGTAACCCCGACCGTCTGGCCGCATCACGAACTCAGCAATTCGAGCGAGCTGTGGCGAACTCAGGATAACGATCTTGTGATTGGGCGCATGCAGCGCCGACAGCACCGCGCCATTGTTGGCAACGTTGAGTGCTCCCTGGAGCTGACCTACGTGGCTATTTGCACTCGCGAAACCAATGCCGAGCGCCAAAATCGATGCAGCGGCCGCGGTCAAGACTCCGCCGTACACTGACTTCATTCGACGAGAAACCGTGGGCCTCGACGCGAGAATCGGAATAATCACGCCGCTCTGAGCGCTCCGCCCAAGTAGAGGAGCGTCGCGAACTACCGCCCTCGGTCGCTCATTCAGTCGGCTGGCAATATTCGTCCAAAGTCCGTCGGGCAGAGGTTCTACGGTAGTACCCAATGCGGTGGCGACCTCGAGGAATCCGTCGAGTTCTGCCTGACAGCGCGGACAGGCGGCGACGTGGGCGTCCATCTCGGTCATCACGTCCGCGTCAAGCGCGTGCAGTGATAGGGGCGCGAGAAGGTCAAATGCTTCGTCGTGATTCATCATCGATCCGCTCCCTCAACACCTAACTCGACGAGCGTTCCACGCATGCGACGCATCCCGTTGCGAATTCGACTCTTCACGGTGCCTTCTGGCTCATTGAGTATTTCGGCAATCTTTACGTAGGTGTGACCTTCAAAGTACGCCAATTCAATGGCTTGGCGTTCCTCAAACGGAAGCTCGGCGAGGGCTCGTTTCACCTCTTCGGAAAGCATCAGATCCCAGGCCTCGTGCTGCATGTCGTAGCCGGCTCGCGCCGTACGACTCGCGTCATTCTCTTCACGTCGTCGCTGTGCGTTTAGCGAGCGAATGAGGTCGACGGATCGTGCGTGTGACTGAGTGAGCAAGAAACCACGCAACGTCCCGCGCGTCGCGTCGAAGCGCTCGGGTTGATTCCAGAGTCGCAGGAAAATCTCCTGGGTTACGTCTTCGGCTTCGGAGGCACTGTGAAGAACCCTTCGGGCGAGTCCGTAGACGGCGCCACCGTGACGGCGATAGGTCTCGGCGAGCGCCACTTCGTCGTAGCGCCCAATCAACGTGACGAGTTGGGCGTCACTGGCTTCAGTTAAGTCATCCATACTTCTCTTCTTCGTTGCCGTGGCCACGCTGGATGCAGAAATATTGGCTTCTCGGAGCGTACACGCCTATTCAAACGGCGAATTGCGCCCTCACTCGACCTATCACCATGGCGGTTTCAACCGGTCAGCGCAACGAGTTCGGCGAGTTTCTCCACCGGCATCATATAGCCGAGCGTTTCGCGTGGTCGTCCGTTGAGACTTCGCTGGATTCTCACGAGGTCTTCGGGTGAGTGTTGGGAGAGGTCGGTCCCCTTGGGCATGTACTGGCGAAGCAGGCCGTTGGTGTTCTCGTTCGACCCTCGCTGCCAGGGCGAGTGGGGGTCGCAAAAGTAGATCGGCACGCCGGTCGCCACAGTAATTGAGCGATGGTTCGACATCTCGGAGCCTTGGTCCCACGTGACGCTGCGCATCAGTTCCTTGGGCAGCGTCGCGATGGCCTTTCTCATAGCTTCTTCGACCGCCTTCGCGCTGTAGTCCTTTCCCAGGTGCAACAGCAGCACGAAG
>JBBQGY010000093.1:0-7176 GCA_038323435.1 Acidimicrobiales bacterium
GTCGCGGTGGGCCACGCACAGGTAGAGGCGGCGCCGGTTCAAGTCGTACATGCGACAACCCTAGGAGTTGTGCGCCCCGTACCCGGACCGTGACGGTCTGGGGCAGAATGAAAGAATGCAGATTCCCGCCAAGGCCGAGTACGCAATCCGCGCACTTCTTACCCTGGCGGCGAGTGACGTCTCGGTCAGCGCCGAGCACCTCGCTCAAGAACAGGCGCTGCCGGCAAAATTTCTCGGTGCGATCCTGTCAGATCTCCGACGTGGTGGACTCGTGACGAGTCAACGCGGACCCGAAGGTGGTTTCAAGTTGGCTCGCGACGCCGATCACATCATGATCGCCGACATACTTCGAGTAGTGAGCGGCCCCATGGCGGGCGTGCGCGGAATGCGTCCTGAGACTCTGGTCTACGAAGGTGAGGCGACCCACCTGCGCGATGTTTGGATCGCCGTGCGCGGAGCGCTGCGTGAGGTCCTCGAACACGTCACGCTCGGCCAAGTTCTCCGTGGCGACCTTCCCGCATCGGTCACGAGGTTTACGGTTGATCCAGATATGTGGGTTACCCGGACAGTATGAGAAGAATTCATACCGACGGCGCGTGCCGCGGTAACCCCGGACCGGGCGGCTGGGCGTGGGCTTCGGACGCCAACGAGTTCGCCAGTGGCGCGGCGAGCCACACGACCAATCAGCGCATGGAGGTAATGGCGGTGATCGAGGCCCTTCGAGAGAATCCCGACGGTCCACTTGAAATCGTCAGTGACTCCTCGTACGTCGTGAAGTGCTTTAACGACAAGTTGTACGCGGGTTGGCTCCGGCGGGGTTGGAAGAATTCGTCGGGGCAACCCGTCGCGAATCGTGACCTGTGGGAGGAGTTGTTCCCCTTAGCGTTCGATACTCGACGGACCATCACCTTTTCTTGGGTAAAGGGTCATTCGGGCGACGTGATGAACGACTTTGTTGACACCCTGGCAACGGACGCCGCCGACACGCAGCGTGGCGCACACTCGTAAGCGCGGTGCAGTCAACTTGGTCAAAAACATTAGGATTCCCTCTGGAGTCATGCACTAACTGATCGAAGGGAATGCCCGTGGCAAAAGAGGTCCAGCAGTTCGATGTCGTGATAATCGGAGGAGGACCGGGAGGTTACGCCGCGGCACTTTACGGCGCCGCCGCTGGGATGAATGTGGCCCTCGTCGAGCGCGACAAGGTCGGTGGGACCTGCCTACACCGTGGTTGTGTGCCCGCCAAAGAGTTCTTAGAGACGGCTCACGTTCGGCGCACCGTCGAACACGCGGGTTCATTTGGCATCACCGCAAAGAGTGTTGCCGTTGATTTCGCGGTCAGCCAGAATCGGAAAAATGAAATCGTGGACCGACTCTTTAA
The DNA here is from genome assembly GCA_038323435.1 of Acidimicrobiales bacterium. Lineage (GTDB taxonomy): Bacteria > Actinomycetota > Acidimicrobiia > Acidimicrobiales > RAAP-2 > RAAP-2. The sequence goes on from JBBQGY010000093.1 coordinate 1,382, forward strand.
GGGGCTCTCAGGACTACTGAAGGGCCGCAAGGTCACTATCTTCTCTGGTACCGCTCAACTCAACGGCGATCTCACCGTGACGGTGCTCGACGGCGAGGACGCTGGCGTTGTCGCCAAGGGAACCAACGTCATCCTGGCGGCCGGGTCGGTTCCACGCACGCTGCCCGGCTTCGAAGTAGACGGAGCGATCGTCGTCACGTCCGATGAGTTTCTCGATCTAAGTTCACTACCGCCGACCGCAGCGGTCATCGGCGGTGGCGCCATTGGTTGTGAATTTGCGTCACTGCTCTCGGACATGGGAACAACCGTCACGATTCTTGAGGCGCTGCCGTCGATTCTTACGGGTTGTGACACCGAAGTGGCGAGCGTCGTGCAGCGTTCATTCAAGAAGCGGGGCATTGACGTACGCGCTGGCGTCATTATCACTGGCCACACGCCAGCGAAGGGCAGTACGAAAATTGCGATCGAAGGTGGCGATGACGTCAAGGTTGACATGGTTGTCATGTCGGTTGGTCGTCGCGCCCGCACCGAGGGTCTGCTCGGAGAAGGAACCGGTGTTGAGATCAACGACCGTGGATTTGTAGTAGCCGACAGTTATCAGCGCACCGCCAACCCCAACGTGTTCGCGGTGGGCGACGTGGTCGCGAACACTCCTCAACTGGCTCACGTTGGTTTCGCCGAAGCGATCGTTGCCATCAAGACCATTCTCGGTGAATCCGTGGTCCCCGTGGATTACGACCGAGTCCCGTGGGCGATTTATTCCAACCCCGAAGTCGCGTTCTGTGGTCTCACTGAAGCGGGCGCGAAAGAGAAGGGCTACGAGGTTGTCGTAAAGAAGGATCCGTTCGGCGGTAACTCGCGCGCTCAAATCATTGGTGATACCGAAGGCGTCGTGAAGATTATTGCGGAAAAACGAACCGATGGAACTGCCGGTCAGATTTTGGGTGTTCACATGGCCGGACCTTGGGTGACCGAACAACTAGGGGCGGGATATTTTGCCGTCAACTGGGAGGCGACTGCCGAAGAGGCCGCAGCTCTCATTCAGCCGCACCCCTCACTCTCCGAAACCTTTGGCGAGACGCTCTTGGCGCTCGCCGGAAGAGGACTCCACGTTGGCTGATGTCACGCTCCCGTCGCTGGGCGAGTCGGTCACTGAAGGCATCATCACCCAGTGGTTCAAGAAGGTGGGCGACTTTGTTGCTCGTGATGAACCCCTCTTTGAAGTCTCAACCGACAAGGTCGACTCAGAAATGCCGTCACCCGCTGCGGGGGTGCTCACGCACATCCTCGCCGAAGAGGGTGACACGGTCGCCACCGGTACTCGGGTTGCGGTGATCGACGAAAGCGCAACTCCCGGCTCGGGATCACTCGAAAGTTCTCCCGCACCTCTAGAACCTGAATCCGCGACAACGGCGTCAAAAGTTCGCGCCGGTCCTGCGCCGACTCCTACGTCGTCGCTGCCCGCGGACGAAGTTGTCAACGGTGTCATCGTCTCTCCGGTCGTGCGTCGGATTCTCGCCGACGGCGGCGTTGAACCTTCGACCATACGTGGCACCGGTACGGGAGGCGCCATTACACGGCGTGACGCCGAACGAGCCGTTCTGGACGGACCGACCGAAGAGTTTGTGGTGGCGTTGACCAATGGTCGGCGGCGGATGGGTCAACACATGGCGGACTCGATTCAGACCTCGCCCCACGGTTTCGTCGCAGTAGAAGTCGACGCCAACATCTTCGTCACGCTCGATAATGTGGGCGGCGTCACCCGTGACGGTTTTAGGATCTCGGACGAAATGCTGGTTAGCCTCGCGGCGGTCAGGGCACTCGCAGAGTTCGAGTACCTCAATGCGTCCTTTGACGGCGAAAAGCTCGTCGTACATCGCTCAGTAAATCTCGGTTTCATGCGCGCGGTCGCCGATGATGGAATGCTCGTGCCCGTCGTGCATGCGGCGGCTGGACTTACCTTGCGTGCTCTGGCTCGTCGAGTAAGTGAACTCGACGAACGAGTGGCGTCGCGTCATCTGACCACCGACGATTTGATGGGCGGAACCTTTACCATCACCGGAGCACCAAGTGCCCACACTCTGTGGAGCCAGCCAATTATTATTCAGCCCCAAGTTGCAGTCATGTCGGTGGGAGCGGTTCGCCAGGTGCCCGTGGTGGTGCAACGAGATGGCGCGGCAACGCTAGACATTGGTCGACGAGTCGTGCTCGGACTCTCCTTCGATCATCGCGTGTGCGAGCCCGCTGCGGCCGCTGAATATTTGGAGCGAGTCGCCGAACTGCTCGCGGGAATCAACGTTGAAGGAGAACGGTAGTGCTGCGCCGTCGCCACCTGGGACGAATCTCCTTCGCCGAAGCGAATGATTTCCAGCGCGCTTTGATGCAGACGGGCGACGACTACGTCCTCTTATTCGAACATCCGCCCACCTACACTCGAGGTATTCGAACCAAGGATGAACACTTCTTGGTGCCGCCATCTTCACTCGATGCGGTCGTCATTGACGCTGACCGCGGTGGGGACGTCACGTATCACGCACCAGGACAAGTAGTCGCGTGGGCCATCGTGACGGTCGACGACGATCCATCGGCCGGTAAGACGCACGTGACGAAGCTGGAGGACGCGATCATCGCGACGGTGCGCCACTTTGATCGGGATCATCAACTGGGCGAGGTTGGTCGGCTGGAGGGTTATCCGGGCGTGTGGGCGAACGTCGCGGGCCAACCATCAAAGATCGCCGCGGTGGGGGTTCGTACTGAACGCAATGAGGCCGGCGCCCGACGAACGTTGCACGGTGTGGCGCTCAACGTCGAAATAGATATGAACGGCTTCAGCGCGATTGTTCCGTGCGGTATCGCCGACAAGCCCGTTGCCTCATTGTGGTCACTCGGTCTGAACGTCACCGCACTCGACGTCGAAGAACGGTTGGGTCGTGAATTGGAGAGTCGCCTCGGAGGAGGACACAGCGTCGCTCGTGTCGATCGCAGCGCCGCCACGACATCATCGGAGCGTCCGCTGCTCCGTCGCCTCCGTAAGGCCGGAGTCGATCCCGACGCGGGGATTCCTCTACGATCTCGCAAGCCCGATTGGCTGCGGATTGAAGCGCGTATGGGTAACGAATTTCAGTCAATGCGCACACTCACGGAAGACCTCCGCCTGGTGACCGTATGTGAAGAGGCCGGTTGCCCGAATATTTTTGAATGCTGGTCGTCCGGTACCGCGACCTTCATGGTCAATGGCGAACGATGCACCCGAGCCTGCGGGTTCTGCATGATTGACACTCGAAAACCAATGCCGCTCGATCACACCGAGCCGCAACGGGTCGCAGAGGCAGTAGTTCGACTGAAACTGCATCACGCCGTCGTAACGTGCGTAGCCCGCGACGACTTGGCTGACGGTGGTGCCGGCGCGATCGCGCTGACCGTCAGAGCCATTCGAGAACGCTCGCCGAACACCGACGTGGAGGTGCTTATAAGCGACCTGAAGGGTGATGCGAACTCGTTGCAACTCATAATCGATGCGCGGCCCGATGTTATGAACCACAACATCGAAACGGTGGCACGTTTGCAGCGCGCCGTGCGACCAAGCGCCGGCTACTTGCGTTCGTTGACCGTTCTAGCGCGAAGTGTGCAGGCCGGCCTGACGACGAAATCTGGCATGATGGTGGGACTTGGCGAGTCGGCCGATGAGGTCGAAGAAACGCTGGCGGATTTGGTGGCCGTTGGCGTGTCAATCGCTACGATCGGCCAGTACCTTCGTCCGACGGAGCGCCACTTGCCGGTAGCGCGGTGGTGGACCCCCGAGGAGTTTGATGATCTCGCACGCCGTGGAATGCGTCTGGGTTTAAAGCATGTTCAGTCGTCGCCACTGACGAGGTCGAGCTATCACGCGCGCGAGGCCCTCAGTGACGCCACCCCCGTTGCCGCACCGAGTCGCCGCTAATTCGCCACGACAGGGTCCTCGACAGAACGTGCGACGAGTTTCACTTCGTTCATTGACGCATCTGGTAGAACGTGGGCGTAGTTAAAATGCAGACGCCTCGAGGTTGGAGACGCCTTTAATACTGGGGTCCGGACCCCTGGAAAAGGAGAGGGCATTGAATATTCGAATCAGGCAACTAGCGGGGGACTCCGGAATCACGATTGGTGGGGCGCTCGCTGGGGCGATGTTGATTGGATCACTCGGCGTTTCGGTACCGAGTAGCGGGGCGTCCACCGTGAAGATGGCGGCCCCGAGCGCATTTTGCACGACGCTCGTTTCGTTGTCCAAAGTGGCGCGGCCCGCATCAACCAATCTGAATAACTATAAGAAGTGGATCGCCGCGTATCTTCCCTACTACCAGAAACTGGCAAAGGAAGCACCGGCGTCGGCGAAGCCGGTGCTCAATGGTTTGGTGACATTGATGCAGTACGAAGGTAAAACCGCGAGCGTGCAGGCGCTTGGCGCTTACGTTGCCAGTCACTCCAAGCAATGGACCAACGGGTGGAGAGCCTTCGCCACCGCCGCGATCTCGTGCGCGACGTCAATGTACGGGTAACCGTTGGCGCACATCCGAGACACCGGGCGAATTCGGCGACGCACGAATCTCTTTGTTCCATGTAGACAGGTACGATTACGTAAGTTCGCCAACATTGACGGGGGGGTTTTTATGGGTGCAGAGGGTGATAAGGCGAGGAAACCGCGACGTCGCTTAGCTCGCGTCTCCAAGTACCAAGATTCGAACTACATTCCGCTAGCGGGACTGGTTGGAACGAGTGACGTCGCATCCGGGGCCGGTAAGGGACAGGGACCGCCTCGCGAGCACCGACCGGTTGGCAAAGTCGGCAGTTTCTTTCTCTGGTGCATGGGGCGCCGCCCGAGGGACGACTCGAGCAGCCGTGACCACACGGCTGAGTAGATCCACCATGCGTGATGGCAAACGCCGTCGAGTTACTGGAGGTACTTTTCGACCGTGTGGACGTCGCGGACACTCGCATTTGAGGGGTCTCGACCAAATTCGCGAAGCGCTCGACGCTGTCGAAGCAGATCCCAACACTGGTCCAGTGTCTCTTCAATGTGATTCAGACGAACCGCGTCATCCTTGGTCTCATGTTCGCGAATTGCACTCTCCTCTTCGACGAGGGTGTTGATTTTATTCAGTAGGTCTTCATCGACCATATGATGCTCCTTTCATCGATGGAGTGTCCACCGTGTTTCAACCTAAGGACGTCATCGCCCACCAATTTTCAATTGTGCATCTTGCTGAATTCATCGTATAGCGAACGTAGTCGTGCGCTGTCCGTGCAACAAAAGCGAATGCGGTGGGTGAGTGAGTTGCGAGAGTACATTCTTGATTTTCTCATCGTTTCGCCGAAAGGTACTCGCCGTCCACACGACGAGAAGGAGCGACCCGCAAAGAGTCGGGCACCCTGCTTGTTACATTGGTGGATGATGAGGTGCCCCTGGGCTGAGGGTAACGAAATGAGTACCTACCATGACGAGGAGTGGGGCGCGCCCCACCACGACACCCCGGAGCTTTTCGAGCTCTTGACCCTCGAAGGAGCGCAGGCCGGGCTTAACTGGTTGACAATACTTCGACGCCGCGAGAGCTACCGAAGGGCATTTGCGTTCTACAATCCAAATGAGGTCGCGGCGTACACGAACGACGACGTGGATCGACTGAAGTGGACCCCGGAAATTGGACACCTTCTTAAGATGTGAGCACTCAGCATCCAGGAGGTGCAAGTGCAGGGAAGAAGGAACAAATTCAAGCCGGACTTCAAGGCGAGGGTGGCCCTCGAGGCTCTAAAGGGCGACA
>JBBQGY010000094.1:0-7048 GCA_038323435.1 Acidimicrobiales bacterium
CGGGGAAGGTCTTTCCCTATACGCCGATCGGTACGCTGGTCACCGTCAAGTAGTTGCGAATCGCAACGATGAGACCACGTGATCTCGTGGTGGACTGTTGGCGCTGTCGACATGAGAACTCCTCGCCCGTCCGCACGTGGCGCCGACCAAAGTAGTGGCGGGTGATCTGCGACTGCAACACTGGAACCATGACCGCCTACGAGGCCGACGACAGTCCCGCTCGACTCGACGTCGATGCCATCTACCGATTTCTTTCGACGGAGGCCTACTGGCACCGTTGGCGCACTCGAGCGCAAATCGAGCAGCAGATCCGCGGAGCGTGGCGAGTTGTGGGGATTTACATACATGGGACCAACGAACTTATTGGTTACGCGCGGGCAATTTCGGACGGAGTGAGCGACGCCTACCTCGGCGATGTCTACGTACTGAGCGAACACCGAGGTCAGGGTCTCGGCAAATTACTGCTGCGCACGATGATTGACGAGGGACCGGGAAAGAACCTCCGTTGGATCCTGACAACAAAAGATGCGCACGAACTCTACCGAAAGTTCGGTTTCGCCGAACCGGACGAACGAATGATGGTTCGCCCCGGTAGTTTTCCAGCATCGGCCAGTGGGGAAATTACAGATTTAGTCGCTGAGTAGGTACTCTGCGAGCGCCTCTGGTTCGGACAGGGCGATCAAGTGACCACCCGGCAGTAGATCCAGTTCAATGTCCAACCGCTTCCGGGCCACGGACTGTTGGAATTCCCAGGGAAAGAATCGGTCGTCACGTCCGGCGACAGCTCGAATCGGGATTGAAGGCCACGATTCGAAGGCACACACGGAACCAAAGACGGCGTCAGCTTCCGGTCGCTCACCTGGACCGTTGGCAAGGACTTCGTCCGGCACGTCGTGCAGAAAGTAAATGGACTGATCAAATTCCGAGGTGTAGCCCCCTATCTGAGCGGCGACCACGCGTGCGTCGCTGGCCCCGGTGTTGCCCCACCAGTCGCCGGGATCATTGCATTGACCAAGACGAGCGCCTGCAGTGGTGCGACGCTGGCGACCAACGGTGCGGTGAACCCTCCGAGTGACTGAGCGACCAGCACCACTTCTCTTGATCCATCGATCGCGTCAAGGACCATTTTGGTGTACTCGGGCAGGCCGGCAGTTTCGTCCGAGCCGGGCAGATTAACGGCCACGACGTCATGACCGGCCCCTCGAAGCAACGGCAGCACTCGGTGTCAGTACCACGGATCGCCGCCAGCTCCTGGAATCAGAATGAACGTTGTCATGAGCAGTCCTTTCGCCACGGGCCATCAACTCGTCGTCCCAAAAATTTGAGCGGGTTTTGACGCACGATGAGCGTACGTAGCGCCTCACGTTATCCGATGCCTGTCAATTCACAATGAAGCCGCCGCTCACCAGATGCGCGGAAGGAGCCTCCACCGCACCTCACGTTGATACTCGCCGTACTCCTGAGACTGTGCCAGCAGACGCTCTTCGACCACTGCGCGACCTACGTTGCAGCCCGTGACGAACAGCACCACGAACACGTTCCACCACGACAGGCTGTAGAGGACGTAGCCAAACTGAATGAAGAAGTAGCCGACGTAAAGGGGATGGCGCACTACGGAGTACGGCCCACGATGGACAAGTCCCCTATTGGCCGCGACCGAGCCAAACGAACGACCGAGCACGACGAGTGACGCGATCGAGATCAAGAGTCCGACGAACTGGACAGCGAGCCCCGCGTCAATGCCCCAATGAAAGTGCGCCGGACTCGGTTGCAACAGCACACCGCCGAAAGTGCCACCGTAGGCGAGGAGCCAATCTCGGGTCCGTCGACTAACGGTGAGCGGGGTTCGACGGGCGAGAAACGCCGTCATGATCCACATCTGCTGGACGAAAAAAGCCACGCCTATCAATCGGTGAGAACTTACATAAAGCAGCAGGTATCTGCGCGCGAAGAGCGCCGCGATGAGTGCTCCCGCCACGTTCCCCGTAAGACGGACGAATCTGCGCCAATCATGGCGCGCCGGCGTGGGCCAGGGCCGCCGAGTTCCTTTGGTGGCGTGTCGCCGGTCAATGATGGTCATCAGCGCGCAACGCCATCAGTTCGACCGCTATCTCTACACCGGCATGATGCTTCGCAACCGCATTGTGGCGAGGATTGGGGCGTCAATTTCACGTCCTAGAACGAGACCCCAACGGTGCGGGGACTCGTGGCGGCGGTAGTAATTCCAACGCCGACCATCGGCGTTCGAACGCCAACGCGGCCTCCGCGCGCCTGGTGCGTTGATCCCCGACGCAGTGAACGAGTCCTCACCATCGTGGCCTTCTCATTAATCGATTTCTAGTACTACGGACGGACGCGTCCGAGGGATTGAATCGATGAATTTCCGCGTTCGGCGCTCGCCGGTGTTCGTTGGCGTGAACGTACTTCGCGTCAGCAGCCGAGTACTGCTTTGCCGACCGGCGGTGCGGTGACGACAAATTCCCACCAGTTCTTATATGGGGCCGTTGAGAGTTGGGCGACCGCTTTGTTGCCGGTGGTGAGCGTCGTCGACCACATAGCTTCGTGGGTGGCCGCCGCCGCGTTGAGATGCACTCGGTGCCAACCCAGGCCCGCCATACGACTGCCCACGTGCGTGAACAGGGCCGAAGTTGTATTGCGCCATATGAATGACGACTGCAAGACGACCTGTGACCAACCTCGAGAGCGGGGCATCCCACTGCAGCTTTCCTGCTTTGGTTCATAGGTCGTAATGAAGGCTCGATTCATGGTGGGCTGCTTCGACCACGGCAGAGCGACTGTGCCGTACCCCGGTAATGCCCTCGCAGTGGGCGTCAACTGGTGCAGTACACGTCCGCCCGAGTCACCCGACGGTGTCGCGGCGGACGCGCACGTCGCCGTGCCACAGAAAAGTGCGGCCACAACTGCGACTTCTGCTGCAGCGAAAATATTCCTGCGCGGGGCGCTCAGATCAGGGTGGTCACGCACACCAACCACCGTAGGCGCAAAGGCTCCGCAACCTCCAGTGCTAACAAAAGACTGGCTTTCTGCAGCGCTGCGGTGCGTCCGCTGCCGCATCGACAATCAAAAGTACGAAGTTGTCCAATCCCTCGAGCTCGTCCGTTCGTAGAACTAGTAACCGAGTAACGAGGAGAACTTCACGATGAGCAATCGTTCACTGCGCCAGGGATCAATGCACCCAATCCGAGGGAGCCGCGTGGGCGCTCGAACGCTGATGGTTGGCGTCGCCGCCGCGTTGCTGTTCACGGTGGGCCCCGTCGGAGCGTCGACCAGTCACGTCAAGGTTTCAACTGCGTCGACCAAGAAGCTCGGCACGTTCCTCGTGAGTGGGCTGACCTTGTATCAGTTGAACAAATCCGACTGCACCTCGGGGATGTGCCTGAAGGTCTGGCCGCCACTGCTGTTGCCCAAGGGCGTCACGAAGGCCACGGCCGGACCGGGCGTTAACGCGGCCAAACTCGGCACGTTGAGGATGGCCAACGGCGCTCGCCAAGTCACTTATGGCGGCAAGGCGCTCTTCTGGTTCGTGAAAGACGCCGCCCCGGGCCAAGTCAGGGGCAACAACGTGAAGGACCAGTGGGGGACGTGGACCGTCTACACCACCGTGAAGCCCAGCGCCTCAGGAAGTACGACCACCACGAGTCCCAGTTCGGGCGGCGTCTCGTTCTAACGTCAACGTCGTAGGAAGTCCGTCATGACCCTGATTGTCAGGTCACCGCTCAACGACAGGTTGGCTCCTCATTCAGACGAGGATCGCCCCACCAGTTCAGCGCCACCGACACTTCGCTCGAGGGTGTACCTGCCCGCGTGCGTCATCGTCGTCGCGGCGATGGGACTGATCGCCGTGGGATGGGCCACCCACTGGGGCGGAGCGAGCCTCGCCAGTTCAATGACGGGCCTTCGGATCGTGATCATTGGGCCGGCGACGTTGGCGATTCTCATACTCCTGCTCGTCGCCGAGCGCGTGTGGCCAGCCCAGAATCGACCGCGCTTCGCCCGGGGACACCGTCATGACGTTCTCTACACGATCCTCAACATGACCCTGACCGTACCGTTCGTCGCGGTCCTGTCTCTCTCTTTCGCCGACGTCGTACGCGCCCGCCTACCGTGGCTCACCTTTCCCCGAGTCGGCGCCCTACCCCACGGGCTCGCCGTTGCGGCCATTTTCGTTGCCATGGACGGCTGCAACTGGCTGGCCCACGTAGCGAACCACCGCGTCAAGATGCTGTGGCGCTTCCACGAGCTCCACCACTCCCAGGAGGACATGAACGTGTTGACGGTCTTTCGCACGCACCCCTTCGTCCACTTCGTCTACCTCATTGCCCTACTGCCGGGTATTGTGCTGCTCGCGAACGGCGCGATACCCACCGCCCTGCTCGTGGTCTACGCCGGATCGGTCGCGCTCGCCCATTCGAATATTCGACTCGGTTTCGGTCCGCTCGGTCGGGTCTTCGTGAGCCCCAACTACCACCGGATTCACCACCGACTCGAGGGACGCCAGGACGTCAACCTCGGCTTCGCCCTCACCATCTGGGATCAGCTCTTCCGCACCGCCATCTTTCCGACGCCAGAAACTGTCGGCATCGTGACCGGGTTGAAGGGTCGGCCGCTGATCGTAGAACAGAGCACTGTACGCCCGCGCCACTTCAGGGTCTTCTTCTCGCAATTGATCGCGCCGTTTCGACCAATGAGCGAAAGCCAAGTCCCCCTGCCGTCGTGGACCCCCTCGTCGCACGACGCCCCATGAAGAAGTTCACCCTAGAGAGAGCGGCCGGTCTGCGAAACCTTGCGACGTCTTCTGACTACGACGACCGGCGACTGGAGCTGGCCCGGATAATTTCGCGGATCGCGTTGGCGTGGATTTTCGTGTACCACGGCTCGGGCACCCTATTCAACACGTTCCAAGGTCCCGGACTACGCAACGGCGCCATCTTCTACGCGACGACGGCCCACTTGCACCCCGGCACGTTCTTCGCCGTACTGAGCGGCACCACCGAGTTCTTCGGCGGCGTCGCGATCGGCGTCGGTCTCTTTGGTCGACTCGCCGCGCTCGCACTGATCGGCGAGATGGTAGTGGCGATGATCACCGTGACCTTCAAACACGGACTGGAATCGAGTGGGTTGGGTCAGGGATACGAGATCAACATTGCGTTGCTCGCACTCGCGGCCGTCGTCGTGGCTCTAGGGACCGGACGATACAGTCTCGACGCATTCATTAGCCGCACGATGAAGAACCGGCGCCACTCGCGCATCTGAGTCACACTTCTCGAATGGTCATTTGATGGTGGAGAAATGCGAAGTCACTTATCATTCGAACGTTACCGCTCGCGATCCGCAGCAACCACGTCACACGCCGTCGTGGCACAGGGCGAGGCCCACGACGATTGGAGATTAACTGATAGGGATAGTCCCGCACTGCGGAACCTGGTCACGGCGACCCCACCGAATTGGTTCGGCCAGTCCCGGAGTGGTCCATCGCTTGGGGTTAAGGCCAATCGGAGGCGGCGTTGGGATTCGAACTCAAGTACGGGGCTTTGCAGGCTCCGGACTGCTGTTCCAGAGTGTGGCAGGGTGTGCCAACTTCCGGAAAATTCCTAGTGATTCACCCAAAGTGCAGTCGTCCGTTGACCTCCCGATTGGATCCGTTTTTCGTTATTACGGTGGCAAACACACTGGCAGCCGGTCCAGGGTTGAGCTCTCCGCCGACCAACCACTGCAAAACCCAGTAGGTGATGGAGTGCGGTGTCACGTCGGGCCTCCGATTCACAGGTTTGAGTGAGAGCTTTGCGTCGTCGTGGATTGAGCTTTGGCGAGAACAACTCTTCAATGATTTACACGTGAAACGCGATTCAGTAACGATCGCGCTTGAAGTACAACCTCGTGACCACCTTGGCGCTGCCCACTTGCCATTTATTGATTGCACTCCCCTCAGGCGCCGTGACGATGAATTGTGGATCGATCTGAGTTTCCCGTCGCGATTCACAGTGCCCCATTAGGACTCATATTCACGACTCGTAAGGACGAAGGCCTGAAAGCCACGCCCGTGAGGTCCCCTTACGCTGCCGGCGCGAGTGCTGGTATCACTTTCGAACCGCCCTCACCAGCCAGGGTGACTTCCGCGAATTAGTTGTGACAGGGTCATCGAGGCGGTGCTACATCAATGCGCGCGTTTCGAAACTGCGACATTCCAAGGATGATTGCCACAACGAGAAGCCCTCCCGAAGTAATCCAAAGCATGGGTCGGTACCCTATCGCGTCGCCGAGAAAGCCCCCCGCTGGCGCTCCAATCACGAGCATCGCTCGGTTGAACGAGCGCCTCGTTGCGTTCACTCGTCCCTGAAGGGCGTCAGGAGTCACTGCTTGCCAGTAACCCATCTCGTTGGCGTTTTCCGCACCCATTGACAAGCCAAGGAGGAGTTCGCCCACGCCCAATATTGCCCATCCCGACAACTGTTGATGGCTGAGGGCGATCAACGCCCATGAGCCTGCCGTCGTCACGCGACAAGCCACGACTACTCGACCGCAACCGAAGCGCGCGCCCAGTCGTGTTGCGGCGAGACTACCGACCAGCGCGCCGACACCAGCCAGCGACAGTGCAACTCCATATCCAAAAGCACTTATACCAAGGGTCCGCAAGACGAAGAGAGGTAGAACCGTACTAGCTACCGCATTACAGAGAAACCAACCGTGGGTGCTCAGCGCGAGCGGCCGGAGGTTGGCGTGCTGATAGATCCATCGCAGACCTTCGAGCGCCTCGCGCCCGACGTCACGCAGCGACACTGCTCGATGGGGAGGTTCGGTTACCGGAATACGCAGTAGCAGGAGACCGGACGCGACGTAGCTCGCCGCGTCGAAGAGCACGGCCCAAGGAGCGGTTAGAAGGGAAACGAGGCCACCGCCGATCGCGGGGCCGGACATCTGTGCGACTGCTGCACTTTGGTCGAGTCGAGCGTTGGCGGAGGTCAACTGATTGACGGGCACCAATCGCGGCAACAAAGACTGTGAAGCGGCGTCGTTGAACAGCGACATC
>JBBQGY010000095.1:0-7034 GCA_038323435.1 Acidimicrobiales bacterium
CAAGCGACTGGCGCTGCCCCACGCGCGCGTGTTGCTTCACCAGCCATGGGGTGGCGTTGGCGGGCAGGCGTCGGACATTGAAATTCAGGCCCGCGAGATTCTTCGTATGAAGGACATGCTGAACGCCATGCTGGCCAGCGACACCGGTCAAACCGTCGAACGTATCACCAAGGACACCGACCGTGACTTCATTATGGGGGCCGAAGAGGCCGTACAATACGGTCTGATCGACGACGTACTCCCCTCTCGGGTCTAGGTGCCTGAATTTAAGGTGATCGCCCCGTAGGATGGGCGCGACGGAAGTCATGTCGGAGGGTACTCGTGGCAAAGTTTGGTGAAAGCAGCGACCTAATCAAGTGCAGTTTCTGCGCGAAAGGTCAAAAGCAGGTTAAGAAGCTCATCGCGGGACCCAGCGTGTACATCTGCGATGAGTGCATTGATCTTTGCAATGACATCATCGCCGACGAGTTCGGTGACCGCCCCGAGTTCATCCTCGATGATCTTCCCACGCCTCGTGAAATCTCGGCCTTCCTCGATGAGTTCGTTATTGGACAGGTCGACGCAAAGAAGATTCTCTCGGTGGCGGTCTACAACCACTACAAACGAATTCAGACTGGTCCTCTGCACGACGACGACGTTGAGGTCGCCAAGTCCAACGTCCTCTTGCTCGGGCCAACCGGATGTGGCAAAACGTTCCTCGCACAGACCCTCGCGCGCATGCTCAACGTCCCCTTCGCCATTGCGGACGCAACGGCACTGACCGAAGCCGGCTACGTCGGCGAAGATGTCGAGAACATTCTGCTCAAACTCCTGTCGGCCGCGGATTTTGACGTGAAGCGCGCGGAGCGGGGCATCATTTACATCGACGAGATTGACAAAATCGCGCGAAAGGCCGAGAACTCTTCGATTACTCGTGACGTCTCGGGTGAGGGAGTACAACAGGCGTTGTTGAAGATTCTCGAAGGTACGGTCGCGAGTGTGCCGCCCCAAGGTGGTCGCAAACATCCCCACCAGGAGTTCATCAATATCGACACCGCCAACATTTTGTTCGTGTGTGGTGGCGCTTTCGCTGGCCTCGAGGACATCATCGAGCGTCGACTTGGTAAAAAGTCAATGGGCTTTAATCAGCCCGTCGAATCCATACGCAAGGGTGACATTGAACTCTTCCGCCACGCGTTGCCCGAAGACCTCGTGAAGTTCGGACTCATCCCCGAGTTCATCGGACGTCTGCCAATCGTGAGTGCGGTGCAGCAACTCGACCGCGACATGTTGATCAAAGTGCTCACTGAACCAAAGAACTCACTCGTGAAGCAGTTCCAGCAAGTACTGGCCATGGACGGCGTGGAACTCGTGATTGAAGAGGAAGCACTCGAGGCGATTGCCGACCTCGCTCTCGAGCGTGGCACCGGGGCGCGAGGGCTTCGTTCAATTCTCGAAAGCGTGTTGCTCGAGGCGATGTTCGACGTGCCCGGTCGTACCGACGTCGTCAAGTGCATCGTGAGCGCGCAGTCCGTGCGCGACAAGATTGCCCCCACCTATGAAATGCGAAAGGCGACGCGTACCCGTCGCGCCAGCTAGTCCGTGCGATTTTTCACGTACGACGAGGCACTGACGTGGCTAGAGGGGCACGTTGATTTCGAGCGGGTCGCTCCAAATCATCAAGACGTGCCGTCACTGCAACCCATAGTCGACACCCTGTTGATGTTGGCCGAACCCCAGTTGGACTTTCCGGCCATCCACGTGACCGGTACGAACGGCAAGGGCACGACGACGACCGTGATTAGTGCGTTGCTCACCGCCACGTCACTGCGAGTGGGAACCTTCACGAGTCCCGATCTCCACGCGATCAATGAACGCATTGCGCTGAACGGTGAACCCATTGATGACGAAGAGTTCATTGGGCTGATGCAGCGCCTCGCGGACGTCGAGTCGGTCAACGGCATTGTGCTCACTCGATTCGAACTCTTAACCGCTGCCGCCTTGTTGCACTTCTCCGATGAGGGCGTGGACGTGGCGGTGATTGAGGTCGGCATGGGCGGCACGTGGGACTCCACCAACGTCATTACCAGTGACGTCGCCGTACTCACGAACGTCGACCTCGACCACACGGCGGTGCTCGGCACAACGATTGGCGCTATTGCGAAGGACAAAGTCGGCATTTTTCGACCCGGGGGAGTAGCCGTGGTCGCAACGACCAACGCGATCGTCGTAGAGACTGCCCGGGAGCGAGCCGAGAATCTCGGTGCGACGCTGTGGTTACTCGGTGACACCTTCGAGCTCGAGCGAAATGACCTGGCCCTGGGTGGACGGGCGATCTCGGTACGTACCCCCTTTGCGCACTACGAGGAAATCCTCGTGTCGCTACACGGAATCCATCAGGGAGTCAATGCCGCGACGGCCATCGTGGCCGCTGAAGCGTTTCTCGGGCGCGCTCTCGGCGACGAAGTGGTGACCTCCACACTCGCGCACGTTCGTATGCCCGGTCGAATGGAACTGATTTCGCGACGGCCAATGATTGTCGTTGACGGAGCCCACAATCCCGCGGGCGTTCGAGCACTCGTCGCGACGCTCGATGGCGCATTCCACGTAGAGGGTGCGCGACGATGCGTGATTGGCATGCTCACGGGTCGTGTCGTTGACGACATGGTCGAACCACTCGTCGCCCTCGGCTTCACCGAATTCCACTGTTGCGCGCCACACTCACCACGCGCAATGGCCGCGAGTGAGGTCGCCTCGGCGATTCGTTCGTTCGGTGGCGTCGCTTACGAACACCCCAGTGGACTCGCGGCGTTGGCCCACGCGCGCGAGCGATCGACCGACGAAGACCTCATCGTCGTCGCGGGGAGCCTGTATCTCGTCGCCGAAGTGCGCGGTGACGTCATGCGCGTGCCCTCTCGTCACCTGACCTAAGTAGTAAGTTGAAACGTCGTGGATAGAACTCTGGTCATCGTCAAACCCGACGGCGTCGAACGTTCGTTGATTGGTGAGATTGTTCGCCGTATCGAGCAAAAGGGACTGGCCCTCGTGGCCGGTGAGCTTCGTACCCTCGACCGCGACACGGCGGCGCGGCACTACGTCGAACACGAGGGCCAGCCCTACTACGACGGTCTCTTGTCGTTCATTACACGCGGTCCCGCCTTCGTCATGGTTGTCGAAGGCCCCGACGCGACGTGGCAAGTCGTGCGCCACCTCATCGGTGCGACCAATTCCGCCGACGCGGCGCCCGGAACCATTCGTGGCGACCTTGCGAGCGACACGCGCGAGAACCTGGTGCACGGCTCGGATTCGCTCGAGTCGGCGATTCGTGAGATCGGTATTTTCTTCCCTCAACTGGCCTGAGTGCGCGCAGTGGCCTCGATGGGCACTCTTGCCCTAGCCTTGTCCTAAGTAGAGGGCTCGTTTCAGAGCCCTCATAAAGGGTCTCTATGGTTGATAGTCGTTTCTCACTCTTAGGCCGTGACATGGCCGTGGACCTCGGCACCGCGAACACCCTGGTCTACGTGCGCGGTCGCGGCATTGTTCTGAACGAGCCGTCGGTGGTGGCGGTCGACGTCAAAGACGGTAAGCCGCTGGCGGTCGGCGCGGAAGCCAAGCGCATGATTGGTCGAACGCCGAGCAACATCCAGGCGATTCGGCCCTTGAAGGACGGCGTCATCGCCGACTTCGAGATCTGTGAGAAGATGCTTCGCTATTTTATTCACCGCGTCCACCAACGCCGTTTCGCAAAACCTCGCATGGTGATCTGCGTGCCGTCGGGAATTACCGGCGTCGAGCAACGTGCCGTCATGGAGGCGGCCGAGTTCGCTGGTGCTCGCAAGGCGTACATCATTGAAGAGCCAATGGCCGCGGCGATTGGCGCCGGTCTACCGATTCACGAACCGACCGGCAACATGGTCGTCGACATTGGCGGTGGCACGACTGAAGTCGCCGTCATCTCACTCGGCGGCATCGTAACGAGCCAGTCCATCCGTGTCGGTGGTGACGAACTCGACGAGGCGTTGATTGCCTACGTGAAAAAAGAGTTTCAACTCGCCCTCGGTGAGCGCACCGCCGAAGAGATCAAGATTCAACTCGGATCGGCCTACCCTCTCGAAGAGGAGCTGCGCGCCGAGATTCGCGGCCGCGACCTCGTGACCGGACTGCCCAAGACCGTCATCATTTCGACCGAGCAGATCCGTAAGGCGATGGAAGAGCCGGTGCAGGCCATTGTGGACGCGGTAAAGGTAACCCTCGACCGCACGCCGCCGGAGTTGTCATCTGACCTGATGGAACAGGGGATCGTGCTGACCGGTGGTGGCGCACTTCTGGCGGGCATTGCTGCTCGACTCGAAGCCGAAACGAACATGCCGATCATTGTGGCGAATGACCCTTTGAACTGCGTGGCGCTCGGTAGCGGCATGTGCCTCGAAGAGCTCGACGTCTTCGCGCGCATGTTGAAGACCAGCCCTTCGCGCTAAGCGGTGGCCACCGACCGGACGAGGCGTCGTACCTGGACAATCGGCGTCGTTGTCACCGCACTGGTGACGGTGCTCTATCTGAGCGGTGGCGTGGTGTCGGGTCTGCGCAAGGCCGCCAATCTCGTGGTCGCACCATTCAGTTGGACCGTCGACGTGATTGCCCGTCCGATTGGACACCTACTCGCGGGGGCGGTGAACTACTCCGACGTCGTGGCCCAGAATCAGCGACTTCGTTATCAGTTGGGTCAAGCGGGATTGAAGGCCAACGAAGTATGGGCGCTCAACCGCCAACTCCATGAAATCACGTCCCAATTGTACGTTCCCTTCGTGGGCTCACTTCAGACGGTCGCTGCACAAGTGACGTCGCTCTCGCCTACGAATTTTGCCGCCACCGTCGACATCTCCCAGGGCCGTAGCGAGGGAGTGCTCGTGGGCATGCCGGTCGTCGCCAATGGCGGACTGATCGGTACCGTGATCGCCACCACGCCTTACGGTGCGACCGTTCGACTGATCACCGACGTCAACTCTTCGGTGGGGGTGACCTTTGGCAACGGTCACACGTCGCTCGTCGTCAGTGGCCGGGGGGTCGACAACGGACTCGCGGCGACCTCGGTGGCGTTGAATACCGCGATTAAGCCCGGGACCATACTGTCGACAGATGGGCTCACGGGAGGGCTCTACCCGCCGGGACTTCCGGTCGCGAGTGTCGCCAACATTTCGCTCACGCCCGGCGCGGCGACGTACGATCTCACGCTGCATCCCGTCGCGGATCTGCGAACCATGATGTACGTCGACGTGGTGCTGTGGGAGCCCTCTACGTGAGCAGGGCACTCATTCCGGTCACCGTGGTGACCCTCTTTGTCGTGGCGCTCCAGCTCTCTATTCTTTCGCCACTGCGATTCTCCGGAGTCGTCATCATGTTGGTGTGGCTCTGGCCGTTTGCGTTGGGTCTCGGTGGTTTCACGGTGCTCGCTCTCTGGTGTGCCGTTGTCGCCGGTGTCTTTTTTGACACGCACGCCGTGACGCCGTTCGGTCTGACGGCCGTCGTCGGTGTCCTCCTCGCGTACGGTGCGTCGCGGTTGGGTAAAGAAGGCGTGGGCGATCTCGATTCGGCCGCGTGGTGGGTGACACCGGCGC
Source organism: Acidimicrobiales bacterium (assembly GCA_038323435.1). GTDB lineage: Bacteria > Actinomycetota > Acidimicrobiia > Acidimicrobiales > RAAP-2 > RAAP-2. The sequence goes on from JBBQGY010000095.1 coordinate 5,595, forward strand.
TCTGTGCCGGTGCCGGTTTTGTCGCACCGCTCATCTACGTGACGGGTGGATTCGTGACCTTTCACTTTTCGATGTGGCGTGCGGGCACACTCGCGTCCATGATCGTGAATGCCGTGGCATTTTTGGTGCTCGCTCGGCCCGTCGCTCGGGTCGCTCGGATTGTCGGCAACGTCGGAGTTCGGGCTCGTCGATGAGGGGATCGTGGCGTGACCGATCGAGCGGTTCGTGGTTCTCGCGTCTCTGGCGCCCCTGGGTCTCACTGCATCCCTTTCGGGGCAGGGGACGAAGCATCAACGAACCCAAGCCCGTGGGCATTCGTGACCTCGTGGCTCAACCGGGTGACGTACAGTCACGACCCGAACGGCGCTGGCTCGTCATTGGTGGCTTCTTTCTCATTTTGTTCGTGCTGCTGATCGGTCGCCTCTTCATTTTGCAGATTCTCGATTACAAGACGTCGGTCGCCTCCGTGCAGTCCAACTCCCTTCACGTGAGTACCATCCCCGCATCGCGCGGACTCATCGTGGACCGGTCGGGCACGCCGCTGGTGGCCAACGTAGCCACAACTGAGATAAGGCTTTCGCGGGCCGAAGCACAGATTGATCCGAAAGTTATTGGTTCACTTTCGTCATTGACGGGGCTAACTGTCAAACAGATCAACGGTTTCCTCAACAATTTGCAATACGATCCGTATCAACCGGCGCCGATCATGAGTAACGCTCCTTCGCGCGTCGTGGAGTTCATCGAGTTGCATCCCTCCGAGTTTCCTGGTGTCTCGGTGCTCAACGTCTCAACTCGTACGTACCCGTTCGGAGGAAACGTCGGTTCTCAAGTTCTCGGCTACGTCGGGCCCATCAATAACTCGGAGATTGCCGCGAATCCGAACGCTGGCTACAAGACCGACTCAACCATTGGCAAGACCGGCATTGAGGCCTTTTACGAGCAGTATCTTCGCGGACGCGATGGCACGAGGACCCTTGAAGTGGACGCGTCGGGCAACGTCATCGGCACATTGCACACGACGCAGCCATCGGTTGGAAACTCGGTCGTGTTGAACATTGACGCGGGACTGCAGCGCGCCCTCGACTCCTACCTCGCGGGCGACATTCTGAACGTCCGTAAGACTCCGGATCCGCGTTCGGGCAAACTGCCCCCCGCGCCCAACGGTGCGGCGATCGTGCTCGATCCCAATACGGGCGCGGTACTCGCAATGTCGAGTTACCCCTCGTACAACCTCTCGACGTTCGTGAACGGTCTTTCGAACAGTCAATTTCACCAGTTATTGAATGTGGGGGCATTCAACAACTTCGCAATTCAGGGTCTCTACACTCCAGGCAGTACCTTCAAAATGGTGTCGGCCACGGCGCAACTTCAGACCGGCGTACTGTCACCGAACGCCTTCATCAATGACACCGGCACCTACAAAGTGCCGGGCTGTTTGCA
>JBBQGY010000096.1:0-6986 GCA_038323435.1 Acidimicrobiales bacterium
GACGATCCCGTTGCTCGTGAAGTTGCGAGCGGATGTGGTCATAGTACGGCGGTTCATGACCGAGGGCGATCGCAATGGCCGGCTGGAACGGCGCCCCGTTTACGTACGTCAGGAACTGCTTCACCGTGCGCACCGCACCTAAGAGCGCCACCGGTGCCGCAACCCAACCAATCTTCCATCCGGTCACGCTGAATGACTTTCCCGCGCTTCCGATCATGACCGTTCGCTCGCGCATGTCGCGAAGGGTAGCGATGGGAACGTGGGAACGGCCGTCAAAGACGAGGTGCTCGTACACTTCGTCGGCGATAATCACCAGGTCGTGACGCTCGGCAACGTCGGCGATTAATTCGAGTTCAGCGCGGGTAAATACTTTGCCGGTCGGGTTGTGCGGCGTGTTCAGCACGAGTGCCTTCGTACGGCTGGTAACCGCTGCGCGCAACTCATCGGGGTCAAAGAGCCACTCGGAGTTCTCGCCGCTGCCGTCGCGGCGAAGCGCTACCGTGCGGCGCTGTGCCCCCGCCAGCGCTATGGCGGCTGCGTACGAGTCGTAATACGGCTCGAACACAATCACTTCGTCGCCGACTCCGGTCAACGCAAGAACCGCCGCGGCGAGTGCCTCGGTGGCGCCCGCAGTGACCAGAATCTCGCTGCCTGGGTCGTAGTCGAGGTCGTAGCAACGTCGGTGGTGTTCACTGATGGCGTGGCGTAATTCGAAGAGCCCCATTCCCGGCGGGTACTGATTGAATCCTTCACGGATCGCGCAGATCGCGTCGGCCAACAGTTCTTCGGGGCCATCAGTATCGGGGAAGCCCTGACCGAGGTTGATGCTGTTCGTCGCTTCCGCCAGCGCGGACATCTCAGAGAAAATCGTGGTGCCGAATCCCTGCATTCGCGTTACCAGTGGGTTATCATTTCGCACATCGAAGAGCCTACGTGGAACTCACAAATTATTTCGTTGTTTTGTTTGCGCCGGTGACGCAAAACCAAGAACTCTTCGCGAAGATCGGCGCATCACGGTTTAGTGGATCGGAAGTTCACTCGGCGCGAGGCGAGGCGCAATCAAAACGTCGCGAGCGACGACACGTGGGCGAACGTGAGTCCCGAGTTCGATGTCGGTAGCCAGATCACTTCGAACATCGACACGAATCGGAATCTCCCCTACTTGGACGACGAGTCGAGTCGTGGCGCCAAAGAAACTCTTGTGGGTGACGAAGCCTCCGCCCACTGGATCAACGTCGATGACGATCTCCTCGGGGCGAAGTAGTGCGTCGAGCGGACTTGCGGTGATTCCTGCGTCACTCGAGCGAACGGGAAATCGCTGGCCAAAGATCTCCACCTCGTGGCCCGCGAGATTGACGGGAATTCGACTCGACGTGCCAACGAACTGTGCGACGAAGGCCGTGGACGGACGCGCGTACAACTCGGCGGGTGTGGCCATCTGCTCGATGCGACCACCGGACATCACGCAGACTCGGTCGGCCATTGAAAGGGCCTCCTCCTGATCGTGGGTAACGAAGACCGTAGTGATCGCGAGACGTTGCTGCAGGGAGCGAATCTGGTCGCGCAGTTCAGCGCGGACCTTGGCGTCGAGCGCCGACAGCGGTTCGTCGAGCAACAGCACACGCGGCTCGATCGCGAGCGCGCGCGCCAACGCCACTCGCTGCTGCTGGCCACCCGACATCTGGTGGGGGTACTTGGCGGCCTGGTCGCTCAGTCCGACGAGTTCAAGCAATTCGGCCGACTTCTTCTTACGATCGTGAGCAGATTTCTTGCGCATGCGCAGTCCAAAGGCAACGTTGTGGAGGGCATTCATATTTGGAAAGAGCGAGTAACTCTGAAAGACCATCCCCATGTCACGCTTCTGGGCGCTCACGTTTGCCAGATCGTTGCCGTCAACCATGACGCGCCCGGCGTCGGGTTGCTCGAAACCGGCGAGGACGCGCAGTGCCGTGGTCTTTCCACATCCCGAAGGTCCGAGCAACGCCACGAACTCCCCCGGTTCAATCGACAGCGAGAAACCGTTCAGCGCCTGCACCAATCCGTACTCGCGCACGAGATTCTCAAGGTCGACCCTGGCACCGGTGGTCGACGTCGTCAACGAGTTGGACACTATTGCTCCTTGGTGGTCTGAATAGTTCGCACTCGTCGTCTCGATCGACGAGTGCCCGATCGATCGAGCGACACGATGACGGTAAGGATGATCCAAGTGCCAACGAGCCCAATCATTGAGGCCGCCACCTGGATGTGGCCATCAGAGGCCGTATTGAACTGGGCAATCCACACCGGAATCGTGTTCCAGCCGTCGAGCAGCGCCATGGTGTACTCACCTAACACCAGCGCCAGTGTCAACACCATCGCCGAAAGTAGCGCCGGACGCATATTCGGCAACACCACTCGCCAGATGGTCTGCACCCACGACCCACCGAGTGACCTCGACGCCTCGACCAGCGTCTTTAGATCAATTGCGCTCAGCCCGGCATCGAGGGAGCGGTAGACGAAGGGCATCGACAAGATGACGTACTCGAAGCTCAGCAGGTACGGCGACGACTTCGCCCAGAGTGGTGCCGAACCGAGCACGCCGAGGATCAGGATGATCGGCGGAATGACAATTGGCAGGATCGTGACGAACTCGAGCAGCGGGCGCAATCGCGGCAGACGCAAACGCACGTAAATCGACGTCGGTACGAGCAGTACCGCCGACACCGCGACGGTAATGAGACCGAGGCGCATCGAGAGCCAGAACGCATCGTGAAAGCCGGGTGCAGTGGGCAGATTCTTTACCGCCTGGAAGGAGAATTTTCCGTAAATATCCTGAAAGGTGAACTTGAGGCCGGCGTAGATCGGCAAGAAGAAGTAGGCACCGGCAACGAGCAGCACCACGCCGCGCCACCATCGCACTCGCCTTCGACGTTGCGTCGCAGGAACCGGCGGACTGTCACCGAAATTCGCGTCGACGAAGGCGTACTCCCCGGGAATACTTACTGAAGCCACTTAGACGCCCTTCGACGCACGAGGCCGTAGAGGACCATGGTGACGGTGAGAACCACCAACATTCCCAGACCAATCGCGTAACCAACGTTCACTTGCCCACTTAGAACATTGCCGTTCATAAGGTTGCCAATCTGAATCGGTGACAGGGCGATGATGCCACCAGTGAGTGACTGGGCCGTAGCGTAGGCGGCGAAGGCGCTGCCAAAGAGCAGCAGCATCGCGCCGAGTATCGAGGGCAACAGCACCGGTACGCCCACGTGACGCCAGTACTGCCAATTTGAGGCGCCCATGTTCTGGGCCGCCTCGCGCCACGACGTGCGCAGCGCACCCAGCGCCGGGGTAATCACCAGGACCATCAGCGGAATTTGGAAGTACATGTACACGAAAGCCACGCCGTAGAAGGTATAGAGGTTGAAGCCGTAGTTCCACGGGTCGAGGTGCACCGACTTCAACCAGACGGTGAGTACACCGGTGGAGCCGAGCGACGCAATGAACATAAAGGTCAAGTTGATACCGCCGAAGTTCGCGAGCACGCCCGATGCGGTCGTGACCAGAGGTCGCAGCCATCCATGCGATGACGTGAGGATCGCGTAGGCGAGAAAGACCCCCAGTATGCCCGGCAGGATCGACTCGATCAGCGAGAGCTTGATGCTGTTTTCGAAACCAAGTCGGTACACGCCGTGAGAGACCACCCGCAAATTGGCCGTCGTGAGATGGCCCTTCTCAGTGCGAAACGCGTGGTCGATCACCGCGAGCACTGGAATGCCCAGACCGATAAACGTAAAGATGACGAACGGCGACATGGCGAGTATCGGGAATCCAACGCGACGTAGCGCGCGACGCGAGGGACGCGTCACAACGCCGGCCGTCGGCGGCGCCGACGCCGAAGCGCCCGCACCGCCGACAGCCATATCGCCATCAAAAATTAAAGGATTCACCTCGTAGTTCTACTCAGCCCGCGCCGACCTTCGTCGCCCACGAGTTCGTCACGACCGTTGCAGCAGCGGCGATCTGTGCGGTAGTCGGGAACATTGAGTTGGCACCCGCCGGGATGGCGGGCAACTTCGCCAGCCACGCCGCGTTCGCCTGGTGGTGCGCCTGCATGTAGGCGAGCTCAACCGGGCGCGCCTCGCCCTTCAGCCAGAGGTTCTGGCCGGTGACCGAGTACAGGTACTCTTCCCAGAGACGAGCCGCGGCAGGATTCGGCGCCGACGAGCTGATGGCCTGTGAGTAGTACTCACCAACCGCCGCGTCGCTCGGCACGACAACCTTCCACGTCTTTACCGATGGGCTGATGCCGCTCGCCTGGAGGTAGTCCCACCAGATGACAATGTTCGTCGCGCCGCTCTGAACCGTCGCCGCGTTCGCAATGATCGGTACGAAAGTACCGTTGGCATTCAGTTTGGCGAAGTACCTCACGCCGGGTGCCACGTTGCTGAGCGACCCATGGTTCGCGACCGCCGCGGCGATGACACCGGCGAGTGCGGAGTTCGAGTTGAGTGGACTGTCGTTCAGTCCAATCTTGTAGCCCGACGAGGACTTCGCGGACAGCATCTGCGCGAACGAGGTCGGACACTTGACGGTGGCGGAGTTGCAGCCAATGGCCACGTAGCCGCCGTAGTCATCGAACCAGTAACCCTTGGCGTCTTTGAGCGCCGCCGGGATTTCGCTCCAGGTCGATACTCGGTAGGGCGCCAAGAGGCCGGACGATTTTGCCGTCAAGGCGTAGCTGGTACCAACGTCGATGACGTCGGGCGCGATCGATCGGCCCTTATCGGTGGTGAGCGCCGTCACTTCTTGCGCGCTCGAACCGTTGGGATTCTCCGAGTTGACCTTGATGCCGTACTTTGCGTGGAAGCCTGAAATCAACTGACCGTAGTTGGCCCAGTTTGGTGGCAGCGCAATAACGTTGAGTTTGCCTTCCTTCTTGGCGGCCTTCACGAGTGCCGTCATTGAAGTAGGACCGGTCTTGGTCAGATGCGTCACTTTGGCCCAGTTCACCATCGTCGACGCATTGGCCGCGTTCGACGAGGCGAAGAGTCCTACACCCACCACGCTGGACATCGTCGCCGCGGCAACGAGCGCCACTTTGAGTTTCTGAAATGCCATCAAGTGTCTCCTTCAACATACGAAGCGCCACAATGGCGATTCGTGGTCAGACTATCTCGTCGTTGAAGATTTTGCTGGGCCTCGATTCGAGTTCACACACGTTTCATCTTCTTGGGAAACTGAGCGCGAAATGACGGTGTAGAAAAGGTGACAGAGCCGTCACCACTGGCTTGGCGACCTTGTTGGACGTCGACAATTATTCGATCGTCTTCCCAATTGTGATGTAGTGATCAAGAGATCCGATGTTGGCGAGGTTGCATTCACGAGACAGAGGCATCGAGCAAGTGATCGATGCCGAGAGCCACGCCAAGTAACGACAACCCTATCTCTCAGCGAAAAGTGGGACACCCGCTGTAGTTCAACACTCAATTAGGGCGTCACAGAAAGCTTCACAGTCATGTCGGTTCTCGACCAACCAATTACGTCCCATCCAGCCAATACTGGAGAGGTGAATTCTCCACCAGATCCAGCCGCACTTCCGCGACGACGGTCCTTCTCCGAAGAAGAGAAGCTCGCCATCGTGCAAGAACACGACGTCGCCGAAATTGGCGAGAAGGGTGCGGTGCTCCGCCGTCACCACGTCTACTCTTCCCAGGTCACCAAGTGGCGTCGGTCTCGTGATAAGGCGACTGCTCCCGCCAGCAAAGTTCGTAGTCCAGTGGTGATGAGTCACGCCGAGGCCGAAAAGCTGCGACGTGAAAACGAGCGCCTCAAGAGCGACCTCAAGAAATCGAGGGCGGCACTCGACCTGATGGGAAAAGCTTCCGCGTTCTTGGAGTTGTTGGCCGAGAGCGCAGACGAGATCAGGAAGTAGACGACGTGGTCAACGCCACTCACCAGGGCCTCACGGCCCTGGTGAGTGTTCGTCGGGCCTGTCAGTTAGTCGGTGTTTCTAAGTCGACGTTCTATCGCCACGCCAAGAATGACGCGCCGGAATGCGCACCAGAGGAGCCGTGCGCGATCACCAGGGCCCGAGAGCCCTCGAACAAGTTGGATCCCGATGAACGCCGTGCCGTGCTCGATTTGCTCCACAGCGCGCAGTACGTTGACGCCAGCGTCGACCACGTCTGGGCGAGTGCGTTAGATCAGGGTATCTACCTGTGTTCTCGCGCCACCATGCACCGCATACTCGCCGAAGTCGACGAGGCCGGTGACCGCAGAGGTCAACGAACCCACCCGGCGAAGAAGATTCCTGTACTCATGGCCTCGGGACCTAATCAGGTCTGGAGTTGGGATATAACCAAACTACGCGGACCCGAGAAGCGCGTCTTCTATCAGCTCTACGTGGTGCTTGACATCTTCAGCCGCTTCGTCGTTAATTGGCTACTGGCCACCGTCGAATCCGATGCCCTGGCGCAGGACTTCTTGGAAGAAGCCATCGATTCTCAAAACGTCGACCGCGGTCAGTTGACGATTCACGCCGATCGAGGATCCTCCATGCGTTCGAAGGTGGTGTCAGAACTCCTCGTCGACCTCGGAGTTGAACGCAGTCATTCACGCCCGCGAGTCAGCAACGACAACCCCTACTCCGAGTCTCAGTTCAAGACCTTGAAGTACTGTCCGGCGTTCCCGGCCCGCTTCTCTTCCATCGAGGAGACCCACGAGTTCTGCACGCGATTCTTCGCGTTCTATAACGCCGAACACCGTCACCTGGGAATCGCACTGCACACTCCGGCGTCGGTCCACACTGGCACCTACCTCGAGGTCCGCGACCAACGCCAAGCAACCCTCAACGCCGCTTACGCGGTCCACCCTGAACGATTCCGAAACCGGCCACCTCGGGCCCTCGAAATCGACCAAGTCGTGTGGATCAATCCGCCGGTTTTAGAGGAGGTGAGGGCTTAGACGATAATCTCAAAGTGTCCCATTTGGGCTGAGAGGTTCCG
>JBBQGY010000097.1:0-6965 GCA_038323435.1 Acidimicrobiales bacterium
AGTTCGCGCTCGCGACGAACCAGGAGTCCGGCGTCTGGGGCGGAACGACCGAAGACGAGCGCCGCAAACTGCGTAAGCAGTGGTTGGCCGCTCGCCGTCGCGCGAACTCCTAGAGTCGCGCGGTCAACGGGACCACTACGCGCACGAACGTGCCGCCGCCATCGGCGTAGGCCACGTTGCTCATCTCAATTGTTCCGTGTAACTGCGCGCGAATAATGTCGCGCACAATCGAGAGACCCAAGCTCGTGGGTACATCGAGCGAGAAATTCTCACCGAGTCCGCGACCGTTGTCGCGGATCTCGGCAATCGCGTAGTCCTTTTCTTGGTAGAGATTGAGCGTCACCACGCCGACGTGGTCGTTCTCCGTGCCTCCAAAACCGGTGAACGCGTGTTCGACCGCGTTGGTCAATAACTCGGCCAGGGCGACGGCGAGCGGCGTCGCCAAATCTGTCGAGAGGGTGCCCAGATCACCGTTGACGACAATCTCCACGGGATGCAGGGCGAGCACGGTGTCTTCGACCAACAACACCAGGGACCGGACGATCTCGTCAAAGATCACTTCCTCACCCGGCTCGCGCGATAGCACTTCGTGGACCACGGCAATAGAGCGAACGCGACGCTCGGCTTCGCCCAACGCAATACGCGTCTCGGGCTCGTCACTCCGTCGGGCCTGTAGGCGAAGCAGAGACGAGATCGTCTGGAGGTTGTTTTTCACTCGGTGGTGGACCTCTCGCACGGCCGCCTCTTTGTTGAGTACCAGACGATTGAGTTGACGCAGGTCCGACACGTCGCGCATTAATGTCACCACACCCGTCACGGCGCCGTGTTCGGTGAGCGGCACACAGTGAAAGAGGATCGCCACGTCATCGCCCTGGTCGATCTCTTCCATAGCGGGAATGGCAAAATCGAGGGACCGCTCGACGACGCGGACCTTGAGTCCCAGCTCGCGCAACGTGCGACCTTCCGTGGGTGCGTAGATGCCGAGTCGGTGCAGTGCATTGGTCGCGTTGGGCGTGGCGAACTCCACGCGGCCGCGTCCGTCGATCAAGATGATGCCGTCGCCCACGCGCGGCAGACCGGCACCGGCGACGTCCTCTTCGCGGTACGGGAAGGCCGAATCCGCCACCATGGAACACAACCGCTCGAAGATCGATAAGTAGGCCTGTTCGTAGAGCGACGCGGGGCCCCGCAGCGGCCCCTGCAGGCGGACCATGATCGCGACAATCTGACCATTGAAGCGCACCGGGATGCACCACACCGGCACGACGTCATCAATGGTCTCGAGTTGTACTTCGCCCACGATCTTCGTGCCACTCTCGAAGGCGAGGCGCACCAGGGGCCACGCGTCGGATCGCTGTGTCGTTCCGACGAGGTCTTCGTTGACGAGTGTTGAGCGATTGTTGGGTCGCATCTGACCGAGTACCACGAAGTTTCCGGCGCCAATCGAGGGCTCGTGCACTTTCGCCATTAATAACATGTCGGAAAATGAAAGGTCCGAGAGCAACGACCACGACGCGGTGAGGCGCAGTAAATGGTCGATGGTGCGCTCGTCGAGCGACGTACGTTGCGAGGCCAGCTCGGCGAGCGTCGCCATTACGGCGCTCGCAGGGCAATCATCTCGCGCGTGCGCCCGGTGTAACTCGCGAGTTCGTGCACGCCTCGACGTTCTAAGAGCTCCGCTAAATCACCGGCCCGCTCGCCCACTCGCTCGCGGCGGTGCGCGTCGCTCGCGGTCGTGAACGTCAGGCCTCTGTCCACGAGGCGGTCGAGGAATCCCTCGGCCGGATACTGCTCGTGAACCGGTTTCGCCCAACCGGCCGACGAACACTCAATGGAGACGTCCGCGCGCGCGGCCGACTCGGTCATGAGGTCCCAGAAATCACCGGGCGTGGACGCGAAGTAGCGCGCGACCTTGATCAGGTCGGGGTGCGCGAGTACGTCGACGGCGTGGGACGCACAGAGCTCGTCGAGGGCGCGCGCGTAGTCCGCCCAACACTGATCAACGTCGCGAACGGTCCACTGGTGCATCTGAACGTCATTGTCAATGTCGTCGAACTGCCACGTGCCGAGCCAGTGAACTGAACCAATCAACACGTCAAAGGGGTACTGCGCCAGCAGCCCCGAGACCACGTCCATTTGATCGCGGTAGTAGTCGACTTCGAGGCCGATCTTTACCGGCAGCCCTTCGTCCTTCGCTGCCTGGGCGAGCGTGACGTACTCGTCGAGCGAACTGCGCGCGTGAAAGTCAAAGTACTGCGCCATGGCCGGACTCGTTGGTTCGTGCCCGTACCGTTCCCAGAAGGGTCCGACGGCCGCCATCACGTCAACGAATCGATTGGCGTGTTCGGTGAGTGCGAGTTCGGTCACGCCGTGGGTCGAGGCCTCGTCGCAGTACGCCGCGATCTGGTCGAGTTTGAACCACACCGATGACTCCGAGTGTGGCCACAGATGCAAGTGATAGTCAATCACCGCTGGAATCGTTTCGGAGTCAGGCCGTGCCGAAACCGACGACGCGATCGCTCGCCGGCGTGCCGAGTTCGACGTACGCGATTCTCGACGCGGGGACCCCGACACGGCGACCTTTGCGATCGGTGAGCCACAGCACCGTGTCACCGCCGAGGGCGGCCTCGACTTCCTTCATGACCTCGTCACGCTTGGCGTCTTCGGGAAGCTCGACCTCGATCTCCTTCATCGACTGCACGATGCCTATACGAATATCCATGATGACTCCTCTGCCACGTTGGCGACTTTCCCCATGCTACGGCGCTGGGGCATGATGATGAACGTGATAAATGACACCCCGTCAGAGCGAAGTCGCCGTTGGGCGGCGACCATGGAGGGCTACGAAGGCTCGGCCGACGACGTCACGGTTGCTCATAGCGACTCGAACGCGACAATTGATATCGTCGCTCCTTCCGGCGCCGGCCCCGATAGTTCACTAGCCGAGCGTGAAGAGCGGCTCGATAGATTGCTGGCCGGCGGCGCGACGAGGAGCCACGGGGCCGGGAACCGGGTCCGGCCCGAAGCGCCCGACGAATTTCGAACCTGTTTCGAACGCGACCGCGACCGGATACTTCATTCGACCGCCTTTCGCCGTCTCGCCGGCAAGACCCAGGTCTTCGTGTTTCCTGACGATCACATGCGCACTCGTCTCACCCACGCCCTCGAGGTGGCTCAGGTCGCGACCGGTATTGCTCGGGCCGTGGGATTGAACGTGGCGCTGACTGAAGCAATTGCCCTCGGTCACGACTGCGGTCACGGCCCCGGCGGCCACGCCAGTGAAGAGGCGCTCGATCCGTACGTCCCGGGCGGATTCGACCACGCGACGTGGGGTGCGGACGTGTCGCTCCTGCCACTCAATCTCTGTCTCGAAACCCTCGACGGAATTCGCAATCATTCGTGGTCGCGACCGGCGCCCAGCACGCCCGAGGGAGAAGTGGTGAGCTGGGCCGACCGTATTGCCTACGTCTGTCACGACTTCGAAGACGCGGTATCGGCGGGCATCGTGACCCCCGACGCGCTGCCCGAGCTCGTAAGCAGTCGCGGCGGCGATCGACGAAGCCAGCAACTCGGTACGTTCATTAATGCCATGATCGGCACAATCCGTACTACCGGCGTCATCGGGATGGACGCTCGCCACTCCGAGTCGCTCGCGGCCTTTCGATCGTTCAATTACGAGACGATTTATTTGCGTAGTGCGTCACGTCAACAGGCCAACGCGGTGGTGGCAATGTTACGCGCACTCGTTGAGTTCTACGTCGCCAACCCGTACCACATTGGTGACGTCGACGAGCGAAACGGCGATCTCGAAAGCGCCGCCGTGGCCCTCGAACTCGCGGTTGCGTACGTGGCCGGAATGACCGACCGTTTCGCGTGTCGCAGTGCGGTGTCGTTGCTCGACTGGCCCATCGATCAATTGCCGAGTGGTATCGATCGCTAGTTCGTCGCGGTCATCTTCATCGCCCTCGGTGGGCGCCCTCCGCGCATCCACTCCAGTCGTTGTTCGGTGATGCGAGTCGCTGAGTGTTCGTTGGTGAGGATCCAGAACTTGTTGTTGACAATCGCGTCTTGCACCGCGCGGGCTACTTCAGCTGGATCAATACCCGCGTTCACGAGATCGTCGGCAATTTTCTTCGCCATCGTTGCCAGAGGATTGTCATCACTACTTACCAGGTCACGGGGCATGTTGCGTTGGGATTCGTTGATCCTCGTACGCACAAAATTGGGGCAGAGCACCGTGACGTGCACGTTTTTGCCGTAGATGGCAAGTTCATGAAAGAGCGCTTCGGAGAGTCCCACCACGGCGAACTTGCTCGCGCAGTACGGCCCCGAACCGGCACTTCCCACGAGTCCCGATTCCGATGCCGTGTTCACCACGTGGCCTTCGTTTTGTTCGAGGAAAAGCGGTACGAACGCGTTCACGCCGTTGATCACCCCGCCCAGATTCACGTCGAGTACCCAGTCCCATACTTTCTTCGGTGTGCCAATCGCCATCCCACCGCCGACGCCGGCGTTATTGAACACAATGTGTACGGCACCAAACTCAGCGAGTGCCGCGTCGCGCATCGCCACGACGTCGGCTTCACTCGACACATCACCCTGGATACCAATGACCTTGGCGCCGTTGGAACGAAGTTCTTCGACCGCCGACTGCAGCACCGCATCTTCAATGTCGCCGAGCACGATCTGTACCCCGGACGCTGCCAACTGCTTCGCGGTGGCCAGCCCGATCCCACTCGCACCTCCGGTGATGACCGCTGTTTTTCCTTGCAGTTCCATTGGACTCCTTCGTAGAGCGCACCCGCGCCAGAGAACTTGACGATAGACCCATCGGCTCACCGATGCCATCAGGCGAGTTGCGGTCAAAGAGCGTGGTGACGCCAATTCATTAGTTGGCGAACGAGATAAACGTCAATCCACCTACAAACGGCTTTCGTTTCTCGAGCCTGAACGTTCTCGCGAAACGGTTGCCGGTAGCGAGCGTATTACCGCCGCAGTACCAGCGCGCAGCATCAATCACCAATAGTTGCGCTTCGTTCAAGAACAAAGAGACGCTACAACAGTCAACACGTTCATCCCGAGATGTACGCGCCGAATCAAACGAATCAGCGCGAGGCTACGACAAAGTTCGGTAGTCCAACGTCGTCGAACCGATGCCTACGTGAGTCCGAGTGCTTCTTCCACCGTGAGCTCGGCGGCGGGATCGGCTTCGAGCCGTTCGTCGGGAATGAGTTCGCCACTTTCGACGGAATGACCGTACGTGCCAGCGGCGAGTCGCATTTCGGCACGCTCGATTGCCTCTAAACGTCGAGTCATTCCAAGCGCGATTGCATCGTCGGTGCCCTCTGTGACGAACGATTCGGCCGGGTCGCTCATGTCGCCCTGTTCACCCGCCGCCGAGCGATCGGCTCGACGGTTGCGGCGTAGGTCGCTCAATAGTTCCTCGACTCGCGCTCGTTCGGCACTGAGCAAAATCCGGGCCTGACTGTTGTCCATCTCTGACTCCGTTCTACGTTCCTCTGCACCGCTGAGCGAAATGTGACAGCGCTCGTGGCACAATCAAATCCCATCAGACGAAGCGCCTGCTGGTGCGGACGCTGCACGGTGCAGAGTCATTCAGCCTTTGCGGCTCACGCTACCAATCCCCGGCGGATTGGCTCCCAATACATTTGATGCCACCCTGCGTCGAGGTTATCGAATGCCTCTTCGGGAAAACCGAGATGGTCAAACGTCAACGAGCAGGCCCCTGAGTCGTTCGCTAACTCGAAACGTGCGATTGAATATTCGCCGCGTCCCCAACCACCGACTCGCCACGCCTGCACAATCAATTCTGAAGGGTTCAATTCAATATTTCGACCGACAATTTGACCACCGAAGAGCGAAAACTCGCCCCCGGGTACTCGATCGATGACGGCGGGAGCACCCGTGAAACTTGAGAATCGCTCGGCGTCGAGAAGATACTCGTAAATCAGTTCGCTCGAGGCCAGAAATTTTACGACTTGGTGGATGCGCTGGGTCATTGACCTTGTTTAACGGATCGATCGCCAACTGTCAATGTGGTCGTTAATTTACTCCTACAACGTCATCGCGCATAATCGAGCGTTACGTGTTCAACAAGAAAATGGAACAGCCACTACTTGGTGCGGCCATCGTGTCAAGAAAAGAGCCCTGAACAAGAGCGCCCGCAACTTCAACTGATTTCGTTGCCCGGCGCACGAACCATCTAACTAAGCATGTGCGTTCCACCGGTCATCTCAATCAGATTCTCAAACAATTGGCCCGCACTGTGACGTTCCCTTCGGTAACGTGCTCGAATACACTCACTTTCACAGCAGTGAACTACCGAGAGTAGGGAGATCGACGCCATGCCACTTGAAGGTGACTACGAGCCAAGTCCCGCCGAATGGGTTCGCAACCAAGTGGAGGCCTACGAACGATCCGGGGGTCGCGAGGCGAACACACTGCGCGACACCGGACTACCGATCATCGTCGTCACGACTCGGGGCAACAAAAGCGGAAAGATCCGAAAGACCGCCCTGATGCGAGTTGAACACGACGGCGACTACGCACTGATTGCATCAAAGGGTGGGGCGCCGAGGCATCCCGTGTGGTACCACAACCTCACGTCAAATCCCGATGCCGTCACAATCCAAGACGGCCCCGAACCTTTCGACGTCACGGTGCACGTAGCAACGGGTGAAGAGCGTTCCGAATGGTGGACCCGCTCCGTCGCGGCATTTCCGCCCTACGCGGAGTACCAAACGAAGACCGAGCGCGAAATTCCTGTTTTTGTCGCCACTCGTAGAGGATGAATTTCCCGTAGTACTTTGCGATAGCCCGATTGAGGTAAATGCACGTCACGCACGATGTATTACATCGTGCGTGACGTGCATCGCTACTGCTCACCGTTGAACAGTTATCGCTGGTTGTACCTGACGTTGGTGAACAAGCCATTCGAGAAAATG
>JBBQGY010000098.1:0-6939 GCA_038323435.1 Acidimicrobiales bacterium
GGCTCACGAAGCAGCAGATTTCGCTCGACGAAATTGAAACACCGGCCCTACTCACTCCGAGTCATGCGTCGGTCGTCCAACATCAAAAGAGCTTCGGTTACAGCGAAGAGGACTTGCGGCTCATTGTGCTACACATGGCCGAGGTGGGGGAGGAACCGATTGGATCAATGGGTTCCGACACCGCCCTCGCGGTTCTATCGAAATTTCCACGGTCCTTGTTCGATTACTTCACGCAACTATTTGCCCAGGTCACCAATCCACCGCTCGACGCAATTCGTGAAGAACTCGTGACATCGACTCGCGTCACCATTGGTGGCGAAGAGAACCTACTCACGCAGTCCGAAAGCCACTGCCACCAGATTGTGTTGCCGTCACCGGTACTCAGCGTCGAAGAGTTGGGCAAGATTCGCTACATTGCCGAGTCAACACTAGGAGACGGCTTCACGACCGTCGTAGTCGAGGGACTCTTCCCCGCGCACGGCCATGACACGCCGGGCGAGCGTTTGGCCAACGCGATCGACCTCGTGACGACCGAAGTCGTCAACGAAGTTCGCGCAGGTGCCAATATCGTGATCCTCACGGATCGTAATTCTTCAGCCGCCGACGCGGCGATTCCGAGTCTCCTGCTCGCGTCGGCCGTTCATCACCGCCTCGTCGACGAACACCTTCGCACCAGTGCTGCGCTCATTATGGAGTCAGGTGACGTGCGCGAAGTGCACCACGTTGCACTCTTGCTCGGCTTTGGAGCATCGGCGGTATGCCCGTACCTCGCCTACGACTCGATCGATCAGTTAATTGAGGCCGGCGAGCTCGACGAACTGAGTGCGTTCGAAGCGCGCTATCAGTACGGCAAGGCGCTCAATAAAGGCGTCGTGAAGACAATGTCCAAAATGGGCGTGAGCACCGTCGCGAGTTACGTTGGCTCCCAGTTATTTGAGACTGTTGGTATTTCAGAAGACATACTCGACCGCTACTTTCCCGGGCTCTTCTGTCGCCTCGGTGGCATCACGCTCGACCACCTCGCCACGATCGTCCTGCAACTCCACGCGAGCGCCTTCGAACCCGCGCGAGGCGAACGTATCGAATTGAGTAACCGCGGCGACTATCAGTGGCGCCGCGATGGTGAAATTCACCTCTTCAACCCCCGCACGGTCCAGAAGCTGCAGCACGCGACGCGTGAGAAGCGCTACGACATCTTTAAGGAATACACGAAGCTCGTTGACGACCAAACCGTCGATCACGCAACGCTCCGCGGCCTGATGCGACTCACGCCCAGTCCCCGTCCACTCGATATTGACGAGGTGGAAAGTGCCGACTCCATCATCAAGCGTTTCAGCACTGGCGCGATGTCGTACGGATCAATATCAGAAGAGTCCCATACGACGCTCGCGATTGCGATGAATCGCATCGGAGGCAAATCCAACACCGGCGAAGGTGGGGAGGATGAGGACCGCTTCGACACCTCGGATCGCAATAACAACCGCCGGTCAGCAATCAAACAGGTGGCGTCGGGGCGCTTCGGTGTCACCAGTAAATATCTGGTTAATGCTGACGATATTCAGATCAAGATGGCACAGGGCGCCAAACCGGGCGAGGGCGGCCAACTACCCGGTTCGAAGGTCTACCCGTGGATTGCCGCGACCCGACACTCGACGCCCGGAGTGGGACTGATATCGCCTCCGCCGCACCACGACATTTACTCAATTGAAGACCTCGCGCAACTGATTTACGACCTCAAGAACGCCAATGACCAGGCCCGCATCCACGTCAAACTGGTGAGCGAACAGGGGGTGGGCACGATCGCCGCCGGGGTCGCCAAGGCGCACGCCGACGTAATCTTGATCTCTGGTCATGACGGCGGCACGGGCGCCGCCCCCCTAACGTCACTCAAACATGCCGGCACCGCCTGGGAGCTGGGACTTTCTGAAACGCACCAGACGCTCGCCGCGAATGGACTGCGAAGTCGAGTGGTCGTGCAAGTCGACGGACAACTGAAGACGGGACGTGACGTCATCATCGCCGCTCTACTGGGCGCCGAAGAGTTCGGTTTCGCCACCGCTCCTCTCGTGGTCTCGGGCTGCGTCATGATGCGGGTCTGTCACCTCGATACCTGTCCCGTCGGTATTGCGACACAGAATCCTAAACTTCGCGAACGATTCAACGGGAAGCCGGAGTTCGTGGAGAATTTCTTCCACTTCATCGCCGAAGAGGTCCGCGAGTATCTCGCTCTGCTCGGTGCACGTACCCTCGATGAAGTAATTGGCGACACTTCCCGTATTGCGCTCGAGCCCCTCGACGATCGCGCGAACGACCTCGATCTCTCTGCGCTCTTGCGTGACGTCGACCCGGACCAACGTCACCAGAGCGTGAAGCAAGAGCATGGCCTCGACGGTGCGCTCGACTGGACCTTCATTGACGCCGCGGTGACCGCCGCGACCAGGGGAACGCCTCTGCACTTGACGACACCGGTACGTAACGTGAACCGGACCGTGGGCACGCTCACCGGTAGCGCGATCACTAGGGCCCTCGGCGCCCAGGTCCTCGCCGACGACCATATCCAGATCGACCTCGACGGATCGTCCGGCCAGAGTCTTGGCGCATTCATCCCGTCGGGCCTGACACTTCGCCTCACGGGTGATACCAACGACTACGCCGGCAAGGGGCTCTCTGGGGGACGAATCATTATTCGACCTTCACCGTTGTCGACGTTCGCGAGCGACGAAAATATTATTGCGGGCAACGTGATTGGCTACGGCGCCACCGCAGGAGAGATCTTCATCAGCGGTGTCGTGGGCGAACGGTGCGCTGTTCGTAATTCCGGGGCCACCATTGTGGTCGAGGGAACCGGTGATCATGCCTGTGAGTACATGACCGGCGGCGTCGTCGTGATCCTTGGCAACGTGGGCCGTAACCTCGCCGCGGGTATGTCGGGTGGCACCTTGTATCTCTACGATCCCGATCGGCGCGTGCACGATCACCTGAGCGCCGGCGTTTACGAAATTGATCCGCTGGAATTCAGCGACGACGAAATTCTTCACCACCTACTTGAACGCTTCGCGAGCGAGACTAACTCCGCCAAGGCCCATTCCATTCTCGGTGACTGGCGCTACGAGCGGATGCACTTCGTGCGAATCGAAACCTCCGAGTACCAACGAATTCGAGATGAAATGCGCAATGGGTAAGACCACGGGATTTCTCGAATTCGATCGCATTGGACCGGCGTACCGCCCGGTCCCGATTCGTCTGCGCGACTGGCGAGAGGTCTACGAACCCCAGGATGACGGTGCGATCGTGCACCAGGCGGCTCGCTGCATGGACTGCGGCATTCCATTTTGCATGCAGGGTTGTCCGCTCGGAAATCGGATACCGGTGTTTAACGACAACGTCTATCGCACCAAGTGGCAACTGGCCGCCGATCAACTGTTCGCCACGAACAATTTCCCGGAGTTCACCGGCCGACTCTGCCCAGCGCCCTGTGAGTCGGCCTGCGTCTTGGGCATTGGCGCCGAGCCAGTCACGATCGAACGTCTCGAATACGAAGTCGCCGAGCACGCCTTCGCGAACGGTTTTGACGTGCACCAGTCGAGCGCCATCGACACCGGTCGACGTATCGCGGTCATTGGATCCGGCCCCGCGGGATTGGCGAGCGCCGCGCAACTTCGCAGGGTTGGACACGACGTCTCGGTTTACGAGAGGAGTGACGCGATTGGCGGACTTCTTCGCTACGGGATCCCAGAATTCAAAATGGAGAAGGCAATTCTCGATCGACGACTCTCGGTAATGATGGCGTCGGGCATAAAATTTCACACGAACGTGGTCGTTGGCGCGGGCGGCACGCCGCTCGCGACCTTGCAACGAAATTTCGACGCCGTGTTACTGGCCATTGGTTCGACGAGACCTCGCATGATTCCCGTTCCGGGTGCCGAACTCGAAGGCGTCTACGCCGCCATGACCTACCTCGAAGCGGCGAACCGAGCCGTGCGCGACGATACCAAATCTCCGATTGACGCGAGGGGTCGGCGCGTCGTGATTCTGGGGGGTGGTGACACCGGCGCGGACTGTCTGGGCACCGCCCATCGCCAGGGCGCGGCGTCCGTTGTCCAAATTGAAATTATGGACCGTCCGCCGGACGAACGGCCGTGGGATCAACCGTGGCCGACGATGGCTCGAATCTTCAAATCGAGCGCAGCCCACGCCGAAGGCGGCGAGCGTCGGTTTTCTACCGAGACCCTCGAGTTTCGCGGCTCTGGCGCCGTCGAAGAGCTCGTACTTCGTGAACATTTGACCGGCGAGATCACTACCGACGGCGTTGATCTAGTGCTGATCGCGGCCGGTTTCGTGGGTCCCGAACTGGACCGATTAGAGCTCAATGACGTGGCATTCATGACGGAACGCGACACGTTGATGGTGAACGATCAGTGGCGAGTCGCCGGCCTGCCGGGTCCGACCCCCGTCTTTGCCTGTGGCGACGCCGTGCGAGGTCAGAGTCTCATCGTGTGGGCGATCGCCGAAGGACGAAGTGCCGCCGCGGCCATTGACGCGCACCTTGGCGGCGGCACGACTGCGCTGCCGTCGCCGGTTGTTCCCTACGGTCTTTCCTGGTAACGACCATCTGGAGCCACGAGGTTTTGTAGCATCGACCCAAACGATGTAGAAGGAGCAACACTGTGCAGAGCACCATGCAGGACTCGCCACTGCTCATCAGCGGCATTATTCGACACGGCGAATTTCTGTACGCCGACAAAAAGATTCTGACCGTCACCCCCGATGGGATCGACGAAGCAACCTTCTTCGAAGTATCCAAGCGGGCCGAACAACTCGCATTTGCGCTCAACCGACTAGGGGTCGGAGCGGGCGATCGCGTCGCGACCTTCATGTGGAACAACCAGGCGCACATGGAGGCCTACATCGCAGTTCCGTGTATGGGCGCCGTACTCCACACCTTGAATATTCGACTCTTTCCCGAGCAGCTCGCTTACATCATCAACCACGCCGAGGACACGGTCATCATTGTCGACAGTTCGCTCGTGCCACTCCTCGCGAAAGTACGCGACCAGATTCCCTCGGTCGAGCACATCATCGTGCACGGTCCCGACGACAGCGGATTGCTCGGCGAAACAATTGACTACGAGACGTTTCTCACGTCGGAGCGCCCGGGCTACGTGTGGCCCGAGCTCGACGAGCGATCGGCCGCGATCATGTGTTACACGTCGGGGACGACCGGTAACCCCAAGGGCGTCGTCTATTCGCATCGCTCTACGTGGCTGCACTCAATGGCGTCCACGACGGCGAACTCAATTGGACTCTGTGAACGCGACCGGCTCCTACTCATTGTGCCCATGTTTCACGTGAACGCGTGGGGCGCCGCCTACACGGCATTTTTCGCAGGCGTGGAGTTGATCATGCCTCAGATGTTCTTGCAGGGCGAGCCCATCGTCACCATGATTCGCGATCTTCGTCCGACAATTTCGCTCGGTGTTCCGACCATTTGGAATGATGTCTTGCGCGTCGCCGAGAACAACGAACAAATTGATTTCTCCAGTCTGCGCGCAATTTTGGCGGGCGGTTCGGCCGTGCCGCGCATCATGATTGAAACCTTCCGCGATCGACACCACATCGACGTGATTCAAGGCTGGGGCATGACCGAAACCAGCCCACTCGCGGCGGTCTCCATCCCTCCGTCGGGCACACCAGCTGATCAGGAGATTGACTACCGATCGAAGGCCGGTCGCGTCGTTGCGGGCGTTGAAGTTCGCGTCACCGCCGAGGACGGCACCGTGCAAGCGAACGACGGCAAGACCATTGGTGAGTTCGAGATTCGTGGACCGTGGATCACCGGCTCGTACTTTGGCGTCGACGATCCCGAAAAGTTCCGTGACGGCTGGCTGCGCACTGGCGACATTGGCACTTTGGACGGTGAAGGCTTCATGATGATCAGTGACCGTACCAAGGACGTCATTAAATCAGGTGGCGAATGGATTAGCTCGGTCGAGCTCGAAAGCACGATGATGGCTCACCCCGCGGTCTTTGAGGCCGCGGTTATCGCGGTACCTGACGAACGATGGGCGGAGCGACCTTTGTGCTGCGTGGTATTTCGACCGGGCGAGTCGGCAACGGTAGAAGAGCTACGAGATTTTCTCGCACAGCGAGTCGCTAAGTGGTGGTTGCCCGAACGCTGGGCCTTCATCGCGGCCGTTCCAAAGACGAGCGTGGGCAAATTCGACAAGAAGGTGTTGCGAGCGCAGTACGCCGACCACGCGCTCGACGTTCAGGTGATCGCTTAATGGAGTCGCTCACTCATTTGGCCGACGAGGTCTCAAGTATTGAAAGTCGCGTGGCCGACGCCATTTTCACGGCTCTTCGTGAACAGTTGCGTGGCGAGGGGGCCGACGAGGCTAAGGAACTAGAGCGTCGCTTGTCAAAGGTCCGTCGCAGCTTACAGAAGGCCGAAATGCTGCTTCGTGGTGCGAGCGACGATTAATTTGCCCAACTGTTGATTTGGTCGATCAGCAAGCGGAGATTGACGTAATTGCGACCTTCAAAATTGAACGAGATAGTGCGACTGTCGTCGAGTACGTAGCCCTCGTTCGCCGCGAACTGGGGCACCACGCTGGCCAGTTCTGCCAACTGCGCATCGGTGGACGGCGTGCGAATTGTGATGGTGGCCCGATTTTCTCGGACCTCGAAGTTCACGTAATTCGAATGAAAATGTTGAATCTCCGCGACGGCTTCTTCAATCGTGGTGCAGACTCGCACGAGACACATGTCGCGAGCACCGATGTAATCACCAGCGACTATCGCCCGTTCGACAAAATCCATCCACTGGCTCCAAAAGTTGCCGTCGGGTGTGTCGACCAGTACGACGGGGGCAGGATTCGTCTTGCCCGTATGCAGCAATGTCAAAACCTCGAACGCCTCGTCCATTGTGCCGAGACCACC
>JBBQGY010000099.1:0-6882 GCA_038323435.1 Acidimicrobiales bacterium
CCCACCCCCAGCCTCTTGTAATGATGGCGACACTGATTGATGTCAAGGACGCCACGAAGCGAGTCATGCGCTTTGACGCGGTGCAACGTACAGCTCACTGGGCCAACGCCTTCGTGTTCTTTGCCCTCATTGCGACGGCGATCCCGCTCTACTTTGGTTCGTTCTTTGGGCTACAGGTACAACGTCACACCATGGCCGAAATTCATCTGTGGAGTGGATTGAGTTTACCGTTGCCGATATTGATTTCCCTGGCCGGCCCGTGGGGTCGCCAGATGCGCGCGGACCTGCGCCGAGTGAGCTACTGGACCCGCGACGAAATTAAATGGCTTCGCACGTTCGGACGATCTCCCCTCGACGAGGACAAATTCAATCCCGGTCAGAAGATGAACACGATCTTCGTCGGCGCGGCCATTCTGGTCATGTTGGTGACGGGTTCGATGCTGCAGTGGTTCCGATTCTTCCCGCCCTCGATTCGCACCGGCGCCACGTTCGTCCACGACATCGGGACCTTCGCCGTGGTTGCCGTTATCGTCGGTCACATCTTTATGGCGCTGACGCACGTCGACTCACTTAAGTCGATATTCAACGGGTACGTCACAGGAAAATGGGCCAACGAACACGCACCGGCGTGGTTAGGCGACGACGTGACATCGACCGAGGCCTCCGAAAACTAGGGGAGCCTTCATTCGGGCGTCGATGCGCGCCGTGGTCACCCACCAATCTGGGACATGGACCTCGTCGGGCGTAGGAAATCGGGGTCGTTAATCCCGTGACCGGGCAGCTTGCCCCATACCGCTCGGCGCAGGACGAGGTCCATGTCGTCATCAGTGCAACCGCTTCGCATCAGCGAGCGCACCGAGAGTTCGTCGTCGGAGAAGAGACAGTTACGAATCGCTCCGTCGGCGGTAAGGCGTAGTCGGTTACACGTCCCGCAGAAGGGTCGCGTCACGCTCGCAACGAAACCAACTTCTCCGCGCCCGTCGAGAAATCGGAAGCGCTCGGCGGGGGCTTGGTCGATGAATTCAGACACCACCGGTTCGAATGGCCACACCGCCGAAATCTGTGCGACAAGATCGTCGGAGGCGACGACTTGGGATCGATCCCAGTGTCCGGCGTTGTCGAGGGGCATGTACTCGATAAAGCGAACGATGCGATTGTGGTCTCGGGCGAACGCGCAGAAGTCGAGCACCTCGTCGTCGTTGACGCCAGCCATCACCACGACGTTGATTTTTACCGGTGTGAGACCTGCTTCGTCGGCGGCGTCCAGCGCGCGAAGGACGTCGTCGAGATGCCCCCGGCGTCGAATGTTCGCGTAGCGCTCGGGCCGAAGGGAGTCGCAACTGATGTTCACGCGTCGCAGTCCGGCGTTCGCGAGGTCGCGAGCCCATCGCGCGAGGTGGGTGCCGTTCGTAGTGAGTGCGAGGTCGTCGAAGCCCAGTGACGAGAGTCGACCGACCAGATCGACGAGGTGGTGGCGCAGCAGCGGTTCTCCACCGGTCAGGCGAATTGACGTGACGCCCATCGCGCGCGCCACTCGTGCCGTCCGTTCAATCTCGTCAAAGGTCAAGTTCTCCGAGACCGGAAGAAAGTCGACGTCGAGGTCGGGTAGGCAGTACACACAACGCAAATTGCATCGATCCGTCACCGAAATACGCAGGTCATCGTGGACGCGACCGTAGCGATCGACGAGGGGACCTTGACGGGGCATGAAATCGCCGTCCGCTTGGTCCGCTGGACGAACAGGTCGAACCGTTCGTCGACCAAGGGTCACGGGCTGAGAGAAAACCTGGTCACTCACGTTGAACTTCATCTCGTATCTTGTCTCGACGCGCACCGCAATTGTTACATCAATCGTAGGGATGTCACACTATGCGAAGGTTCCGCTATTTCCGCTCGTGGTCCCGACAGATACCGACGGCCCGGTCCAGTTCGCGTGGCAGGTTGCCCGAATTGTGGTGCCCTGGCGAAGCCAGAGGCCCACTCTGGACGGCGAACTCCGTCATGGCGACCGTTCTTCGTGGTCGAGATCTGAAGGGGCCCGCCACATCGAAGACGGACCCCTTCAGATCACGGAGGGGTACCTAAAGTTGCCCGCGCACCACTCCGTGGGGGTACTTGACGTTGGCGATCTGGAAGTAGTAGTTCGTCGGGTGCTTGAGGATGGCAGCTGCCAACATGTGCGTGACATTGATGCAGGGAAAGTGCATCATCCCCGCGCTGATGCCGTGGGCACTGAGAGTGACCTCGGTCATTCCGATGTTTCCCTTCATGCCAAGATTGATGGTGGCGCTCGTGACCATGCCGAGCTTGTGCGCCTCGATGATGTAACACACGTCATTGGCCTTCGACGAGATCGTAAAGGTGCCCTTGGCCGACTGGTCCATCATGGTCGTGCCCTTCATGCCCGCGACACTGTGGCCATTGGCGTTCACCGCGTACGTCGCCTTGGCGGCCATTGGTGAGGCCGCCGCGATAGTGGCACCCGCGAGACCACTCGTGAGACCGACCCCCACTAGTGCGATCTTGACTGACTTCATTGAAAATTCCTTCCACATGATTCACATTGCCGACGAGTGCCGACGAATGACGAAGCATCAGCGCACCTGTTGCAACCTTGAGGTCGACACGTGCGCTGCTCCCCATGACGAATACGTCTCGCGGCGCGACGTCGCGTTACGAGTTTTTACAACGCAGTCGTGTGACGTGTTAAGAGCGCGCACGTATTGGCTCGTCGGCCTGTAAGAATGGTCCGGTGGATGATCTTGAACTCCTGCGCCGGGCGGTCGCGGGTGACGAGTCGGCTTTCACGGAGCTCGTGACTCGGTACCATCAGAAGCTCGTCCAGATCGCCCGCTACTACGTCCGCACCCAGTCATCTGCCGAAGACGTGGCGCAAGAGGCGTGGATCGGCGTCATCAAGGGGGCCGATCGATTCGAGGGGCGTAGCTCGATGTCGACGTGGCTCTTTCGCATCTGCGCTAATCGAGCTCGCAGCATCGCCGTTCGAGAGAACCGCGTGGTGCAGGTCGACATAGACCGCACGCCAGTGGTGGCGTCATCGCGTTTTGACCAGGGCGGCCTCTGGTGCGATCCACCGGTACCCTTTACCGAACTCGTCGATGACCGCGTTGCGAACGAAGTCATGCTGCGCGCCGTGACCTCGGCGCTCGCGTTACTCAAGGACCCCGCGAGGTCCGTTGTAACGCTACGCGACGTCGAAGGACTTACTACTAGCGAAGTGGCCGACGTACTGGGGCTCAGTGAAGCCAACGTGCGTGTGATTTTGCATCGTGGCCGAGCGCAAATTCGCAATATCGTCGAGGACAAGCAGCGGGAGGTGCAGAAGTGATACTTAGTGCACCACCTCTCGTGTGCCGCGAGGCCGTTGAGTTCATGAGCGACTATCTCGACGGCTCTCTGCGTCGTCGCGACCGTAAACGCTTGGAGAGGCATCTTGAGAATTGCGACGTCTGTCGGGAGTACCTCGAACAGCTTCGCGAAGTTGTCGCCGCGACCGGCCGCGTTGACGTTGAGGAACTCCCGCCGGAGACCCTTGACGGACTCGTAGAAATTTTTCGCCAACTGCGACGTGGTGGTTGATTCGCACGTTGATCTCGCGACACTGCCGTCGGCAATGGCCGGTGGTCGCTCTTCCTCACTCCCGTTCACCTCGAACGGTCGCGTGAATAGTTGCTGCTCGTGCAGATGCTTCGGGCGTATCTGCTGGTTTTTCTTCACTATAGGTACTGACCTGCGTGCTGGTTGCTACCATGATGCCGTAACTACGGTCCAGTGGGAGGTTTCGAATGCTCGGTGTGATCACTCACGAAAATTCGCTCGAGCGCGCAACCCGACGACTCGTACCCGTCGGGTTGGTTAGTGCGCTCATTGGTGGTGCGCTCGTCGTGGCGGGTGCTCCAACCGTCTCGGGCGCGTCAACCATGCACACCGGCACGGTCGATGTTTTGTACGCCGGTTCGTTTCTCGACCTCATGCAACAGTCAATTTCTCCAACCTTCCACGATGCAACCGGCTACACCCTGAGCGGCTTCTCGAATGGTTCGACGGCGCTCGCGAGTGAGATCAAAGGTCGCACCCAAGTGGCCGACGTCTTCATCAGTGCCTCGCCGAAGGCTGACGCCGCCCTCGCGGGAACAAAGAAGGGGAACTGGGTCTCCACCTACGATATTTTTGCGACGTCGCGACTCGTGCTCGGTTACAACCCGTCGTCCAAGTTCGCCCGGGAGCTGAAAACCAAGCCGTGGTACAACGTCGTTGATCTTCCAGGGTTCCGACTCGGCCGAACCGATCCAATGACGGATCCCAAGGGTGTCCTCTCAGTCGACGCGCTCAATGCGGTGGCGACGCACTTCAAGATTCCGGCGTTGCACCGGTTAGCTACTTCTACCTCGAACGAATTCCCCGAGACGACGCTGGTCGGTCGACTGCAAGCGGGTCAGATCGACGCCGGGCTTTTCTACGCCGTTGAGGCGGAGTCGGCCCACATCACGACCCTGCCCCTCGCCGGCACCAACCTGGCGGGCAAGTACACGGTCGCCATCATCAACCGCGCGCCACACCAGGCGGCGGCGGCGGCGTTCGTGAAGTTCTTGCTCAGTGCCCGAGGTCGTGCGCTACTCGTGCGCAACGGCGTCAGGCCCGTTAATCCACCCAAGGTCGTGACCCACGCCGGCTAACGCTCGCACCCGAGGCGCGAGCGCGCCAGCGCTCGCCCGTAACCCGCTCGCGTGGCTCGGCGCGGTCATCGTGCTGTACCTGGCGATTCCGATCGGGTCCTTCGCTCTTCGCTTCGTTGTGGGACCGGCCAGGGGCTTCCACACGGCGGGGCTCTTCTCGTCGCTCTGGGTGTCGGTGTGCTGTGCGACGATCACTCTGGCGCTCGTCACCGTCTTCGGCGTTCCGCTCGCCTTCGTGCTGGCGCGCTCCAAGGGCCGTTTCGCCTCGGTGGTTGGTCTCGTCGTGATGATTCCCCTCGCGCTTCCTCCATTGATGAGCGGACTACTCCTCGTGTACGTCATCGGCCCCTACACCTTTCTCGGCCGTCTGTTCGGGGGAAGGTTGACCGACTCGATGGTGGGCATCGTCATTGCCATGACCTTCTGCTCCGCGCCGTTCCTGATTATTGCGGTGCGCGCTGCGTTTGAATCGATCGATCAAGGACAACTGGACGTGGCGGCGACACTCGGTCACACCGACGTGTCGCGATTCGTGCGGGTCGCCGTGCCAATGGCCGGCCCGAGCGTGCGCGCGGGCATGTTGCTCACGTGGCTGCGGGCATTTGGCGAGTACGGCGCGGTCATCATCCTTGCGTACAACCCCGCGTCGCTGCCCGTCTACACCTACAACCAGTTCAGTGGACGGGGCCTTCCCACGACACTGGCCCCGACTGCTTTAGCGCTCGTCGTCGCAGTGGTGGTGGTGATGGTGAGCCGCGTGCGAGTGACCGCGCCCGCGCGTCCGATCACCGCCCCCGTACTGGAGGCCCCGACGCCGCAGGCGTCGTACCCCGTCAGCTTCGAAGTCGATCATCACGTGGGCACGTTCCACCTCGCGCTGGCCCTGGACGCCGGCGTCCGCCACCTCGCGATCTTGGGACCGTCGGGCTCGGGCAAGTCAGCGTTGCTGCGGTGCCTCGCAGGCCTCTACGGTCCAGAGTCCGGGTCGGTTTGGTACGGCGACGAGCCAGTGCAGGATGTAGCGGTCGAACAACGACGCGTTGGCTACGTCGCGCAGGGGTTTGCTCTGTTCCCTCATCTCACTGTGTGGCGCCACTTGCTCTTCGCCCAAGGCGCGACACCGGGGTTGGCGGCGTACTGGCTCAAGCGTTTACGCCTGGACGGGTTGGAGGAGCGATATCCGTCCGAACTTTCTGGCGGTCAGCGTCAGCGGGTGGCCCTCGCCCAAGCGCTCTGCCAGTCACCGCGGTTGCTCTTGCTCGATGAGCCGTTTTCCGCACTCGATATGCCGGTGCGCTGGGAGCTGCGCCGTGAGCTTCGCTCGCTCCAACGCGAGACCGGTCTCGCGACAGTAATTGTGACGCACGATCCCGAGGAAGCTGCGTTCCTTTCCGATGAGGTGATCGTGCTCGACCACGGTTGCGCGTTGCAGTCGGGAGCGAGTCGCGATGTGTATTCGCGCCCGAGGTCATCCGAGGTCGCCCAGTTACTGGGAATCGCCAATATTCACCGCGCAACCGTGGTGAATGACGACTGGATCAGCGCGAACGGTGTTCGAATTGCGGTACGCGGCACAGGTCTCGCGGCGGGAACCGCAGTGCTGTGGAGTATTCGCCCCGAACACGTAGTGGTTTCACCACTCGAAGCGGCGCCGCTCGACACCTCGTTCGAGGACCATTCGCTGGTGGCGTCGCTGATCGACGTGGCCGACCTCGGCGTCGCTGCCGACCTCTTCCTCGCGCTCGGTGAGGATCTCGTCTTACAGGCACGCGTCAACGGTTCGAAAAGTTACGTAGTTGGTACGCCGTGTCGTGTCGATCTGGTGAGCGAAGCAATTACCGTGTGGCCCGCCGCGACACCTCTTCTCGTCGACGTCGACTGAGCGAAGACAATCGCGCCCACTTAGGCGTTACGCGACGCGAAGATCTCGACGCCCACGTTGGTCGCCTTGACGACGGCGTCGACCATGACCCCGGGGGCCAACTTCAACTCATCGGCCGCTTCCCGAGTGATGAGTGAGACGAAGCGATGGGGTCCGGACTGGATCTCTATTTGAGCCACCACCTTGTCCTTCACCACTTTGGTCACGATGCCGAGGAACCGGTTGCGGGCCGATTGCGCCTTGGGCTGATCCGGGACCGCGGTCCGTGCAATGTCGACGGCGAACTTCGCCAATTCCCCACCG
>JBBQGY010000100.1:0-6751 GCA_038323435.1 Acidimicrobiales bacterium
CGTGTCCGTGGTCGTCGTGGGGTGAGATGACGGGGGGATCAAGAACGTCGGTCATCAGTAGGCTCCCGTACTCTTGGTGGACTTCGAAGGGACGTGGCTGGACAACTGTTGATGGTTAGCGGTCGCCGAAGCCTTCGCCGCCGCTGGATTCGCGGTGCGGGCGAGCCAGGCGGTGTACTGGCTCGGAGTCACGACCTTGACACGAAAGAACATCAGGGAGTGGTAGAGACCACAGAGCTGCGTGCACTGACCGAAGAACGTGCCCGTCGATTCGGCGCGAATCGTGAACTGATTGACAATGCCCGGCAAGGCGTAACGCGAGAAGTTGAACTCCTTCACGTAAAAGCCGTGAATAACGTCGGTCGACGTCAGGTCGATGTGGACGTTGGTGTTCACCGGAATGACCATGGTCGGGCTCTCCGTGGTTTGACCAACGACGACGGTCGAGGTGCCGGGATAAGAAAACTTCCATCCCCACTGGAACGCATTGACGGCAACGATCACGTTGGTTTGAGGATTCGCCACTTCCTTGTTCTCCACGACGAGGGTTGCCGCAAAGAGGCCAAAGACGATCAAAATCGGTACCACGGTGTAGGCCATTTCGAGGGGGATGTGGTACTGGACCTGCTTGGGGATGATGTCACCCTTACGCCCGTAGCGCAACATTGCGTACCCGATTAACACGATGACTAACCCGCCAATAATTGCGGCACCAATAGAAAATCCCTGCCAGAGGTGGTACACCGATTTCGAACTGGAGGTCACGCCCTGGCTGGCCCCGAACGTCGGTACGGTGCAGCCCGAGAGGGCCAGTGCGGCGATCGGAAGTGCAACGAGACGTGCAACTCGGCGCCAACGTCGAGTGCGCACTGTTACACCCTGAGGGGGCAGGGTTGGTGATTCCACGTCACGACACTACTCACTTTCATTGGTGAGTTGGCCCGCAAGAATTCGCAAAGCCCTTCTGCGAACTGGTGTTGGCAAAGATTCATTCGACTCACAACCGAGCGCCCCTCGGGGGTTGTTTGGCAAGTCGAACGGGCGTGACGCTCGCCTACTTATCCGTATCCGTCGTTGTGGTTTCGGACGATTTCGGCGTCGTGCCATCCGTCATTTTGGCGGTTTTGAGTCCTTTTTCGAACTCAGTCTTGGCGGAGCCCAAATTGCGAGCCAACTTCGGAATCGCGGCACCACCAAATATCAGCACCGCCACCACAATGACGACGATCAGTAGATCGGGCCCAAAAATTTCACCTAAGAACACGGCCTTCTCCTTTGACGTGCGTAACGCCACAGTAGTGCGCGACGCGACGCAACGTTACAGCGGGCCGTTTCACCCGCCAATCAGGTTCGACAAGAATAGTGGCGTGTCAGAAATGTCCAAGGCGGCGGTACGAGATTCACTCAGCGTCGCACTCACGGTCGGCGCCTACGGCGTCGCCTTTGGAGCAGCGAGTGTTGCCGCGGGTTTCTCGGTGTTACAGAGCTGCCTCTTTTCCCTGCTGACCTTCACGGGCGCCAGTCAGTTCGCCGCCGTCGGCGTCATGGGTGCCGGTGGGGCCGCGATTAGCGCGATTAGCGCCGCCACGCTGCTCGGTACTCGTAACGCCCTCTACGGCATTCAAATGGCGCCACTACTTCGAACGAAGGGACTGCGTCGTCTGGCGAGCGCTCATCTCACCATCGATGAATCGACCGGCGTCGCGCTGTCGCAGGCACCGCGAGGAACCGAGGCAATGCGTACCGGTTTTTGGGTTACCGGCACCGGAGTCTTCATCTTCTGGAACATCTTCACCCTGCTCGGCGCTCTCGGCGCGAAATCGCTCGGGAACCCGGCGTCGTACGGCCTCGACGCCGCGGTGCCGGCGGCCTTCCTCGGTCTGTTGTGGCCACGACTCGAAAACAGTTTTTTGCGAACGGTCGCCGCGGTGTCGATCGTCTTCGCGCTAGTGGTCACGCCGTGGCTCGCCGCCGGACTTCCCATCATCACGACGGTGCTCGTGGCGATCGTGGTGGGGTGGCGCTCGCGATGACCGGTACCGCGGCGTGGACCGTCTTGATCGTCACGAGCGTGCTCTGTTTTGCGATCAAGCTCGTTGGTCACACGGTGCCGCAACGATGGTTCGCGAACGCTCGCCTGCAGCGCATCAACGCACTCGTGCCCATTTCGTTACTCAGTGCTCTCGTGGTCGCCCAAGGTCTTGTTGTAAAGACCCACGTCGTGATCGATCACCGACTGGCCGGTCTCGTAGTAGCGCTCGCGGCACTCTTCGCACGTGCCCCGTTTCCCGTGGTGGTAATCGCGGCCGCGGTTACGTCAGCGGTCGTGTACCACGTGCATTAGCCCGAAATCACCACTCCGAGGACCAGGGCAATGATTGACGCCAGGGCGCCCACACTGGCGAAGATGCCCCGCACCCTGGGCGCGGTAGCTCGCGTGTGCACGTACACGCCAACGCCGGAAACGAGGACCATCGTCATTTTGATGCCGAAGGCCGCGTTCCAGCCATTAGAGACACCACTGTGGTTGATCGCCGCGAAGTTCCAGATACCGGTGATGATGAGGACGCCAAAGGCGGGCCACCCCAAGAGACTGAAGGCCCGGGCGATCTTTCGTGGCGCGTCGTCACCCATGCCTCGCAGGGTTGGTAGGAGACCGGCCAAGACGAACTGGCCGCCGACCCATATGGTTGCGGCGAGCACGTGCAGTGAGAGGCGCAGTGCGGTGACGGCGTCGGCGGTCTGCGCCGGAGCGGATGCGAGGACGTGCATTACTTGGCCTGCCATTTTGGTTCACGTTTTTCGGCGAAGGCTACGGCACCCTCGAGCGCGTCACTGCTGCGACCAATCATGCCAAACGCGTCATCGCTCGCCCTCCACGCTTCGACCTCAGTGAGTTCCCTCGAGCGTTTCATGACGTCCTTGGACGTGCGTACCGCGAGCGGCGCGTTCTTCGCGATCCGTTCGGCGAGCGCGATCGCGACGTCGAGCACTTGGTCCGAGGGCACGACGCGATTGACGAGTCCGAGTTCGTAGGCGCGCTGCGCGTCGATGGGATCGGCCGTCAGAGCCATCTCGTAGGCCACCACGAGAGGGATTAATTTTGGAAGCCGAATGAGTCCGCCGCCGCCCGCGACGAGACCGCGCGACGCTTCGGGAATGCCGAACTTGGCGTGATCGGCGGCGACGACCATGTCACAACTGATCATGATTTCGAATCCGCCCGCCAACGCCGAACCGTTCGCCGCGGCGATGAGCGGCTTAGGGAAATTGCGCTGGGTGATGCCGCCGAAGCCCTTGTCGGTGATGGGGAACTCGCCGGCGGCGAACGCCTTGAGATCCATGCCCGCCGAGAACGCTTTGTCGCCGGCGCCCGTCAGCACGACGACCCACACGTCGTCGTCGCTCTCGCAGTCGTCGAGGGCGTCTCCGAGCGCAACGGCGGTCGCGCGATTGATGGCGTTACGGGCTTCGGGACGATTGATCGTCAGAATCTCGACGTGACCTCGTCGCTCGCGTAGTAGTTCGTCGGCCATGAGTCTCCTTCGCACGGGCCCTTCGGGCATCGGCACCGACGCTAGTAGTTCAGCGCTGAAGCGGCGTGCGAAACTACCCCAATGGTTCAGCGCCCTCGTCTCTTCGTGACGTTAGAGGGCTACGCCGTCGAGGGCGGATTTGATCGCCCCTTTGAACCGGCCACCTGCTACAACCCCACGATCGCGCTCGGTCGCCACGCGGGACCGGGCGACGCGTACGGTCTTTGGCAGAGCTACGAACGAGTAATTGACGTGGTGCCCGACATCGGGTTTGACGGCGTGCGACTCAGCATTGAGTGGGCGCGCATTGAGCCTCGACGGGGACAACTCGACGAGGACGCACTGGAGCGGTACGTCCGCGTCGGGCGCCACGTCCGATCGCTCGGGCTCGGTCTTACCGTTGTACTGGTGGACGCGGCGTGGCCCGCGTGGCTCGGCCTCGAGGCGTGGCTGTTGCCGTGGGTCGTGCCCGACGTGCTGGCGCACGCGCGACGAGTGGTGTCGGCCTTTGGCGCCGACACGGGCGTCATTGTGTTCGCTAATCCCGATTCTTTGGTGTCGGGCGGTTATCGCAACGCCACCGCGCCGCCGTGGCGACGACGGGCCCGGGTCGACGCCGCGATGGCGACTCGCCACATTGGTTCCATCACCCAGTTACTACGAGAGGATCCTCTCGTGGGGCCGACGCTCGTGTCGACGTGGTCCACGATCTCGGTGGAGGAGTCGCCCGACGCCCTCGCGTCGCGACGGGCATCCCAACAAGGCGGCGAACTGTACGTGCGATCGCTAGTAAAGGGCTTTGGACCGACCAGCGCGCCGTCGGGAGTACTCGAGCCCGATGGCGCGCGGTGGCGAATAGCGGCCGCGCCAGAACTACTGCGCGCCCTTCGCTGAGTCATCGTTGGGGTGGGTGGCAAGCCACGTAGCGTCCTCGCGGGCGTCGAGCTTTTTGCGGCGATTGTGCAAGTACGCGACGAGAGCGATGACGAGCACCAACAGAGCGATGCCACCGTAACTCGCGTAACGCTGGATCTTCACGAGGGCGTGGCCCGCGAAGTAGCCGAGCAGGGTGAACCCGACACCCCAAATCAAACCGCCGAGCGCGTTGGCGAGGAAGAACTTTCGGTAGTGCATTTTGCTCATGCCGGCGAGTCCCGGCATCACGGCGCGAAGAAATGCCGTGAATCGTCCCACGAACACGTACGTCGGTCCTCGACGGCGCAGTCCTTCGAGGGCGCGATCGAGCGCCACTCGGCGATCTCGAATAATCGGCAACGTCAAAAGGTGTTCGCCGTAGCGCCGTCCAATGGCGTAGCCCACCGAGTCGCCCACAATCGCGGCAACGACCACGATCAGACAGAGGAGGCCAATGTTGACGCGACCTTGACTGGCCACGACGCCGGCGACGATGACCGCGGTTTCACCGGGCAGCACGAAGCCAATAAACAGTGCCGCTTCACCAAAGACGAGTATGACGACGAGCGTCAACACGAGCGCACTCGGCAGTCGATGAATCTCGTGCAAGATAAACGAAGTGATGCTCGCGGTATTCACGCATCCATCATGCACCAGATGGATAAAAGTTCAATAAGACAGTGGATTCTGCTGACTACGGAGAATGTACCTGTGCCACCATTGACGAGTGTCCAGCCCAACGGGTCGTCCAGTTCGTCGAGCAGCGCCACCATCCATCCGTAGCGAGCGCCGCCTACCGTTTGACGCACCGGTGCGCGCGTGGGCGCTCGCCGAGTGGGCGCTGCTCCCGCTGCGGATCTATCTCGGCGCGACGTTCGTGTACGCGGGCCTGCAGAAATTGGCCAATCCCAACTTTTTCAATGCACTGAGTCCGAACTCAATCCAAGCGCAGTTAGTGGCGTCGGAACGCATCAGCCCCGTGGGGTCACTGTTGAGCCACTTTGTCCAATACGCCAAGCCTCTCGGCGTCGTGATTGCGTTGTCCGAACTGGCAATTGGGCTTGGAGCGTTATTAGGACTCTGGACACGAGCCGCCGCACTCGGCGGTGCGATCCTTTCGTTCAGCCTGTTCTTGACGGTGAGTTTTCACTCATCACCATTTTTTACTGGAGCGGACATTCTCTTCTTTTTCGCGTGGATGCCGTTCATTCTCGCGGGCGGCGGATCGCGACTATCACTCGACGCCAAGATTGCCGGCCGCGCGACGCGAGAAGTTGGCGCACCAGCACCAGAACTCGTACCGATTCCTTTCGCGACCGTGCAGAACCTGTGCGGTCACTTCAACCGGGGCAAGTGTGCGGCCCGCCGTGGCCAACCGTGCGACCAAGCGGTATGTCCAGTGCTCGTGGGCGAACGTCCGCCCATCGCGACGCGGGTCGCTATTGACACTATCGATCGACGCACGATGATGCTCGGTGCGTCGGCCGTCGCCGCCGTCGGTACGTCCGCGCTCATCCTCGCGGGTGTCGCCGCCGAAGGTGGTCGTCTCGTCGGTGGGGCGAAGACGCCCAAGAAATCTACGAGTCAACTCAGTAGCTCGCCAACGACGGTGCCCTCGGGTGGCGGAACAACGGCCACGACAATACCCTCGAGCACCAAAGGCACGCTCCTGGGACCGGCGAAGGATGTCCCGAAGGGTCAGGCCGCCACAATTACGATTCCTTCAACGGGCGATCCCGGGATTATTGTTCAACCGACGACGGGCCAATTTTTGGCCTATGACGCGGTCTGTCCGCACGCTGGCTGCGCCGTCAGCTACTACGCCTCGAACGACGTATTCGTCTGTCCGTGTCACGGTTCTGAGTTTCAAGTGAGCAATGGTGCAGTGCTCAACGGCCCGGCCCCACGTGGACTCGCTCCACTAAAAGTGGTCAAAGAGAGCGACGGTAACCTCTACTTGCAATGAGTGATGACCGCCGACGAGTACTCGTGATCGAGGATGATCACAACCTCGCCAAAGCGCTTGCCAACTTGCTCGACGATGAGGGGTTCCGCGTCGAACAGCGCTTCGACGGCGAATCGGGATTTCTCGCCGGACGTGACGGCGCCTACGAGGTCATCGTGCTCGACGTGATGTTGCCTAAACGCAACGGATTTAGCGTCTGTCAGGATCTGCGAGACGCCGGCGTCGAGACGCCGTTGCTCATGTTGACCGCGAAGGACGGTGAACTCGACGAAGTTGAAGGTCTGGAAGTGGGCGCCGATGACTTTTTGCGCAAGCCGTTTGAAAACGCGGTTCT
>JBBQGY010000101.1:0-6676 GCA_038323435.1 Acidimicrobiales bacterium
TCACAGCGCCGGGACAGTCCGCGCGCGGTGCTCGTTAGTGCCGACTACGACGCCGGCGACGGTGAGTGCGTGGTGAAACTCTCATTCGATGGTCGCCTCGGAGTGGGGCGCGCAGGCAGCGGACCGCTCATTGGGGGCGCCGAAGCGACGCTGGCGGCGCTGCGTGACCTCGGCTATGACATTCCATATTCCCTGATGACGGTGACGAACGTGACCAACGGCCGCGACTGGCCGGTCATCGTGACATTGCGATCACATTCCAACGACGACGATCGATTTGGCATTGCTCGAAACGACGACGACCTAATCGGTGCGGTAAAGGCGACGCTCAATTCCCTCAATCGATTCGTGTCGACGCTCGAGGGCCGCCTCTAGTTCGACGGCACTCGGTTGTTTACAGCGCCGTGAAGGATCGTCCTCGAAGTTCGTCAATGGACGCGGTACTCATCGTTGCTCCGAGAGCTGCGGCAATGCTCGTTGCCGCCACCGCTCCGTCGCGCGGTAATACCAGGAGCGTGTCGAGAGTGCCGCGGGCTAGTACCAATCCCTGAACCCGGGTTTCGCGCGCGATCTGGGCGACTGCGGGAACGTCAACGTGGCGCGACAACTTTACGATGGGGTTCTCGTAGTGCGTGCGACGAAAGGATCGCAGATCACGAATCATTTGCAGCGCGTCGCGTCCAACTTTCACGGACGAACCGGAGATGTCGTCCCAGGTGACGTTAAGTGGCGCTACTTCTAGGTCCAACTGATCGGCGAGGTAGAGCATCTCGGCGTCGTAGATGAATCGGTCGTAGAAACCGAGTAACGCCAGAATTCGCGCCGGGCCAATCTGAAATCCCTTACACCCGCACTGGGTGTCGCGCAGCGTCGTACCGGTGTAGTGACGCACGACGCGGTTGAAGACTTTGCCCGCGATTGTTCGCATCGTCGAGTTGTAGTCAATGTGACCTTCGTGGACCCGGGTGCCTGGGACGAGCGGACTGTTCGCGAGTGCGGCGACGATCTCGGGAAAGTGTTCTGGGCGAATGGACATGTCCGCGTCGGTGGCAATGACGTACTGGCCCTGTGCGAGCGAAATACCGAGGCGCACGGCCGCCCCCTTGCCAGTATTGACGGGTTGGCGAACGAAGAGCGTGTGGGGGAGATGACCATAGACCGCGTGGGCGGCGAGCATCGTGTCATCGGTCGAACCGTCGTCAATCACGATCACGGCAGTCTCGTCCACGCCCATGCTCTCGAGCACTGGGAGAAAGCGCTCGTAGCCATCCGCGAGTCGCTTGGACTCATTGAAGGCAGGAATGATGATGGAAGTTGAAATGGTCACAATAAGGTTTCTAACGTTGTGGGAAGCCTAAAGGCCGAAGTACGATCGCCGATGCGCGGGCGCTCACTCTGTCGAACTTCGCGGTGGGGCGAATAGCGCTGACCGGGTTTGCGACGAGCCATCAAGATCCTCGAAGTCGCATTGCCACAGGTTTGTAATGGAACCAGGGTCAATTCGATGGTTCCGGTTAAATCGCTACGATTCTGAAAGGAGGTGGGGAGTATGCACGCAATAAAACTCATGTCGGCCGGTCCAATGTTCTTCGTGAGCTCGTGGATAACGATGATCTTTGTTGGCATCGTGCACCGAGACGTCGGTATACGACCTTTCGGTTACGAAACATCCATGATCGTGACCATCGGTATTTGGCTGGTCGTCGCTCCGGCGATTGAAGCAATGAATCGTGGGCGAAGGCATCGCGGCTGATCATTCGGTCGTGTCGTTGGGGCTGTGCGGCGTGCGGATGACCGGTCAGTTGTGCGAGGCGCCGCCAGAAAGTAAGGAAGGTGAGTGATGAACTTGCACGAACTACTGGAAAACATGGGGACGAATCTTTCCGTTGGTCGCGCGTTTGGCACGGCCTATGAGAAGGAGGGCACGTCACTTGTTCCCGTCGCGTTCGTCGCGGGCGGCGGTGCGGGAGGCGAAGGTACCGGTCCGATGCCCAACGTGGTCGACGACGCACGTGGAGCCAATGCAGCGTGTTCACGCGATCGGTCCGGCGGCTCGGGGAGTGGATTCGGCGGGTTCGTACTGCCGATCGACGCGTACATCGTGAAGGACGACTCGGTGCGGTGGGTTCCTGCCGTCAGCGCCAACGTCGTGATCTTCGCAAGCGTGGCGGTGCTGCGCCTGTTACTAAATTCGCGTCGACGTTCCTATCGGCGTCGCCATTAACTCTTCCAACATTGAGTGCACCTCATCGCGGTGACGGTGCACGGTGCGCTGTTCGCGGCGCTCGCCGCTATCTTAAATGGGCGTGACGAGTCGCAGGTCGTGTCACTATCCGAGGCGATCGACACGTCGCAGTTCGAGCCGACGTTGGTTGAATCACGTTAAAGGTCGTCCGGCTGGCTGGAATTTGTGGGCGTGGATTTGTTGGGTACTAAAAGGGTACGAGCGAACGGGCCCGTACACATTTCTCCCACCATTCTCGACGAGCCGTCGAGCGAGTATTCCATTCTTTACACTTATGTCGTGGTTGATGGTGGAGCGACCGGAGACACTCTCTCGGGTCACGAAGAAGGCGCGGTCATCTTCTTGGAAGAGTTAGAGCTTCCATGGCAGGGATTGATGGAAGCGATGCCCGACGGTGCCGCCATCATCGATCGTCACGGGGTAATGCACTACGTAAACAACGTGCTCTTGACCATGACGGGCTACTCCCGCGAAGAACTCATAGGTCAGCACGTGCAGAAACTTATCCCGCCTCGACTTCGCGACATGGAAAGTGAGGCTCGTCGCGAGTACGTGGGCGACCCCGCCAATCGCATCATCTGGAGCAATCGGGATCTCTTTACCGTGCGCAAAGACGGTTCCGAGCTTTCCGTCGACTTTGCTCTCTCACCAATTACCGTGGACGGATCGTTGTGGGCGATTGGCTCGATTCGTGACAACAGTTCGCAGCGGCGCGCGGAGCGGGCTCGCGCGGATGCCGAAAAGCATTTTCGTCTCGCGTTCGAAGACAACATGGCGCCAATGGTCTTAACGGACCTCGATGGCCGGGCCTTCGCCGCCAACAGTGCCTTTCTCACGTTGGTCGGTCGCTCGAGAGCAGAGATCATTGGGTTTGATTCCAAACTCTTTACCTTCCCCGACGACGTTGGCGTCTCCGAGGAATCTCATGATCGAATCCTGCACAGCGACGTCGGTCACCTTCGCTACGTGAAGCGTTACCTCCATAAAGACGGTCGGGTGATCATCGTCGAAATCTCGAAGACGTCAGCACGTGACGAGACGGGAAAAACAATATATTTCATCGTTTCACAGCGCGACATAACCGATGAGCGAAATCTGACGGCACAGCTCTCACACCAGGCGTTGCACGATCCAATGACCGGCCTCGCCAATCGCGCGCTCTTCGCGGATCGTCTCGCGCAGGCGAAAGCCCGTACCGTGCGCCAGGGTGGCAAGAACGCACTCTTTCTCATTGATCTCGACAACTTCAAGTTGGTCAATGACACTTACGGGCACCTCGTTGGCGATGACGTGCTGGTGGAAGTTGCGCGTCGCCTGGATCGCGCATCTCGAAGTTCCGACACACTCTGTCGCTTTGGCGGTGACGAGTTTCTGTATTTGGCCGAAGACATTGCCGGTGAAGCAGAGATGGAACTCATCGCCGCGCGTCTACTCGACGTCATTGCCCGCCCGATCCACCTTGATCGTCTGACGATCGGACAACGCGCGAGTCTCGGGGCGGTGATGTGGGGTGCCCCAAGCTTTGACAACGTTGATGTGGTGCGCGACGTGGACGTCGCGCTGTACGAAGCGAAGCGACTGGGCAAGGCCCGATACGCGGTGCACGTTCCGGGCATGCGCCAACACAGAGTCGCCGAGCATTCGCTCGCCGATCAACTTCGTCACGCTCTCGCGGCTGGCGAACTCTCGATGCGCTACCAACCCATTGTGCAATTGACCAATGGTCGAGTTGTGGGATTTGAAGCACTTATGCGTTGGCGACACCCCGAACGAGGGTGGGTGCCCCCCGATGTCTTCATTGCGCTCGCCGAGCAGAGCGATCTCATTATGGACATTGGTGCGTTCGCGTTGCACGAAGCGATCAGT
The DNA here is from genome assembly GCA_038323435.1 of Acidimicrobiales bacterium. GTDB lineage: Bacteria > Actinomycetota > Acidimicrobiia > Acidimicrobiales > RAAP-2 > RAAP-2. Next base: position 4,112 of record JBBQGY010000101.1, read on the forward strand.
ATGGCAACGACCTGGAAGAGCCCGGGCGCTTCAATGATCGACCCGTACGTCACGGTGAATCTGTCCGCGCGGCAGTTTCACGATCCCGAGCTAGTGACGTTGATTCTACGTGAACTTGAACGCTGTGGATTACCTGGTGACCGGCTCATTATAGAGATCACCGAAAGCGTGGCGCTCTTGGAAATCTCTGACACGCTCACCATGATCGAGCGCCTTCGCACTCTCGGCATTAGCGTCGCGCTGGACGACTTTGGCACTGGTTTTTCATCACTCGCGTACTTGGCGCGCCTCAATCCCATCATCATCAAGATCGATCAGCCGTTCGTGAGGTCGTCTCACGAAAGCCTGCACGACGACCGGCTTCTCGAAACAATTGTGTCGCTCGGCAACAATCTGGGGATGACCGTGCTCGCTGAAGGAATTGAAACAATGGCCCAACTCAAGCAGCTCCAAGATTATTCCTGCACCCTCGGCCAGGGGTTTTTCTTTTCGTCCGCGGTGCCCGGGAGCGAAACGGCCAGACTGATTGAGCACACGTACCAGGTATGAGGACGTCGCGCGAAACGCAACTCCCTCGTCACGCGTCGGTCGATTCGTCGCAGATGACGGAGCGGCCGTGAGCAACCGGTCGATGGCGTGAAGAAGTGAGCTCAGGTCAAGGGGCTTGATGAGGTAGTCGTCAGCGCCCGCGTCGAGGAATCGTCGGTTCTGACCAGGCGTCGCGTCCGCGGACAAAATCACCACAGGAATCGACGACGTACTGGAATCCGTTCGCAAGTTGGTAAGTACGTCAAAACCGGTCACGTCGGGCAAGTGCACGTCGAGAAGGATCAAGTCGGGACTGCGATCTTTCGCGAGGTTGAATCCCTCTCGACCTGAACCCGACGTCAACAACGTAAGGTTCGGTCGTTGCGCCAACAGACGTTGAATCAGTTGGGTGTTATAGAGATTGTCTTCGATGTACAAAATCGTGGACATGATGTCAATTCAAACCTTTGATTGCTCGAGAAGAGGCTACGGGTTCCGCCGGTTTTTATGACACACGCAGATCGAGCGCGAACGTGCATCCGTTCTTCGAGGTGTTCACGAGGGTCAGTGAGCCCCCATTGCTTCGGCGAGGCTCTTAGAGACCGCAAGTCCGAGGCCCGTACCGTCAATACCCGAGGACTCGGCGCCGAGGCGATCGAAGGGGATGAAGAGTCGATTGATCATCTCGGGTGCAATTCCAACACCCGTATCCTCGACGCACAAGCGAAGGAACTCGTTTCTGTGCTCACAGGTCAACGAAACGGTCCCGCCGTTGGTGTTGTACTTAATCGCGTTAGAAAGTAAGTTGATAACGACTTGACGAAGTCGATTGGCGTCTGCGACCACCGAATGTCGCGTGTTGGCCACGTTAATGATGTTGACGTTCATGGCGGTGGCCTGGGGTTGAACCAGATCGACACACTCATCGATGACGTTGTCGAGGAACATTGTCTCGAGTGAGACCGCGATTATGCCCGATTCAATGCGGGAAATCTCCAAAACTTCATTAATCAAGTTCAACAGATGCAGTCCCGATCGGTAAATCTGATCGCCTATTTCAACATCGCTGGCGGAGGTGGACTCCATCTGCAAAATTTGCGCGAAGCCGAGAACGGAGTTGAGAGGGGTTCTTAGTTCATGACTCATCCGTGACATGAATTCGCTCTTGGCCCGATTGGCCCGTTCAGCTTCGGATTTCGCCTCCTCGAGCACTTCGTCGCGCGCTACGGCATCGGAGATGTCGCGCGTCACGAGGACCGCCATTGGCATTTCACCTTCTATATCCTGGACGAGCCGGCCGCGACTCTCCATTGTCAGCCAATGTCCGTCAGCGTGTCGACCTCGGAATCGGAAAGTGGTCACCCGGTCGGACCGTTGCGCGAAGAGGCGTTCGATGGACGACGCAACGCGGGACCGGTCATCTGGATGCATTGAATCGAGAGAAGCGTTCTCTCCTACAGAGTTGTGGGGAGAGCCATAAAGACGTTCGTGACCGGGACTCGCCTCGAGGACGATCAAATTCCGATCGATCATCACAATGGAGTCTGCGGCCGCGTCGAAAATTGCTCTCGTCAGGTCGACGCTGCGAGCGAGCGCCGCTTCCGCTTGCACGGCCTCAGTGACGTCGCGAGCAATGAAGACGAGTCGTGTTGGGGGTCCAGGCGCGTCGCGAAGTGTTCGACCTCGAATTTCGACTATCACCGTGTGGCCGTCGGCGTGCAACATGCGTGCGCGAAAATTGACGGGCTCATCTTCCGCAAAGGCGCGGTGCATTGCGCTCTCCGCAATGGGCCGGTCGTCGGGATGCATGAACTCCAGGACGGGCCGTCCGCGACGACTTTGTGCGGCCCGACCGTGGACATTCTCCGACGCAAAGCTCGATTCAATGATAGTTAAATCCCGATTGATGAGGACAATTACGTCAACGGCGGAGTCCATGATCGCGTTGGTCGTTTCAACGCTTCGGGCGAGTGCTCTCTCGGCTAATTCCTGTTCGGTGACGTCGCGCGACGTAAAAACCGCCGAGATTGGTGGTCC
>JBBQGY010000102.1:0-6662 GCA_038323435.1 Acidimicrobiales bacterium
TCTTCACGGCAACAACATCCCAAACGTCATCGCTTCGAGTCCGGCGCCCACCATGGTTACCTGCAACGTGGTCGGAGACGCGGCCCACACCATGGCGGTACCGGTTTTTGTTCCACTCGTTTCAGTGGTCCCTCCCGAGCACGACACCGTGGTCGTCCCGCTGCCCACCAGACCCGGCGGGACGCCGTTCTGACAAGCGTTGCCTACTGGCTGAGTCTGTCCGGACTCACCATTTGGAATGACCGTGAGGATTGCGTTGGACGTCCACGTGATTGACTCACCCTTGTCGGTGGATTCAGCGTCCGCGCTGACGACTTCCCATCCAGTGGCCAGTGCTCCGGTGGGGCTCACTACCGAAATATTGCTAAAGGTCACGACCGAGGGCGCTCCCGCTGACACCCTTTGGTACAGCGCGGGATCACCTGGAATTCCGGTATAGAACGGAACGCCGTTGATGCTATTTCCCAAGAAGGCCCGCGGCCAGGTTGGTAGGTACCACGGGAGAACTTGCCCTCCCGAAAGGCTCAAACAGAAATACAGCGTGAAATTCCCCGGCAACGCCACGGACATTTCGAGGCAACCACCGCCCTGGGTTGATAAGAGTGCCGAGCCGTTCAATGGGCTGAAATCGACGAAGCACATCGTTGACGCGTACGTTCCGGTGCCGGGACTGGCAAAGCCACAACTCGTTGTCGTATTTGTCGTGAGTGGAGAACCGAGATTCGCTGACAAGGTACTCGCTACTGGGCTTGCCACAAGCGTGAAGGGAAAGTTCCCGTTGGCCTCGTTCACTGGAAACGTCACCTGGCTGATGCCTTGAGTTGATATCCACTGCTGACCTCCAACGCCACATCCGCTGTTGTTGATTCCGGCGACACAAGAGATGGTCGGCGGCGACTGGGTGCCTCGAATGTCGTACGCCAGTGTCGTCTGGCTCTGTGGAGTCGACGAACCGCCAGTGCAATACAAGCGCACCAACGAGTAACTCGTAGTCGCACCCACCACCGGGACACTCACGTACGAGATGTCGGTTTGAAAGACGCGCGTTCGCAAATCTTGGTTGGAAATAAGTCCGAGCAATAGGGTTCCGGTGCCCGCCCCACATTGAGGTGAGCTATTGGTTTGTGTCGTCACGTCGGCCGCGCCCTGCACGTCTTTTGCGAAATTTGCCGCGACGACCTGTGCATCCGCAGTATGGCTGAGGCGACTGGCGACACCAGACTGTAGCGAGAAGACGGACACCATTCCCATTGAGATGGCGCCAACTATGACCGGAATTACTGTTACGACGATCAACAGTTCCACCAATGTGAATCCGACATCATTGCCTTCAGCGCGCTCGACACCTCGAGGATAACGGGAACGTCGAACGAGTCGACGGAATATTGGAGCGTGAGGGTGTCGAGACTGCAAGTTTCTCAACCAACCTTGACCTGATTGTAAATGCCGTACATTGCCGAAATGAGGGCAACGGCGACAAATCCCACGACGACACCCATGAAAATAATGATTGCGGGCTCAAATAGTGCGGTCGCCCGTTCCAACTTCGTTTCCAACTCGCGGTTGTAATAGGTCGCCGCCACTTCGAGTTGCTGATCGAGCGTGCCCGTCTCTTCACCCACGCGAAACATTTGGCGAGCCGCGGCGGGAAATAGACCGGTCATGGCGATTGGTTCAGCAAGTCCTTCGCCCTGCATCATTGCCTCGCGAACACCTTCGAGCGCCTTTCGATACACGGAGTTGTTCGCCGAATCTGCGGTGACGGCCATCGAACGCGGCAAATCAACGCCGGCTCGCAGCATCGAAGCGAGGACTCGACAGACTCGTTCGATGATGGCCGTTTCGGTCAAATCGCCAATCACGGGAAGTTTCAGCATCAATCGGTCGAGCAGGTTGGTGCCCTTTTCCGAGCGTCGCATGGCAATGAATCCACCAACGACAATGAGCATGAACGCCAGTTCGCCGTACCAGTATTTTCCCATAAAGCCGGTGGTACCGAGCAACATTCGAGTAACCAGCGGCAGCTTGGCGTTAAGTGATTTGAAGAATACTTCGAAGCGGGGCATCACGAATACGGCGAGCACCAGAACCGTCACTACTGACATTCCGGCGACGACAGAGGGGTAGATCATGGCGGCGGTGACTTTGCTGCGCGCCTTCGCGTCGCGATCCATGTAGTCGGCGAGCTGATTCAGTACTACGTCGAGGTTTCCTGTAAGTTCAGCCGATTCGAGGATTCCCACATAAAAGTTGGGGAATGCTTCGGGGTGGATTGCAGCCGCCGCGGCAAACGTATCGCCCGCTCGAAGGCTGTCGACCATCTCTTTGATCACGACCTTCATCATCTTGTTTTGTGTCTCTTCGACGATCACCTCGAGCGCTTCCATAATTGGAATCCCGGCTCGCATGAAGACCGCCAATTGACGGGTGAAGTTCATGACGTCCTGGCGGGGAACCTTTTTCTTGGTGATCTCAAACTTGGCAAGGCTCGTCTTTCGACTGACTTCTAGTGGCTGGAGTCCCCGCGCAAGAAGCGCAACGTGGGCGGCGCCAACCGACGTGGCGACCTCGATGCCCGACACCTGCTTGCCGGAATCGTCGAGAGCCTTAAAGCGAAACTTGTCTGGCTTAGTGGGTTTTGACGGCTTGGTTTTCTTTGCAGCCTTGGTCTTCGGTTCCTTGACTTTCGTCTTCTTAGCCCTTGATGTCTTCTCCGCAGTTGCGGTCGCTCTACTCACAGCGTGTACACACTTCGAATGACTTCGGCGATGGTGGTGACGTCTTGACCGACCAGATTGATGGCTTCGAGGCGCAGCGTCCGCATCCCTTGCTTTACGGCCATGTTGCGCAACTCTTCTTGAGTCGCCCAACCAACGACGAGGCGACGAATCTCCGGGGTCATCACGAGGAGTTCGTAAATTCCAATGCGATCCTTGTAGCCCGTGTACGTACAGAAGTTGCAGCCCGTACCCTCGTAAAACACATCCTTAGGCGAACCTCCGCTCTCTTCGTAGAACGCCAATTCTTCGGCGCTGGGCGTGTACTGGGTCTTGCACGAGGGGCAAATTCGACGCAGCAGCCGTTGGCCAACTACCGCGAGCACCGACGACGCGATGAGAAACGACTCAATGCCCATGTCGAGAAAGCGGTGCAGGGCCGAGACCGAGTCCGTGGCGTGCAACGTGGACAGCACGAAGTGACCCGTCAACGCCGACTGCACCGCCACCCGGGTCGTCTCGACGTCGCGAATCTCTCCCACCAAAATGACGTCGGGGTCTTGGCGAAGGATCGAACGCAGTCCCGTCGCGAACGTCAGACCGGCCTGTTCGTTGGTCTGAATTTGGTTGATGTTAGGAAAAACGTATTCGACCGGGTCTTCAATCGTCATGATGTTGAGTGTGGGGTTGCTCACTTCGCTCAACGTCGCGTAGAGCGTGGTGGTCTTACCACTTCCGGTTGGACCGGCGCAGAGCACCATGCCAAACGGTGCGCGCACGATCTTCGAATACTGCGCGTGGGTGTCAACGGGCATTCCCAGGTCGTTCAGGCGCAACACGGACCGCGTTTTGTCGAGAAGACGCATCACGCAGCTCTCACCCATGATGGTGGCGACCGTGGCGACGCGAACGTCGACCTCTTTACCGTCAATGGTGATCGTGAGTTGACCGTCCTGGGGACGACGGCGCTCGACGATGTTCATATTCGCCATGATCTTGATTCGACTGACCAGTCCCGGGCCAATCGCCGCGGGCAGCTGCAGAATCTCCTTCAACGCACCGTCGATACGAAAACGAACCTTGACAGTGTCGTCCGAAGGTTCAATGTGAACGTCCGACGCCCGGTCCCGCATTGCTTGGGTCAAAATGCGATCAACGACCTGTACCACGGGCGCGTCGTCGGCGATGACCTCTGGTTCGGTGCTGTCAGTTGGCTTCTTGCGCGATCCTTCGACCGATTCGAACACTTTGACCAGTTGGTCGACATTGCCAATGGCGCGATAGTTACTGTCGATGGCCCAGCGAATCTCGCTTAACGGAGCGATCAGCAGTCGAACGGGCTGGCCACTCGCACTACTTAAGATGGCTCGTAAGTCGAGTGAGGGTTCCGCGACCGCCACGTACAGTCCATCGTCGGTGTGGCGAACGGGAAAGACCATGTGCTGGCGAGCAATGTCTTCGGGGATCAGTGCGAGTGTCGCCGGATCGACCACATCCCGTCGCAGGTCAGCCATCTCGAAGCCAAAGAATTTCCCTAACGCTTTGGCCATGACCTGTTCACTGACCGCGCCAAGGGTAACGAGTACCTCGCCGAGTCGGCCGCCTGATTCGCGCTGGTGGTCAAGTGCCTGCTGCAACTGTGCATTGTTGATCAGGTTGCTGGCAATGAGTTGTTCGCCGAGACGATTTTGCCCGGCCTCTAGCCTTTGTCCACTTTCCACATTCAAGGATTCCGACGACAGTGGTTGCAGAAATTCCTCAGGGTCATTCATCCAGTCGCCGTTTTCTCGATCAGCCAGCGCCACCGACGTAGAACCGCGTTCAGGAACGCGAGGAGGTGGCTCTGGTGCGACACCGCGATCGCGGTTCCTTCTCTTCAATGCCACAAGTGCCCCGATGTGTCGTTAGTTATTCAATTTCGGATTAATAATCATAAATCAGTTGCGTAAAAACTGGCCCTCAAGAGGAACAATTGTCACTCACATCGACGTCGATTCCTTTGGTCAGCCTTGTTGCAATGCTCTCACTCCAAGGTTAGAGATTTGAGCGCAGATGTCCATCAACATCGTCACAACTGATGTTGCAATCGAGTGACGTACATACATTTTCAATCGTCAATGACGAATTGAAATCTCATGTCAATATTTTGAGTCATGAGGTATCACGGTTGATCAATCTCTGCGTTCGGGGTTCTTGAAACAACGGAGTCACAACAAAACGACGTCAGTTCAGCGATACTCCGTCACGCAGTACGCCTCTCGGTAAGTAACGAAAGCGGATTCGCCAACCTCGCCTACGTCATGAGATTGAAGAGCTGGTAGTCACCTTGGCCTCGCGGAATTCAATTCGACGTAACTGGGCCACGACGTCGAGCCGTCATCCAACACCAGCGAAACGTGCACTCCAAAGCCGAGTCTCTACGCCGGCACGACGCCGGCCGTCGTGTCCCACGTATCGTTCAATGCTGCGAGGTAAGGAGGCCGCGCCATTTCGCCCACGAAGTCTGAGGTCGATTCGAAGATCGCCGTGAGTGAGTTTTCCTAATCTCTTCGCTGACGTCTTCTTCGAGGCCAGCGACCGACGGCGGCTAATTCCGCCACTGTTAGGGAATCTGAGGAATTTTTATCGATCGTATCGTCGGGGATTCCCCGACCAAGAGTTGCCTCTATGGTAAGGGACAATTGAGAATGATCTGGAGGAGGAGTAATGGACGTCGCACCATTTGTTGCGTCTCTCTTCAACAATCAACTTCCCTTCCGCGTTGAGGCGTACGACGGAAGTGCGGTTGAACCAACGATTGTTTCGTCCGCCAACAAGATCACGTTGAGGATCGTTCGCCGTGATGCCCTTACCCGCGTCATTACGCATCCCGGCGAACTCGGCATCGCCCGAGCCTTCGTTGCGGGCGACATAGAGGTCGACGGTGACCTCGATCCCCTCTTCCAACTCTCCGCTCCACCCACTCGACAACTGCTCACCGCGACGAACTTTCGATATCTCCTCACCCTCGGCGGCGGTACGTCCGCACTTCGACCAATCCCGGCACCAGAAATTGAAGCCACACCTCGTGGCGCTTTGCACAGTAGATCACGCGACCATCAGGCGGTCACCCACCACTACGACGTCTCCAACCACTTCTACGAAATGGTGCTGGGACAGTCGATGACCTATTCGTGCGCCGTCTTTCGCTCGCCTGATGACACGCTCGAGATCGCCCAGAAGCGAAAAATCGATCTCGTCGCCAAGAAACTTGAACTGCAACCGGGTATGCGCCTCCTCGACGTGGGTAGCGGATGGGGTGCCATGGCCATTCACGCCGCGCGTACCTACGGCGTCCACGTCGTCGGCGTCACGCTCTCGAAGCCCCAGCGGGAGTACGCGACCCAACAGGCCGCTCTCGCAGGGGTGAGCGACCTCGTCGACTTTCGCGTGCAGGACTTTCGAGACATCACCGACGGACCGTTCGATGCCATCAGTTCTATTGGCATGTCCGAACACGTGGGTCGACGCTCGCTCGACAGTTATACCCAGCACCTCTTCGATCTTCTGCGCCCCGGCGGCCGATTCCTCAATCACGCCATCGGACGCCCGGTTTCGTTCAACCCCGATCCTCAACCGTCGAGGTGGTCGGAAATGAAGCGTCAAACCAAGATCGCCGTGGGACTTCGGGGACCGTCGAGGATCTACAGTCCGTTCATCGAGCGCTACGTCTTTCCGGACGGTGAACTACACGAAGTCGGCGCGATGGTCTCAATCTTTCAAGCCCACGGGTTCGAAGTACGCCACCTCGAGAGCCTTCGCGAGCATTATGCGCTCACTTTGCGTCACTGGATAGAGAATCTGACAAAGCGATTCGACGAAGCGGTCCACGAGGTGGGCGCGCAGCGTGCTCGCACGTGGAAGTTGTACATGTCCGGTTCCGCATTCGGGTTCGAACGTCATCAC
>JBBQGY010000103.1:0-6637 GCA_038323435.1 Acidimicrobiales bacterium
ACAGTTACATTGTCTACGGACCACTGATCAATGGCGTGACCCAGGTCATGTACGAGGGGTTGCCCGATTCGGGCGGTAAAGACCGCTGGTGGCGGATCATCGAACAAAACAAGGTTTCAATCCTCTACACGGCGCCCACCACTATTCGCACGCTGATGAAATGGGGGACTCAGTTCCCCGACAGTGCGGACCTCTCGAGTCTTCGACTTCTCGGAACCGTGGGCGAACCCATCAACCCCGAAGCGTGGATGTGGTACCGCGAGCACATCGGCGCGAACCGCTGTCCAATTGTCGACACGTGGTGGCAGACCGAAACCGGTGGCATTTTGATCACGCCGCTGCCGGGAATCACCGCGACCAAGCCCGGCGCCGCCATGACACCATTCCCGGGAATTTCTGTCGACGTGGTGGACAATGAGGGCGCATCAGTGGGTAATGGCGAGGGCGGCTACCTCGTGATCACCCAGCCGTGGCCCGGGATGACCCGGGGCATCTACGGCGACCCCCAGCGATTCAAAGAGACGTACTGGTCTCGGTTCCCGGGCACGTACTTTGCCGGCGACGGCGCCAAGCGTGACGTCGACGGCGATCTTTGGCTGCTCGGTCGAGTCGACGACGTTATGAATATCTCGGGTCACCGCCTGTCCACTACCGAAGTCGAACACGCGCTGGTCGGGCATCCCGCCGTGGCCGAAGCGGCGGTGGTGGGGGCGTCGGATGAAACCACCGGTCAGGCCATCGTGGCGTTCGTAACGCTGAAGATGACGCCGGAAAATGAGAACGCCGACCAGTCCGCGATCGTCGAAGAGTTGCGGCAACACGTGGCGAGGGTGATCAGCCCTATCGCACGACCGCGACAGATCATTTTGACGCCGGATCTTCCGAAGACTCGCTCGGGCAAAATCATGCGCCGTCTACTGCGCGACGTCGCGGAGAACCGTCAACTGGGCGACGTCACCACGTTGACCGACCCCACGGTGGTCAACTTAATTTCTGACCTGATGGTTACCCACCCCTCCAGCGAGGACTAGCCGCGACGTCGCTGCTCGGCGCCCTTCTCGTAGAACGGGCCACGCGGCGTATCGTGCGGTCGAGACCAATACAGAAAGTTGTGTTCCTGTGAAAGTTTCCCGGCTTAGATGACAAGTACTTGGTAAGAGGTACTTGAATGTTGTTCGTAGAAGTCCTACGTCGCAACGTTCGTCACTAGAGGAGAACACATGACCGATCACTCAGCACCCAACGGCGGCGGCCGCTCGACGTGGCGCGCTAGTCCACCACAGCTGCTAACTGCACTCATTGCGGCCATATTGATTGTCGTGGTCGCGATTGCCGGCATCCAAATTGGACATTCGCAGAATGCGACTGCCGCCACGATTTCTGTGGGCGGCACGGGCACAGTTCAAGGTTCGCCCGACACCGCTACGTTCAACATTGGGGTCCATACGACCAACGCCACCGCGCGGGGTGCGGAGACGTCAAATAATCAAAAGGTTGCTGCATTGATTGCGGCGCTGAAAATGCACGGCGTCACCTCGAAAGAGATACAAACGTCGGGACTCAATATCTACCAGAACACGAACAACAGTGGAGCCATCACTGGCTTCTCGGTCGACAATTCGCTGACGGTGACCATGCACCACGTGTCCAAGGTAGGAGCCGCAATTGACGCCGCGACCGCTGCGGTCGGCAACGGCATCCAACTCAACGGCATTACTTTTTCGATTACCAACCAATCAAAGTTGTTGGCGTCGGCCCGTGAGAAGGCAATGAGGAACGCCCGACTGACCGCGAATGAGTTGGCGAGCGCCGGAGGTTCACGAGTGACCGGCATCGTACGCGTGAGCGATCAAGAAAATCCCGTGACGCCAGTGTTTTACGGTGCGTATGCATCGTCGGCCGATAAGACGATGCGCGCGCCCGTGCCCATTCAAAGTGGCAGTCAAACGGTCACGGTGCAAGTGGCGGTCGTCTACACGCTCGGGTAACGAACGTCACCCAGTTCGCCATCGTCGAGTGTGAAATGAGTCCCACACCCGCGACGAGGCGTCGGATTTCTTCGGTCTAGGAGTCAAATCCTAGGCCGAAGAAATCCATGGTCTTGAGCCAGAGATTGCGTCGACCGTCGTGTTCGTCGGCGTACCTAATTGCCGCTTGGGTGAGACGAATAAAGAGCCATCTAATCGGTTCGGGTGGAAAGGGCATCGGGCGCTTACGCACCATTTCGAGCTGTGTCCGTTCGGTGCTGCGCCCGTCGAGGAGATCGAGCATGGTCGCTGCACCAAAGCGAGTCGACGCAACGCCGAGACCGGTATAGCCAAGTACGTAGGCAACTTTTCCTTCAAATGACGTGTCCCAAAATGGGGAGAAGCGCGAGCAGGTGTCGATGGCCCCGCCCCAGGCGTGCGTGAACTTAATTCCCTTGAGTTGCGGGAACGTCTTTAGGAAATGTCCCGCCAACGTGGCGTACGTCTCGGAGTTGAACTCGTATTCGCGACGTACCTTGCCGCGAAAGTTGTAGATCGTGTCGTAGCCACCCCACAGAATGGAATTGTCGTTCGTAAGTCGGTAGTAGTGAAATTGGTTTCCCGAGTCGGCGATCCCCTCACGGCCTCCCCATCCAATGCTTTCGAGTTGGGTCGGGGTGAGCGGCTCGGTGACGAGGACGTAGTCGTACACCGGGACAATGTACTTGCGCGCCTTTCGAACGAGCGGCGTAAAGACGTTGGTGGCGAGCGCCACGCGTGCCGCGGTCACTGCTCCGTAGGGTGCGTGCACGCGCACGGCGTCGTCCACGTCTTCGAGCCACGTCACCTTCGAGTTCTCAAAAATCTTCACTCCAAGCGATAAGCAGACCTTCTCGAGACCCCACACCAATCGGGCGGGGTCAACGAGCGCGGTGCCATCGGGGTCGTAGAGAGCGCCCAGATACGAAGGGGAGTGCACGCGAGCCTGGACCTGTTCCAGGTTGAGTACCTCGATGTTGTCGCCCATTGCGTTGCGGAGTTTTGCGAGTTCGACCATTTTTGTCATTTGCCACGGGGCGACGGCGACCTGAAGCTCCCCCGTTCGTTCAAAATCGCACTCGATGTGGTAACGAGCGATAGTTGCTTCAATCTCGTCGAGATTTTCACGCCCGAGTCGCTCAATGAGCGCCATCTCATTAGGGAAGCGTCGTTGTCCATTGGCGAAGCCATGGGTCAACGACGCTGAACAGAATCCACCATTACGGCCGGACGCACCGGCGCCGGTTTCGTACTGTTCGACGACGACCACTTCTCGGTCCGGGTCACGCTCTTTGGCCAGCAGCGCGGTCCAGAGGCCGGTATAGCCAGCCCCAATGACGCAGAGATCGGCACCAATGTCACCAATGAGGGCCGAGTGCGGAGCCGGCTCAAGAGGGTCAGAGTCGAGCCACCACAACTCAGGTTGTACGTCGGCGAGGTGACGTAAGACGAAGGGATCCTTCTTCTCCATACTGTGTCCAACCAGCGGTTGGATTCACCCTCTCTCGGTACTCGCTCTCGCGCACCCCTCACGGTGCGGCAATGTCCAGCTCTTCTAACTGGTATCAACCCTTCAATTCTAGCCTCGCCCCAGCGAAATTCTGGCATTCGGACTGCGCGAAGGAAACGTCAACAAAATCTGGGGCATATGGAGCGCACAGTGACCCGTTAAGCCCACGAGCCGTCTCTCAAAGAGCCGGAACGGACCCTTCCAAAATGGAAAGTAACTTAAGAGGCGTGCGAGCTCCTCTAACCAATTTGCATCCAAGCATGCGACGTGGATGGCAGCCTTTGTGCCGTCAATCTGACGTCGTATCGACTCCCACGGCCTTCACGCTGCTCGGTCAACAGTGGGTCACGTGGCGCACCACTGACAACGTCGTGAAGGTCTTCGAGAACCGTTGCCCGCACCGATTCGCTCCATTGTCACTGGGCACCTGCGAGGGTGACGGCGTGCGGTGCGGGTACCACGGATGGCTCTTCGACGCTGACGGCTCCTGTATTGAAATTCCCGCGCTCGGTGAGGGCGCCACGCTGCCGTCGCGGGCGCAACTACGTGGACCGGCAGCGGTGGCGCTCGATCACGGCATGGTCTTCATCGCCGTTGACGATCCCATAACCGATATTCCTACGCTTCGCGCCGCCGGTGACGCGACATTTCAGGCTGGTGATCTTCCGGTCGTGACGACGCGAGCCAGTGCGGCGCTTCTCGCCGACAATTTTCTCGACATGGCGCATTTTCCATTCGTGCACGTGGGTACATTTGGCGCCGACGAAGTGCGAGAAGTACCCCACTACAGCGTCGAACGAAGCGAGTTTGGATTTTCGGCCTCCTACGAGCACGAGTTCGCTAATCGCGAGGATCCCGCGGTGGCGTCCGGTGAGCGACCACTCGTACAGCGCCGTCGATTGACGTACCGGTACAGTGCACCGTTCCATCTCGAACTCGAAATTGAATTCCTCGACGCGGGAGGCACCAACGTCATCGGTTTTTTCCTCGCGCCAGAAGACGCGAACATAGTGAGAATTTATTCGACGCTGTGGCGCAACGACCTCGACGGTTCGTTGGAGCGGATGCAAGAGGCGATTGACTTTGAAATGAGAGTCATCGCCGAGGACCTACTCATTCAATCGCGGTACGAACGGCTCGAACTTCCCCTCGATGTGACGGCCGAAATTCATACGAGAGCGGATAAAACGACGCTGGAGTTTCGGCGAGTCCTCCTTGATTTTGTCGAAAAAGCCGACGCCGAAGCTGGTCGGGCTGGGGAGATTTGAACTCCCGATCTCTCGGCCCCCAGCCGAGCGCTCTAGACCAAACTAAGCCACAGCCCGCGAAGGAACAATGTTAGTCGCTACGAATTATTAGTTCGAGGGCCGGTGCGCTCCGTGTGCTTGGTCGGGATTCGTGAGCCACGCTCGCGCCTCACAGAGATACGCGATGGATTCACCGGTGGCTTTGGCCTTCAGTGCGTCAAGGATTCTCTCGTCAAGTGCCCGCACTAGTTCGTCATTTGCCATTATTTCCCTCTCTTAACCGCCGGCGGCGGCGGTCACAATTTCCACCACGTTGGTGTCGACGATACGCGTGCTCGACCACTGCGATCGGCGCACAATCTCGCCATTCAGCGCGACGGCAATTCCGCGTTGCTCGATTCCCAGACGAATCAACAGCTCTTCGACGCATTCGTCGATGTACGTCGATGGTTCACCGTTCACCCGAATCATTTGACACCTTCAGCGAACGCGAGTGCGTCGAGAGCTGCGAGGGGCGCGAGGGTGACACCGTGTCGGTAGTGACCGGACGACCACGCCCAGCGCCCACCGCTCAGCACTTCAAAGAAGGGCTCCATGTCTTTGGTCGCCGGACGAAGTCCCATTCGCGTCTCAATGACGTTCGCGGTTTCGAGCATTGGTACAACATCGAGCGCGTCGCGAAGCAGTCGCTGCAGTTCGCCGACCTCCACAAGAGGTTCGGAGCGTTCATCTGACGTGGCGCCCAGAACGCAGTACCCGCCAGGTCGACTCACCATGTAAAAAATGTGTCCGTGCACGAACGCGCGAATGGTCGGCTGCTCGCTGCGGTCAATGCCTCCCAGCCGGGCCGTCATGCCACGCACCGGACGCACGGAATGCACGCCCGACCCCGCCGCGCCGTCGGGCAGACCATCTGCGCCGGTCGCGAGAATGCCTACCGTCGCTCGTATTGAACCGTGCGCGGTGGTCACCGTGACGCCGTCGTCGTCAGACCGCACCTCACTTACCCGTGCGCGAACGACGCTGACACCGAGTCGTTCGTTGGCTGCTTCGATCAATGAGATCGCCTGGTCGGGGTCGATCCACGCGTCACCGTCAATGAACAGTCCCTCGACGACTCGCCCCGAAATGCCCTCGAATATCTCTGGAGAACTGTCGCGACGAACCACCACCGGCTGCACGCCGAACTCGCGAGCCACCTGGGCGAACTGGGCGACTTGACGGCGGTCGCTCGCGTCCCAACCTACGAGCAACGTCCCGGTCTCGTGTACGTCAATCCGTTCACCGGTGACATTGTGAAGATCGTCACTAAGTACGCGCCACGCCGAGAGTGCGCCACTCTGTAATTGATAGTTCGCCTCTTCGCCCGGAGCGATTTCGGCACTTGGCGCGACCATGCCTGCTGCGGCCCACGTCGCCCCTTTGCCGGGAGTGGGATCGAGCAGGGTCACACGCCAGCCCGCGTGAGCCAAGCGAAACGCCGCTGTGAGACCAATTACTCCGGCGCCCACCACCGCAGCATTATTTTCTCGCGACGTCATTCGTCCAGCGTAGGCCGATGACTCGAGAAGAGATTTTCGGTATAGTTGACGTGGGTCAGCGTTGCCCCGTTAGGAAACGCTATGACCAGAACCCTCTACGACCGCTCCTTCGAACACGACGCCTGCGGCGTGGGCATGGTTGCGGACCTGACTGGTCGCGCTAGCTTCGCGACGATTGACGACGCCCTCACGATCTTGGAAAACCTCGAGCACCGTGGCGCTACCGGCGCTGATAGCGATTCGGGCGACGGTGCCGGCGTCCTTCTACAGATGCCCGACCGATTCATTCGCGACCAATTTGTCGTTGACGTTCCACCAGTTGGTCACTACGGC
>JBBQGY010000104.1:0-6636 GCA_038323435.1 Acidimicrobiales bacterium
TGTCGACTGCGACGAGCGTGGTTGAAGGAAGCCGAGAGTCCGACGTCGTCGGAGCCGCCATGTCGTTGCTGGACCTCACCGAGGACGAGGCGCACGCTCATTACCGGTGTCTGATCGATCCCACCCGCGGACTGATTCCCGACGGCATCGTTGATGCGAGCTCCATCGCCACACTGGTTGCTTTGCGCCAAGAGTTTGCGCCCACGCTCGAGCTGAACTCCATTGTCGAGTCGCTCGAAGAGTTCGTTGACGTACGGTCCCTCCGGTAGCCGTTGCCCGTACGTAGTGCGTCAACCGCACGGTCTCGAAAACTGAAAAATCGTCAGTCGCGCTGGAGCAATCGCGTCGGTAATGTGGGACAGTCCAGCGTTTGGGTCACTGAACCACTGGATCCGGGGGAGAAAACACATGATTGAGACACTCGCAACGTCCGAGATTGACACTTCTGTCTCGGACGCACTTTTACAGCGCCGACCCGTTTGGGGACCATTTATTGGTGGCGCCTTCGTCGACATTGCTCATGGCGACACCTTCGATGTGCTCGAGGCGGTGAACGGGCGAACTCTCGCTCAGATGGTCGCGGCCGACGACGATGTCGTTGACCGTGCGGTCATGGATGCACGGCGCGCGTACGAAGACGTTTGGCGCTACCTCAGCCCGAAGGAACGCGGCGCTCTCATGCGCCAAGTGGCCGCACGAATTCGTGAGCACGCCGATGAGCTCGGCGAACTGTGCGCCCGAGAGGTTGGCAAACCCAAGCGTGACGCGCTGCGGGTCGACGTGGTCTCGTGCCATTCCAGTTTTGACTACTACGCGCGGATTTGCGAATCCATTCATGGGACGATTCTCGATCAGGGACCCATTGAAGCGCGCATCGTTTACGAGCCGTACGGCGTCGTCGCGGCCATTCTCCCGTTCAACTGGCCGCCAATTCACTTTTCGAAAAAGTGCGCGCCCGCGCTCGTCGTGGGTAACACCGTCGTGATTAAGCCCGGCGAACAGGCGCCGCTCACCGTCATGCGTTTGGTGGAGATCGCCAATGAAGTCCTGCCACCCGGAGTCATTAATGCGGTCGGTGGTATCACCGCAGGCGCCGCGCTGGCGTCACATCCCCGCGTCGAACGCATTTCCTTTACCGGGGCTACGGCGACCGGACGCAAAGTGATGGAGAGTGCGGCGAAGAATCTCACGTACGCCACGCTCGAGCTCGGCGGAAAGAATGCCCTTATTGTGCTCGACGACGCTGACCTCGACGACGCGGTCACCATCGCGATCGAGGGAATGTTCTACAACCAGGGCGAAGCCTGCACGTCGACGTCGCGCATTCTCGTGCACGCGTCGCTCTACGACGAGTTTGCCGATCGGTTCGTGTCCGCGACCGCCAATCTCTTGATCGGTGATCCACTCGCACCGTCCACCGACATTGGGCCACTCGTCGATTTGCGCCTGCAGCAACGGGTGCAGCACTACGTCACCGTGGGCCTCGACGAGGGCGCCACGCTCTTGTATCAAGGAATATTGCCCGACAACCCCGAGTTTCAAAAAGGATTCTTCGTCGCTCCCGTCGTCTTTGGCGACGTCACGCGAGAAATGACGATCGCGCGAGAAGAGATTTTTGGTCCGGTGGCGTCGCTCATGCGTTTCGACAGCGATGATGAAGCCGTCGACATCGCCAACGACTCCGACTACGGACTCACCGCGGCCATTTGCACCCGTGACGAAGTGCGGGCCAGCCATCTCGCCACTCGGCTCGAAGTCGGCATGGTCTTTGTCAACAATTACACCCGCCGAAATTTCATTGGTTCGCCCTTTGGTGGTGTGAAGGGCAGCGGCTACGGCCGGGAATACGGGCCAGAAACACTTCACGAATTTGTGCGAGCGAAGAATGTTCGCTTTCCATCGGGACGTGGGGCAATTGCTGGTTGGCCGCCACTCAAGTAACAACGAGCCACTCACTCATCGTGGGAATATCCCCCAAATGTGACTTTTGTCTTTTTACAGTTTCGTGGATTTTCAACACTTCACTCCAATTGCACGATTTTCGCTGACTGAACCTCGCGATCGTGGGGCGAGTCAGAACGGTTCAATGGATTGATCTCGGGACCCTCTGGTTAGATTGCACGTATTACCGTTACTCGTCTTGTTCCGCTCGCCGTCGTGGCCACTTGGTGTGCCGTGACCTCAATTTCGCATCCTCAAATGCAGAGCTCATGTTCGTAACGCGTATCGACGATTCGCGCTCATGTTCTGCACGTGACGATTGTTGGCCAATCATCAACGAGACTCCCTCGTACTCGCAGCAGCATTTTCCTCGATCATGACAAAACCCGACGAACTTTTGGACGGTAAGTACCGCCTCGGAGCGCTGCTCGGACGCGGAGGGATGTCCGACGTCTACCGCGCAGTCGACGAACGAACGGGCGAGGTCGTCGCAGTAAAAATCGTCCGCTCGTCCGATCTCGAGTATGCGACTCGCCTGTCCCAAGAGGCCAGGGCTCTCAGCCGTTTCCAACATACGTCGCTGGTCGGACTACTCGACTCCGGCACCAAGGGTGACATGGCGTATTTGGTCATGGAATATGTGGAGGGCGAGAGTCTCGCGGAGACGCTTCGTCGAGGTCCACTCACTCCCGCCGCGACCGCCTCTCTGGGATCATCACTCGCCAGTGGAATCGCCTACGTTCACGACCGCGACGTCGTGCATCGCGACATCAAGCCCGCCAATATTTTGATCGACGCCAGCGGTAACGCTCGGCTCGCTGATTTTGGCATTGCTCGACTCGTCGATACGACGACGATGACGTTGGTTGGCACGACGCTCGGGACGGCGTCGTACATGGCGCCCGAACAACTTGAGGACCATCAAGTGGGACCCGGCGCTGACGTGTGGTCGCTCGGCATTGTCTTGCTGGAATGCATGACCGGTGAACGGGTCTACGCGGGCACGCCCAGTGAGGTCGTGGCACGTCGCCTGTCGGGCCCCGTTCCGTTGCCCGACACTATGCCGGTTCCTTGGAAAACGCTCCTTCGCTCAATGTTGGATCATGACCCCCGACAGCGACCGCAGGCGCACGAGGTGGCCGCAATGCTCGCGAGCACCGCCTACGACTCACAGTGGAAACCGCCTCACACCGCGGCTCCAACGAGTTCGGCCCAGTTGCTCGGCGCGGTCGGCGCACCAGCAATCGCTGGTGACAGGACTGAAGTCCTCGGCGTGAGCCAGGCGGCGCCAGGCGGTGACGTCACTTCCGTTATTCAGTCACCGAGTGGACGATCCAACCACGACGACCACACCGTCATAATTCCGCCGTTTCTCGTCGCTGACGTGACCCAGCGAGTTGCGACGTGGAGAGTGGCCGCAGCGGGCGTCGTTCTCATTGCCCTCCTCGCCGCAGCACTGGCGTACGGATTGAGTTCTGATGGCACCGCAACTCCTGCACCAAGCACCACGGCCAAAGCAACAACCACCACTGCAGCACCAACCACCACCACGACGCTCGGGTCGACGAAGGCGATCGCGTCACTCTTGAGCGACTTGGCATCGGCCGAGGGCGCCGGCGCCATTGATTCGGGAACGAGTCAATCAATCTCGGATCAGGCACTTAGAGCGGTCACCGATTCGTCGTCGGGAAACCTGCCCCGGGCGGCAAATGATCTGCAACAAGCCATTACGACCGTCACCAACGAGGTCAACGATGGATCGCTGAGTTCTTCCGTCGGTCAGACGCTCCAAAACGATCTCCTCACCCTCGCTAACACGCTGGGACTCAGTACCTCGGCGACAGTTCCCACGACGACGCTCGTTCCAGGGAATGGCCACGGCCACGGAAAGGGTCACGGCGACTGATTTGTCGTTCGATGGAGTATCTGTTGCACAGCGGGACTCATCAAACGATGTCGTCATCCGATTCGATTGGCGACGATTGAACACACGTGCGAACGCGTACCTTGGAAAGGTGCCAAGAGACAGGAACGATGGTGGGCGAATTCTCAAATTTCGAACCGCAGCGACCTCGCCCCGTTGACGTGTTCGCCGATCAATGGTCGAAACGGCCGTATCCTTTAGATCTGGTGCTCGAGGTCGTCACCGACGACGGATTGACGCTGTGCGTTCGTCCCATTCGCCCCGACGATGCAGAACTGTTGATTCGCTTTCACGCTGGACTTTCGTCAGATTCGATCTTCCGACGATACTTCTCACTTCATCCCGAACTCTCCGCACCGGAGATTCGCCGTCTCACGCAAGTTGACTACGTAGAGCGGTTCGCATTCGTTGTCCAACATGACGGCGATCTCATAGGAGTCGGCCGCTTTGACCGAATTCGAGGCACGACCGAAGCGGAGGTCGCCTTTATCGTCGCCGATGGTTACCATCGTTGGGGCATCAGCCTGTTGATACTTGATCGTCTCGCCGACGAAGCATGGTCGCTCGGCATCACGGTGTTCAGCGCTGAAACCCAGGCTGACAATCGCGGCATGATGGGTGTCTTTCGGGCATCGGGCTTCCCGGTTCACTCGACAATGGACGACGAAGTGATCACCGCTCGTTTTTCCATCGAACCAACCGAGGAGAGTCGGGCCAGCCGTGCGCGCAGGAAGCACCGCTTTCAATCGTTGCCACAAAACCGCGACGACCACTCCTGATGTTGCTACTCAACGCTCCGACGCCCGACGGCGGTCACGAGCAGCTCGACCACCCCGAACGGCCGGACCGTCTCAGCGCGACGATCGCCGGCGTCGCTGATTTGCACCTTGGCGATGACCTGGTCGTCCTCGATCCCTATCGAGCGACGCGCGCGGAGTTAGTCCGGGTTCATGACGGACACTATCTTGACCATTTGGGCGCCTTTAGTTTCGAGGGTGGTGGCGACATTGACGGTGATACGTACCTCACGTTCGATTCGTGGTCGATCGCCCAGTACGCCGCCGGAGCCGGGCTCGCCGTCGTTCGCGCACTTCGCGACGGCGGTGACGGTGTGGGCTTCATTGCGGCGCGCCCACCCGGACACCACGCAACACGTAACCGCGCGATGGGATTTTGTCTACTGAACAACGTCGCCATCGCGGCCGCCGAGTTGACGTCACTGGGCGAACGAGTGCTCATCGTCGATTGGGATGTGCACCACGGGAACGGAACCCAGTCGATCTTTTGGAACGACTCAAACGTGCTGTACGTCTCAACACACCAGTCGCCACTCTTTCCCGGCAGCGGAACGGCGCGCGAAGTTGGAGGACCGGCGGCCCTTAATCGAACCGTCAATATTCCGGTCCCGGCGGGGGCCACCGGCGACGTGATTCGCCGAGGTCTCGACGAGATCGCGAGCCCGGTCATCGACGCATTTCAACCGACCTGGGTGCTCGTCTCGGCCGGATTCGACGCCCACCGCGCCGATCCCTTGGCCGACCTCCAACTTTCCAGCGGCGATTTCGCCGCACTCGCACTCACGGTGCGTTCCTACGTTCCAAGAAACGGACGTCTCGCACTCTTTCTCGAGGGTGGTTACAACCTTGGGGCACTTCGACAATCAGTGACCTCCACACTGGGTTCCCTCCTCGACGTTGCCGTTGATCCAGAACCCGTGACGACCGGCGGGCCGGGAACCCGGGAGATCGAACGATCACTGTCCGAACGCCATATCGCGCTGCGAATGGCCGACGATGTTGGCTAGTCGCACTACGACGGCGCCGCTCAGAACTAATCTGACTCGCGGCGACGGTGGCCACTTCATGGGTGCTCGTGCGTCAAGATATGTAGTGCAGTACGAGCGAAGGGACGCGACTCATTAGGGCCTTCGTTCGGC
Organism: Acidimicrobiales bacterium; assembly: GCA_038323435.1. Classification (GTDB taxonomy): domain Bacteria; phylum Actinomycetota; class Acidimicrobiia; order Acidimicrobiales; family RAAP-2; genus RAAP-2. The sequence continues at coordinate 5,802 of JBBQGY010000104.1, forward strand.
GCATCGACTCGTGGCAACAGCGACACGTCGCGACCGCGTTCACCTACGGGGTCATCAAGAAATTTGGTGACGACCGGTGTGGGTCGCTCGCCGCACTCCTCGCCTATTACGGACTCCTGTCCGTCTTTCCCTTGTTGCTCTTGTTGTTTACCTTGCTCGGAATCTTCTTCGGCCACGACGTCGCCCTGCAGCAGCGAATTATTCATTCGGCGTTGGCTCAATTCCCTGTCGTTGGCCAACAACTCGCCAAACCCGGCGGCATCTCATCGCTTCGCGCGAACAGCGTGGTTCGACTGACACTTGGCATCCTCTGGCTGCTGTGGGGTTCACTCGGTGTCACCCAAGCGGGACAGCGCGCGATGGCCGACGTGTGGAATGTCCCTCAAGTCGAACGTCCAAATTTTTTGGCTCGACTGGGTCGCAGCCTCGGCTTTCTCGGCGTCCTCTTCCTCGACGTGGTCATCTCGACGTTTTTGGCGGGCGTCGTGACCATTGGCCGAGTTCACGCTGTCGCGCAGATCCTCGCAATCCTCGCCGGACTTTTGGTGAACATTCCACTCTTCATGCTGGGATTTCGCCTACTCACGCCGCGCTCGATCACCACGCGCTCGCTCGTCAGCGGGGCCGTCGCCGGAGCCGTTGGTTGGAGTCTGCTGCAGTACGGCGGGACGTGGCTCGTTGGCCACCAATTGCGCCACGCCAGTCAGCTCTACGGCTACTTCGCGAGCATCATCGGACTCGTGTCATTTCTCTTCATCGCGGCGCAAATTACGCTGTACGCCGCCGAATTCAATGTCGTGCGAGTTCGCCATCTCTATCCGCGAAGCGTCGTGCA
>JBBQGY010000105.1:0-6562 GCA_038323435.1 Acidimicrobiales bacterium
CGAGAGATGATCGGCCATCCAATCGGCACTGAGTGGTCGATGACGATAGATCACATTGGCACAACCGTGATTACCTTCTTCGAGCAGCAAGAATTTTGACGCACCCCGTGCTTCGTTGGCGAGGCGTTCGCCGTCGGACCACGGAAATAGTCGGTCACGTTTTCCGGTAATGACGAGGAGGGGTTGAGTGATGTGTTCGGTGAATCCCTCGAGGGTCAGATCGTGGGCGCGGCGCTCGGCTTCCTCCTCGGACGAGGAGAACGAACGAACCTCGAATACCCGTCGGGTCAGAGGATTGAGATTGCCCCACGACGCTCCGAGATTGTAGGGTCCGGCGAGCGAGATCGTGGCACGAATTGGGAGATCGCTGGCGGCGAGGCGAGCGGCGTAAAATCCGCCAAGGCTTACTCCCCATACGCCAACACGATCACCGTCAACGTCGGGCATGTGATTGAGGTGATCGAGTACGGCCTTGCCCACCACGTCCCACTCCGGACGAATTGGCAATGTCCATTCCGCCTCACCCTGACCGGGTCCGTCAAGGGCGAACGTGGCCATGCCGCGATCAAGGAAACTCCGTTCGACCTCGCGGAATTCGTCCTTCGTTGAATCGAGTCCGGGAATCAAGAGTACCGTCGGGTGAGGTCCACCGACGAACGGCGTGCGAAAGAGTCCCACCAGCGTCGAGCCTTCAAATGGAATCTCCTCGCGACTCGCGAGAGGTCGAAAGAGCGGTGTCGCTCGATTCAGGGCGTCAACCGCCCGAGCGTGCGCGTCCATTGCCTGGTCACGATCGTGAACGAAGAGAAATTTTCCAAAGTGAAAATAGGTAGCTGCTTTCGCGAAGAACTCGCCGGCGGACAGGCTTCGACCTTCGCGCAACGCCTCTTCACCCAGTTCGACGTGAACCTGAGCTCCGGCGCTCCAGGCGCTGCACCACTGCTCCCACGAATCGAGTTCGCTCGTTATTCGTTTGTAGTCACTCGCGTCCACGCCGTTCGCCGTGAAGCGCGGTTCCCAGTTGGCAATAGCTGTCTCAAGAAGTACATCGACCATGGTCTCCCGTCGGACGTCTGAGTAAAAGACGATGGTAACGGAGAAGTACTCGGTTTGCACAGTGCGAATCGTTGAAATCGTTTAACTACCAAATTGAATTCATTTCATGGTGAAAGGTTGCTTTTGCACCGCTCTGCGCTTGACGTCCCTTCAGTCCGTCGTTAGGGTTACAAAATCGCTCACCGAGTGATCACTCTGGAACTTCGACTTGTGGGGGGCATTCCAGAGATGCACAAAAGCAGGGGGAAGAAATGAATAGAAAAGGAAAACTTTTTCGCACGCTTGCTGTGACCTCGGTCGCAGGGGCGTCGGTGCTGACAATGGTTTCTACGAGTGGTGCTAGTTCCAGCGGTCTCGCCAAAGGCGCTCCCGTGAAGATCGGCATCTCACTGTCACTTTCGGGTGACTTCTCGGCAGACGGCCTCGCGTTCCAGCAGGGATACAAACTCTGGGCTAACGATGTCAACAAAGCGGGAGGATTGCTCGGACACAAAGTGACACTTGACATTGTGTCTGACGCATCAGACCCGACTCAGGTTGTGACGAACTATCAGAAGCTGATTTCTGGCGACCACGTGAATTTGACATTCGGTCCGTTCTCTTCCTTGTTGAGCGTTCCCGCGGCCAAGACCGCGTCGCGTTACGGCTACGCATTGGTCGAGGGCGCCGGTGGCGCTCCATCGGTCTTCCAGAATGGTCTCCACAACCTCTTTGACGTTTCGTTACCGGTGGCCAACGACCTCGTTCCCTTCGAAAAGTGGATCACGTCGCTGCCGAAGAGAAGCCGTCCAAAGACCGTGGGCTACGTAACGTCAAACGACCCGTTCACCGAGCCGCAGGTCACCACGATTGAGTCGGCACTGACCAAGGCCGGGATCAAGTCCGTCTACAACAAGGTGTTCCCCGCCGAAGTGACTGACTATACGCCAACCGCCGACGCAATTGCCGCGGTCAAGCCGCAGGTAGTGGTGCTCGGCTCAGTTGACGTGCCCACGGTCTCTGCCTTCATGCAGGCGTTCGAGCAGTCGGGCTTCACCCCGAAGGTCTTCATTGCGACCGGAGGCCCCGACCAGGGTTCGACGTTCGCCAAGGCCGTTGGCGCAGGTAATGCCGACGGAATGATGGTCCCGAACGCGTGGTACGGCGGCGCGGCGAACCCGCTTAGCAAGAAGATGGTTGCTGAGTACATTCACAAGTACGGTGGCACGCCAGCGGGCGTCAGCAGTGACGTTGTTGAGGCCTACTCGGTTGGTGAAGTGATCGCGCAGGCTGTTAAGGCCACGGGCGGCTTCAACAACAAGAAGATCATTGCGTACTTGCATTCGAGCGTCAACTTGAAATCCGCACAAGGTCCAGTGAAGTTCAACAACCTCGGTGAGAATGTGACACCAACGGCGTTCACCTTCCAGTGGCAAGGCGCGAAATTCGTCCAGGTGAATCCAGCGAGCGACCCAAACTCGGTGAAGGTCCTATTTCCAAAGCCGGCTTGGGGTAAGTAAACCTTGAATTCGACAGTACTACTCAGCGCAGCCAAAGACGGGATACTGACCGGCTCGGTCTATGCCCTCATGGCTACGGGGCTCACTCTGATTTTCGGAGTCATGGACATCATTAATCTGGCTCAGGGAATCCTCGTGATCCTTGGTGCGTACTTGAGTTATGCGCTGCAAGTTCACCTCGGTATTGACCTATTTGTTGGACTACTCATCACGATCCCGACGATGTTCGTCGTCGGGATCGTGATCGAGCGGCTCTTCATCGGTCGATTGAAGGGGCCAGAGAAGACTGCGATGTCGATTCTGGTTACTTACGCTGTTTCGCTCCTCATTGAAGGCGCGCTGAACATGATTTTTTCAACGAATGATATTCAATTGCAGGCCTCGTACGTCAACAAGTCCTTCGCCATTGGAAATGTGCACTTCGCCTTTATCTACGTCGCTGGGTTCATTCTGGCGACGTTTTTGTTGAGCGCGCTGTATTTCATGTTGTACCGCACTCGATTTGGCGTCAGCGTGCGTGCGTCGCTGGCCGATCAGACCTCGGCCGCTCTCGTTGGCATTGACGTAAAGCGAGTCTCGACGATCTGCTTTGGCATCGGGGTAGCCGTCACGGCCGCAGGCGGAATGATTTATGGGGCGACCAACTCCTTTAACGCCTCGACTAGTTACGACCTCATCTCTCGACTACTTACGATCATCGTTCTCGGCGGCATGGGCAGCCTCGGCGGCGCGATGCTCGCGGGTGTCGGCATGGTATTTGTCGGCGACCTGGTCGGTGTCATATGGTCGCCCGTGTGGTCGAGCATGTCGTACTTCGTCGTGTTGACAATCGTTTTAGTATTCCGACCCCAGGGTCTGTTTGGCAGGCCAATGGCGAGAGTTGCGTAATGCTGCAAAAGAAGAATATTTGGTGGGTCCTCGCCCTCGTCGTTTTTGGTCTGTTCCCGCTTGTCGTAACCAACCCGACGTATACGACGATCGCCGTTTTCACCCTTATATATATGGCGTGCGCCACGTCGTGGAACATGTTCTCGGGCTACTCGGGCTACATCGCACTAGGTTCTTCGGTTTTCTATGGAACGGGTGCCTACACGATGGCGCTCATTTCTGTACGCGCACATATGGCGCCCGGCGCCGCAATGTTCTGGCTCGTGCCAGTTGGTGGCGTCGTCGCGATGCTCGTAGCGGTACCGTTTGGTTGGATTGCCCTACGAGTTCGTCGACACACATTCGTAGTTATTACGATCGCAATCTTTTTCATCTTTCAACTGGGAGCGATTAATTTCTCGTTCACGGGGGGCACTTCAGGGCTAACGCTTCCGTTCATCCAATGGGGATACAGTTATTACAACGTGCCGTTCTATTACGTGGCATTCGGTATTGTCATTTTTGCAACGTTCTTGTCCGCGGCCGTTCGTCGTTCGCGTTTTGGTCTGCAACTGCTCGCTATTCGCGATGACGAGGACCGGGCGCTTGGACTCGGCGTGAAAGTAACCGCATTAAAGATCACCGGATTCACGATGTCAGCGTTTGCAATCGGCATGTGCGGAGCGCTCTATGCCATGTTCCAAGGTCAGATTTACCCACAATTCGTGTTTCTCCCGGTCTTTGACGTGAGTATCGCGTTGATGTGCTTCCTCGGTGGTCTCGGCACGCTCACGGGACCACTCCTCGGTGCACTCATTTTGGAATCGAGTCAGCAATATTTGACCAGTGCGTTTTCCAGTGATTCGCTTTATTTGATCCTATTAGGCGCGCTATTTCTTACCGTGATCATGTTCATGCCCCAAGGAATTGTGGTGTTCTTTCGCGACCGCATTGGTAAAAAGGCCGCTCGAGACAAGGCCGCTCTCGCTTCGATTGACGTCGCCATTTCTGGAGCTCCGCTATGACCGTTCTCTTAAAGGCCGAGAACATTTCTCGCTCATTTGGTGGCCTCAAGGCGCTCAACGTTTGCAACCTCGAAGTCGAACGGGGAAGTATCACCGGACTAATAGGACCAAATGGATCCGGCAAGACCACGCTATTCAACGTCATGACTGGCTACGTTCGACCGGACTCCGGAACGGTGACCTACGACGGTGACGACATCACCGGGTACCAACCTGACCGGGTATTCACGCGCGGTATCGGGCGCACCTTTCAACTGACGCGAATCTTTGGACGTATGACGGTGCTCGAGAACATGTTGGTCGGAATCCAGCACGACGAGAGTTGGATTAAGGGTCTCACGAGGTCCAAGTCCTCGGCGGTCGACGTCGACAACGCCATGGAGTGGCTCGAGTTCGTGGGCATTGGCCGCCTCGCCGACCTTGAAGCCGACGCCCTCAGTTACGGCCAGCGCAAACTCTTGGAGTTGGCGTACGTGCTGGTCGCGGACCCCGACGTGATTTTGCTCGACGAGCCGGCCGGTGGCGTCAACCTCACGCTCATTAATCAGATCGCTGACAGAATTCGCGAACTCAATTCGCAGGGCAAGACGTTTCTTATCGTGGAGCACAACATGGAGTTCGTGATGGGACTGTGCAGCGCCGTCACGGTTATGAATCAGGGATGCAATCTCGTCTCGGGACTTCCGAGCGATATCCGTACTAACCCTCTCGTGCTCGACGCGTACCTCGGTGGCGACGACGACGAAGAATCGGCGGAGGTTGTCAATGGCTGAGTCTCCCTTCGTGACCTTTCGCGGCATCTTTGCTGGTTACGGTGGCGGCGACGTGCTGAAGGACGTGACGTTCGATGTGCAACAAGGCGGCGTGACGACGATTGTTGGTCCGAACGGGTCGGGTAAGTCAACGCTTTTGAAGACCGTCAGCGGTCTGCTCAAGCCCCGAGTCGGCGAAATTATATTCAAGGGCCACAACCTCGTCGGCATGACGCCAAAGGAGATCTTGAAACTGGGCGTTGTGCAGGTTCCCCAAAACCACAGTCTCTTTCGCGAGATGACGGTTGAACAGAACGTCGAGCTCGGGGCCTTTCTGTTGAAGGACAAAAGAATCGTCGCCGAGCGACTCGACACTGTCCGCCAGATGTTCCCAATTGTGTCCGAGCGCGCCCAGGATAAGGCCGGGAGTCTGTCGGGGGGACAACAGCGTCTCGTTGAATTCGCGCGCTGTTTGATGCTCGAGCCGGATCTGGTGGTCCTCGACGAGCCCTCTATGGGACTTGACCCCAAGACCCTCAAGTCGATGTTCGGCACCATCAAAATGATGAACGACGCTGGTCGGACTGTTCTTCTCGTTGAGCAGAATGCTCGCCGGGCGCTCAAGATGAGCCACCATGGTGTGGTCCTCGAGAATGGCAAAGTCAGACTCTTCGGCACCGGTGCCGAAGTACTCAATAACCCAGAAATTGGTGCGCTGTACTTGGGGGGATCTATTGAAGAGACAAAGCACGTCGGCTGACGCCGTACGTAGTGAAAGGACAGTATGACCGAGAGCGCCCCCCGCATTGGATGGATTGGAACTGGTCGCATGGGAACCGCGATGGCCAGACGACTCGTTTTAGCCGGTCACGACGTGCACATTACGAACCGCACGCGCGCGAAGGCCGAAGTGCTGGGTGAACTCGGGGCGACGGTGGTGGATTATCCATCGGACCTCGCGGACTGCGACATTGTGTTCATCATGGTGTCAGCGAACGCCGACTTGATTGAAGTGACGTCCGGGGCTCACGGAGTGCTTACGGACCCGTCGAGGGCGCCCGGCATTGTCGTCGATTGCTCGACGGTTTCAACTGACACGTCTGCCGAGGTTCGCGCCGCGTGCGCGATTCGTGATTCGGCGTTTCTCGCCGCGCCAGTGAGCGGGAATCCGAAGGTCGTCGCGTCGGGCAATTTGACCCTCGCGGTCTCGGGCACCGTAGAAGCATTCGACGTCGTACGCCCGTACTTCGAAAAGTTAGGCAAAGGCGTCACGTACGTGGGCGACGACGAGGTTGCTCGTCTCGTGAAGATCTGTCACAACATGATGCTCGGCATCGTCGCCCAGGCCATGGCCGAGATCACC
>JBBQGY010000106.1:0-6545 GCA_038323435.1 Acidimicrobiales bacterium
TGATCGTCGGCTTCGGTGATGGTCTTGCCGGGCCAATGTTTGTAGACGTCACCGACCTCGAACTCTTCGAAGTAGCGGCCAAACGGGCGGTCGTAACTGTGCATGGTGCTAGTTTGCCCCACCGCCGACCACCGACTCGCCCTAGGCCTCGTCGGACACGTCGAGCGCCGGGCGCGTAGTAAACGACACCGTGGCGCCGGGGAGTGATTCGCCGTCAATCACCATTCGCCAGGTGAATCTCGAACCTGGCTGCAACGGAATTGGTCCGAAGTTCACCGCAATGGGGACGTCGACGGGGGTGCCGGCCGGCACTCCTTCGGGCGCGATCGCCGAAAAGTCACCGCGGACTTCAATGGCCTGAGGACCCTCGGGGGTGTCGAATCGAATGGGCGTACCGTCGGCGTCTTCTAAGAACAACTCCCAGTGGTGTTCGGTATTAAATTCGTGTCCGTCGACGCTCACTTTCATGGCGACGGCCGACGGCGTGGGATCGGGCCCGGTGATCGACCATCCTCCACCCAAGATGTAGAGCTTTCCGTCAGCGACCTGGGCTGAATCGGCGAGGAGCAAGGTTACGTTCACCTCCCAATCCTAGGGGTCTGGTGCCCACCCGCCGAAACGATAAATTTCATCCATGTCATCGTCACCACTCTCACTGACCACCGCGAGCGAACTCGTTGACCGGGCGCACGAGGTAATTGACGCCGCGGTCCGTCAACTCCGTGACCGTGGCGGAGTGGACGCCAATCAGAGCCTCGCCTACGACGTGGCGCACGCCGCCAGCGCCCTCGCGACCGCTGAGTCCTCTCTCAACTACTTCTCCCGCGGCGACACCGAGGCGCATCTCGTAGCCGCATTTCTGGCATTCGCCCTCAGTGACCTCGCGGCACGGGTCCTCGGCCGAGAGGCACTGTGGGGCGTGCGCGACGACTGGTTCGAACCATTTCAAGAGTTCGTCACCACGTATCGCGATCCGGTATTTATTTCCTCGCTCGCCGAAACTCAGGGGCCGAGGCACTTGGGCGAGGACTTTGCGATGGTCGCCGATACGTTCCATCGATTTGCCCTCGAACAGGTTCGTCCCCACGCCGAACACGTGCACCGCACGAACGGTGACATTCCCGAGTCGATCATCAGTGGCCTGGGCGAACTCGGAGGATTCGGACTCTCGGTGCCCGAAGAGTACGGCGGCTACGCGAGTGGCGGAGAGTCGGAGTACGTCGGCATGGTCGTTGCCACCGAAGAACTGTCCTGGGGCGGACTCGGAATTGGCGGGTCGCTCATCACCCGTCCCGAAATCTTGACCCGCGCGCTCGTCATGGGTGGCACGAAGGAGCAGAAACAACGTTGGCTGCCTCGCCTCGCGACGGGAGAGGCGCTCAGTGCCATTGCGGTCACCGAGCCGGATTTTGGCAGTGACGTCGGAGGGCTCAACACGGTCGCCACCGCGACCGACGGCGGGTGGTTGATCAGTGGCACGAAGACGTGGTGCACATTCGCGGCTCGCGCCGACGTTCTTCTGTTACTCGCGAGGACCAACCCCGATCGCAGCGCGGCCCACCGCGGCCTCTCGCTGTTCCTCGTCGAAAAACCCCGGGGCGAGAGTCAGGGCTTTTTATTCGACCAAGAAGACGGTGGGCGACTCGAAGGTCGACCCATCGACACAATTGGCTACCGAGGAATGCACTCGTATGAACTGAGTTTCGATCACTGGTTTGTGTCCGATCGCGACCTCGTCGGTGGCGACGACGGTCTCGGAAAAGGGTTCTACCTGCAGATGGCGGGTTTCGAGAACGGGCGAATTCAAACAGCCGCGAGGGCGATTGGCGTCATGCAGGCGGCCTACGACGCCGCCCTCGACTACGCGCGCAATCGAAACGTGTTTGGCGAACCCATCATTCAGTACGAACTCACGCGGGTAAAACTCGGCACGATGGCCGCGATTATCCAATGCTCGCGACAGTTTTCGCTCGACGTGGCGCGAATGATGGGGCGTGGCGAAGGGGCGATGGAAGCCTCCATGGCGAAAGCCTTCGTCTGTCGCGCCGCCGAGTGGGTTACGCGCGAAGCCATGCAGATTCACGGCGGCATGGGTTACGCCGAGGAGTATGCGGTCAGTCGCTACTTCCTCGACGCGCGGGTTCTCTCCATCTTTGAGGGTGCGGACGAAATCCTAAGCCTGAAAGTGATCGCCCGACGACTCGTCGAGAACACTGCTTCGTAGTTACTGCTCATCAATGGTGAAGGGCTGGTGCACGGCGCCGAGGGTGATGCCCGCCGAATGCAGATCGAGCACTTCACCGCGGGCCTCTTGGGCCTTCAGCGCCGCCCGCTCCCAGCGCTCTTCGACCTTGCCGTAATGCCAGTAGAGAAGCGCGAATGCCCACACCGCAACGAAAATTCCGACGATGGTGAAGCCCGCCGTGTTGATGTTGAAGTGCGCCGCAAAGTTCCAGAGACCGCCGTGCAGGTGTAACTGGCTCTGCAGTATCTGCATCAATTCGAGCGTGCCAATATAGAACGCGACAAAGACGCTCAGTCCGGTAATCGCAATGTTGTAGTACACCTTGCGAACCGGTTTGGAGAAGGCCCAGCCGTAGGCGAAGTTCATGAACGAACCGTCGACAGTGTCGAGCAGGCTCATGCCGGCGGCGAAGAGTATCGGCAGACTTAGGATCGCCCACAGCGGTAGTCCGGCAGCGACCGCGGTGCCGGCGAGCACCAGAAACGCCACCTCGGTGAACGTGTCAAAGCCGAGACCGAACAACACGCCGAGGGGGTACATCTTCCACGGCGCGTCAATCGAGCGAGCAATCGGACCGAAGAATCGCATCATGAAGCCGCGAGAGTTGAGGTGCTTTTCCAACTCGGAGTCGTCAAATCGCCCCTGTCGCATCTGAATGAAGAGACGCACGATCCCCCACAGAATGACGAGGTTGAGCGTCGCAATGAGGTAAAGAAATCCGCCCGACACCACGGTGCCCACAATCGTGCCGTAGTGGTGCAGGGGCGAGCGGGCGTTGCGAACCTGACTACCCAGTGCTCGGGCACCGAGTCCGAGGAACACGGTGAGGGCAAACACGACCGACGAGTGACCGAGGGAGAAGAAGAAGCCGACCGACATTGGACGCTTGCCTTCGGACATGAACTTTCGGGTGGTGTTATCAATGGCGGCGATGTGGTCAGCGTCAAACGCGTGTCGCATTCCGAGTGTGTAGGCGAGTATTCCGGTGCCGACCCCGAGCGTTTTACCCGAACCCACCCCGTAGTGTCGGCCCGAGGCAATAAGCAGTAGCGCAAATCCCACCACGTGCAGTAGCAGAATAAATCCGAACATGCCGTTCAGTCGGCGCCATTCGCTCGTAGTAAATGATGCTCGGACGCGACTACGGCGGGTTCTCCGTTCGATGATGACGCTGGCCATCCCCCCACATTAATAGGAGGATGTCTCATTAACGTACATAATTTGTTAGGTCTCGGCGTCGGTCCTCTCCATCCCTGATCGCCGGCCTCGCGTCACGAAGGAGTGGGCAATTTTGGCGGACGCCTCATCGATCATCTCGTCACCAAACATCAGGGCGCCGGTGTGATCCTTTTCGGTGGCAATGCGGTACGCGTCGAGGATGTCCCACGACTTATCAAACAGTGCTTGGCTCGGCGAGTAGATCTCGTTGAGCACTAATGCCTGGTCGGGGGTGAGCGCCCACTTGCCGTCAAAACCGTACGAGGCGGTGATCTGAGCGGCAAACCGAAGTGCGTCGAGATCGCGAACTTTCAAAAATGGTCCGTCAATGACGTGCAGCCCGTTCGCTCGTCCGGCCATCAGGATCTTGGCGAACACGTAGCTAAAGGGATTTGACGGACCGTCATGGATCGTCTCGTCAATTGTCGTCACCGGCATGCCAATGGATGCGGCGAAATCGGCCGGTCCAAAGACAATCGACTCGATCCGCGGTGACGCCGCACAGATCTCCTCGACATTTATAAGGCCTTCGGCGGTCTCGATCTGGGCTTCAATGCCAATGTGGCCAACATCGAGGCCGGCATTGCGCTCGACCTGGGTGAGCAGCAAATCCATTGCCACGACGTCCGACGCACGCTGGACCTTTGGCATCATGATCTCGTCCAAACGTGGACCGGAGTTACCGACGACTTCGATGACGTCGCCGTAGGTCCACGGGGTGTCCCACGCGTTCACCCGCACGCAAAGTACTCGCTCATCCCACGCCAACGTACGAATGGCCTCGACGACGTTGGCCCGAGCGGCGACCTTTTCGTTGGGTGCCACGGAGTCTTCCAGGTCGAGAAATGAGAAGTCCGCGGTGGCCGTTGGGGCCTTGGCGAGAAAGCGACTGGACGATCCGGGGGTCGAGAGACACGAACGGCGAGGGAGATGACGAGAGCGTTGCGACATGCGCACGAGCATATTCTGGTGAGCAACCCGGGCGGATTTTGACCGACACTATGGGCGAAGATCTACGCGCTTACTCCTTGTGATCAGGACCTTCAAAACTTCTTATGCTTCCGGACTCGCGTCGCGAAGGCCCCAGCCGATAGGGTTGGCGAGTGACAAACGTCGTGCGCAGTGCGCCTCCGACGCTCCGGCCTGCAAGGGAACTTAAGCCGTTCCGATGGATTTCATCCGTTTTGGCCGTCGTCGCAGTGTGCTTTGGCACTGTGGCCATCTCCCCGCGACTGTCGGGTGCGAGCACGATCAATAACGACCGGGCCACCGCGAACCGCCTCCTCAATCAAATCACGACCATCAACGGTCAGGTTGAGCGACTCGGTCAAAAGTTCGATCAGGCGAACATCAAGTTGAACCGCGTGCGCAACGAGATCGTCAACACCAAATACGTGGTAGCCAACATCGAACGAAGTGTCGTAAAGGGCAACAAACAGTTGCGATCAGATGCGGTCTTCGCCTACGTGACCAACGGCTCCTCCGCGAGCACGAACCCGCTCTTCACGGCGAGCGCCTCCAACGTTGGTGCGACGAACGTCTACAGCCAGCTCGCCCAGGGCAATATCAGCACGACCATCGCTGGCCTTAAGAATTACCGGATCAAATTGACCCACGAACGCAGCTTGCTGAGCGCCGAAGATGCCCAGGCCGCCAGCGCCACTCGAGCGGCCGCCGGCTCATTTCACGCCGCAATGGTCCTTCAGGCGTCTCTGAAGAACGCGCTGAACCAAGTGAAGGGTCAAATCGCGACGTACTACGTGCAGGCCCAGGCTGCGGTGGCCGCCACGGATGCCGCGGTTCTACAAAACGCCGTCCCGTCGAACATCACGCCCCCTCCGCCGGACTCGCGAGCCAATATCGCAATTCGTGCCGCCGAGTCATTTATCGGTGTTTGGTACGTCTGGGGTGGCGCGAGCCGATCGGGCGTGGACTGCTCGGGACTCATCATGCTCGCCTATGATGCCGCCGGAATCTCCCTACCGCACTACTCGGGCGCCCAGTACAACGACACCTTGCGAGTACCCCTCGCCGACATTCAGCCCGGCGACCTTCTGTTCTACGGCTACAACGGTGACGAACACGTCGCGATGTACGTGGGCGGCGGTCAGATGATCGAAGCCGAAACGACGGGAACCCAGGTGCACGTCGTGCCGGTTCGACTCGGATACGGATTTGCAGGACTTGGTCGCCCGCGGGGCTAGCCGTGTCGGGCGTGCTCACCTCGTTTCACCTTGGTCCGGTCGCCTTTCACATTTACGGATTCGGGCTGGCGATCGCCGCCTACATCACATTCTTCTACGCCCAGCGTCGGCTCGAACGCGCTGAGTTCGACGTCGCGCAATTCGCGCGTTTTGCCTTTGCCCTCATTGTTGCTGGACTACTCGGCGCGCGAATCGCCAACATCGCCACGAACTGGAACTACTACGCCGGTCACCCGGGCCGGTGGGTCGCCGTCTGGCAGGGCGGACTCGCGAGCTTTGGCGGCATCGCACTCGCGCTACCGGTTGGCATCTACCTACAGCGAAAGTGGTGGCCCGAATCGTCCTTCGTTCAATTTTGTGACGCGCTCGTACCCGCGCTCGTCGCCGGGTGGGCGCTCGGGCGCGTTCTCGGACCACAGTTCATGGTGAATGGTGGCGGCCACCTCACCGACGAATGGTTCGGACTCCACTACGCCGGCCAAGTGGGTGCGCGAGTTCCCGTACCACTGATTCAAGGGGCCGAAGACGGACTGCTGTGGCTCTCTTTGCTCGGCGTCGAACGTTATCGTCCGACGCGCCACGTCGGCGTCGTGACGTCCCTCGCCATGATTGTCTGGGGGCTCGTACGCGCGCTCGACGAGCGACTGCTGCTCGGTCAAGAGTCCCACAGCGGATCGGCCGGCGTACAGATTGCTGGGCTCGTTTTGGCGCTGAGCGGTCTGTGCTTACTCGTACGCCAACTTAGAACAGCGAGTTCCACTCCGCCACGTTGAGTTGACCGAGGCGTTCAACGGCGTCAACCGACGCGGTCACTGACGTTCTTGCGTCGTCGATATAACTCACGTGATCGAGACCAATGCGGCGCCACGGCTGGAACA
>JBBQGY010000107.1:0-6475 GCA_038323435.1 Acidimicrobiales bacterium
ATTCACTGGCTCTTGCCCGCGGACCTGCGCAAGGTGTTGCGTGGCGAACCGGCCGTTGACAGCACCATGGCCGTCGCGCTCAATCGCGTCTTTGGGACATTCTTTGACCAACGCTGACCATCTCGTCAATGACTATCTCCAGTGGCTCACGATCGAGAAGGGGCGATCGAGGGCGACGATTGACGCCTATCGACGCGACCTTGCGGTGTTATTCACTTGGATGAGTGAGCACTCGAAAGACGTCGTGTCGATCACTGAGGCCGACCTTGAACTGTTTAGTAACGAACTCCACCAACTGTCACGCTCTGCCAACTCGGTCGCTCGATCGATCGCATCACTACGCGGATGGTTTCGCTTCCTCGTCGAAGAGGGTTACCTCGAAAGTGACGCGAGCGCACGATTAAAGGGCGGACGGCGGGGTCGCACCTTACCTAAACCGCTCGCCGAACACGACATCGTTCACCTCATCGACTCGGTAGGTGCGGCAACGCCATTTGATTTACGTGATCGGGCACTCCTCGAACTGCTCTACGACACTGGCGCGCGAGTCTCCGAAGTGGTGGGTATCTCGTTGGGCGATTTGGACTTTGACGAGGAACTCATTTTGTTGACGGGTAAGGGCTCGAAGCAACGACTGGTGCCGATGGGTTCAATGCTGGTAACGGCGCTACGCGCCTACCTCGACGTTGGGGGACGAAGTTCACTGCTCGTCGGGAAAAAATCTTCGGGTCTATTTCTGAATTCGCGTGGCGGAACACTCTCTCGCCAAGGTATTGACTTGGTAATTGATAAGCGCGCGCTGGCCGCGGGACTCGACCGTTCGCGAATCAGCGCACATGTCTTTCGCCACAGCTGTGCCACCCACATGCTGAGCCACGGCGCTGACATTAGGGTGGTCCAAGAGCTCCTCGGACATGCGTCGATCTCGACCACCCAGATTTACACGGCGGTTGCACTCACGTCATTGAAGCGCGAATACCTCAATGCGCATCCACGCGCTCACGACTAACTAGGAATCGGAAATGCCTACCTACTACTACATCATCGCTTTGATTCCCTCCATTGTCCTGCATGAGGTAAGCCACGGCTTCGTGGCCAATCACTACGGTGACCCCACCGCAAAACTGGCGCACCGCCTGACGCTCAACCCGCTTCGACACGTCGATCCAGTGGGCACCGTGCTGTTACCCGCACTCATGTGGATTAGTGGTCTCCCGCCCTTCGGTTACGCGAAACCAGTTCCGGTGAATATCTCTCGGCTTCACAAACCTCGCCAGCAAGCGCTGTACGTCTCGCTCGCCGGGCCGGTCGTGAATATTCTGCTATCGGCAGTGGGTTTTGGAATCTGCGAATACGCGATTCACGTGAATCTCAATCAAACGACCTTCAACATTGGGGCCGCGCTCGGACTGGCCAACTTGGTGCTGGCGGTCTTTAATCTCCTGCCGATTCCACCCCTCGACGGTTCAGCGGTGATCGAGCGCTTCGTGCCGGTTCGCCATTTGCCGAAGTACTACCAATTTCGTGCACGCGCGCTGCCCTTCGTCATGGTTCTCTTCATTTTAAGTTCCCTCGTGTTTCATTTCGGTTCCAACGCCCTCGGATCCGTGGAGAACTGGTGGTACAACCTGTTGTTCAAGGTTTAGAGCAGTCCCATTGCGTGAGCCGCCCGGTGATAGACGGGCCCGGCGACTTCGGCTGCCTTCAACGATCCACGTAGTGCGACCGCCCGCAAATGCCCCGGGTCTTTGAGCAGTTCTTCGTAGCGCAGTCGGATCGGCGTGAGCGTTTCGATGGCGAGTGCGGCTAAATCCTTCTTCAGTTCACCGTACGAGGAATAGCGACCGGCGACGGTATCAGGTGACTCGCCACTAAAGCTCGCGTAGATTTCGAGCAAATTAGTGACGCCGGGCTTCTTTTCCCAGTCAACTCGGACCTCGTTGTCGGTGTCGGTAACCGCGCGCTTGAATTTCTTCTCAATCTCCGTTGGTGCGTCGAACATTTGGACTGAGCCGAGGGGGCTCGACACGGACTTGGACATCTTGCGCGTCGGCTCTTGGAGGTCCATCACTCGTGCCGCGACTTTGGGTTGTACAGCGACCGGAACTGTAAAGGTTTCGCCGAAGCGGTTGTTGAACCGTTGGGCGATAACACGCGTGATCTCGAGGTGTTGGCGCTGGTCGTCGCCCACGGGAACTTCGCGCGCCTCGTAGAGCAGTATGTCGCCCGCCATGAGAACGGGGTAGGTCAAGAGTCCTACGCGATAACCTTCCTGGCGCTGCGCCTTCTCTTTGAACTGGGTCATCCGACTGAGTTCGCCGTATGTGGCAACGCACTCGAGCAGCCAATTGAGCTGGGCGTGGTAGGGCACTTGACTCTGCAGAAACACGGTGCAGACGTCGGGATCGAGGCCGCTGGCGAGAAATGTTGCGAGCAACTCGGTCGTCTGGTTGCGCAGTTGCTGGGGGTCAATTTGGAGGGTGAGCGCGTGCAGGTCAACGACGCAGTAGTAGGCGTCGGGGCTCTGGGTCTCCACCCACTGTTTCAACGCGCCCAAGTAGTTACCAATATGCATTGCACCCGATGGTTGTATTCCCGATAGAACTCGCATGACTCAATCGTAGAGGAGAGCCGAACGAACGTGAATCAGTTGGTAGTGTCTCTGCGTGACCTTCGTCGTGACGACGCCGTCCTTTAGCGGCCCGGTGGAACTTTTACTCCAACTGATCAGCAGCCACGAGGTCGACGTGCTCGACGTACCACTCACGCCAATCGTCGACCTCTTCGTTGCCGCACTCCGTGATGAATCGGTGGTCATCGCCGTTGAAGACCTCTCGGAATTTCTTCTCATTGCCGCAATCTTGTTGGAAATGAAGAGCCGGCGACTCTTGCCTGGTCGCGACGTCAGCGAGCCCGACGAAGAGTTCGTGGGATGGGAAGAGCGCGACGTGCTCTTGGCCCGACTGCTCGAACTTCGCACGTACGCCGCCCTTTCGGATGCTTTCGTTTCACTTTTCGAGCGAGCGAGCCGAGCGTTTCCGCGTCTACGCGGTATTGACGAAGGGTTCGAAGTGCACCCGCCCGACCTGCTCGCGGGCGTGACCACGACCCAACTTGCCGGCGCCTACCTGCGTGGCATCGAAGAGAAGCCGGTGCCGGTCGTGCGACTCAATCACGTCACCGTCGATGCCGTGTCGGTCGCCGAAACCGTAGTATCACTCGCGCAGCGCCTGCCGGGTATGGGTCAGCTCTCGTTTCGTACCCTTACGGAAGGTCTCGGTAGCCGTATCGAAATCATCGTGCACTTTCTGGCACTGCTCGAACTCTGCAAACTCGGTCACGTAGAACTGGGTCAGGGCGCGACGTTCGGTGACGTACAGATTGTGTGGCTCGACGTCGCGGCCGGTATCGAAATCGGAAAGGTTGACACTTATGAGGGATGAGCTTTCCCTAGAACAGAAACTCGAAGCGATGCTCACGGTGGCGCTAGAACCCATATCCGCTGAAGAGCTCGCCGACGTGGTTGACGCGGACGCGAATGAGGTAACGGCAACATTGCGCTCGCTACGAAGTCAGTTCGCCGATGAGCGTCGTGGTTTTCAGATTGCCGAGCTGGCGAGTGGTTGGGTCATGCAGTCGTCACCCGACGTTGCCCAATGGGTCACGAAGTTCGCCAACCGCGATGTTTCGCATCGTCTCAGTTCCGCGGCTCTCGAAACCCTGGCGATTATTGCCTACCGCCAACCGATTTCGCGGGCCCAGATCACGGCGTTGCGCGGAGTGAACGTGGACGGCGTGTCGCGACTACTAGAACAACGCGGCTATATCGAAGAGCAGGGAAGGGCCGGTGGGCCTGGTCAACCAATCCTGTACGGCACGACGGAGCTATTTCTCGATCGAATGGGGCTCGCCCTCATTAGCGATCTTCCGCCAATTGAAGAGTTCATGCCACCGATTGAGACCGCGAATGAAATTGTGGACGAGTTGGCCTACGGCGTCGACGACTCGACCGAGGTCACCTAGTTGGACGAGGGGGAGCGGCTGCAAAAGACCTTGGCGCGCGCGGGATTTGGATCCCGCCGATCCTGTGAGATCTTGATCGGCGAAGGTCGAGTCACGATTGATGGTCGGGTGGCGGAATTGGGCAATCGCGTACACCCCGACCGCCAAATTATTTGCGTGGACGGCGCGCTTGCGCCGACCGCGCAGAACACGGTTTACTTCTTGTTGAATAAACCCGACGGCGTGGTGACGACCGCATCCGACCCCCAAGGGCGCACCACCGTGCTCGAACTCGTCGAATCACCAGTACGAATATTCCCCGTCGGTCGCCTTGATATGAACACCGAGGGACTACTGATCTTGACCAACGACGGACGACTCGCACACCTGCTCACTCACCCGAGTTCGGGCATTGCTAAGGAGTATCTGGCGCGAGTGGACGGCGATCCATCGCCCGGTGCCATCCGCCGACTTCGTGAGGGTGTGGAACTCGACGACGGCGTCACGAGTCCGGCCCAGGTCAGTCGGGTGAGTGAAGGTCTCTTGCGCATTGTGATCCACGAGGGCCGCAACCGTCAGGTTCGCCGCATGTGCGCTTTCGTTGGTCACGACGTCACCCGACTGGTGCGCACTCGCATCGGACCGATTCAAGACGCGACGTTGACGCCCGGCTCGTCGCGGCAACTCTCCCTCGCTGAAGTGCGACGATTGATGGAGGCCGTTGGTTTGACTGACGCAATCGCCTCTACGATGCCTTCATGACAAATGCAGTGGTGCGGGGCCTTCGCGGAGCAACGACGTGTCCCGTCGACACTCCCGACGCGATAGCGAGCGCGACCCAGGAACTGCTGAAGGTCATGATGGAGCGCAACGATCTTGAACACGACGACGTCATCAGCATGTTGTTCACCACTTCGCCCGACCTGCGCTCCGCGTTTCCCGCGGCCGGTGCACGCGGCATTGGATTCGGTGACGTGCCACTGTTGTGCGCCAGCGAAATTGACGTTCCTGCAGCAATGGCGCATTGCGTGCGGATTTTGATGCACGTCTACACCACGAAGCCGCGCACGGAACTTCACCACGTGTACCTGCACGACGCTCGGGCTCTGCGTGACGACCTCCCCGACTAATCGCCGCGCCCACGTCGTGGGACTCGGTCTGATCGGCGCTTCGGCCGCCCTCGCACTCGCCGAGGCCCGTTGGGCGGTGACCGGAAGTGACCTCGTGAAGGTGACCGAAGATACGGCGCTGGCCAACGGGGTCATTTCTGCTGTCAACGTGAACGAGGGAGTGGACCTGATTGTTATCGCCACGCCCGCTGGCGCAGTCGCGGCCGTCGCCAATGAACTCTTGGATCAATTCACCAGTCCCGACCTCATCGTCACCGACGTCGCGGGGGTAAAGGGTTCGATCGTCCACAACATTCCAGACCCCCGTTTCCTCGGGGGCCACCCCATGGCCGGCTCCGAACAACGCGGGATCGACGCCGCACGCGCCGATCTCTTTCAGAGTTGTACGTGGGTATTGACGCCGACCGCACAGACGTCGCCCGCCACCTACAGCACGCTGCACGGAATACTCCGCGAAATCGGGGCCAACGTCGTGGCGGTGCCGGCCGACGATCACGACCGCTTGGTCGCCATTGCGAGTCACGTGCCGCACCTGCTCGCGGGAGCATTAATGAACGAAGCGAGTCGCGTCGCCGAAGAAGACGTCGTCCTACTGCAACTGGCGGCTGGCGGTTTTCGTGACATGACCCGAGTGGCCGCCGGTGATCCCACCATTTGGCCCGACGTGTTATTCGAAAACCGCGTCGCCATCTCGCAGAGCCTCGAATCACTCGAGATCCGACTCAAGACGCTTCGTACTGCCTTGAACCACGGCGAACGCGACATCATCGCTAATAGTTTGCGCACGGCGGCCAACGCTCGTCACCAACTACCGGGCCGCGCACTTAGTTCGCAGAATTTGGCCTACCTACGCGTGAAGGTGAGCGACCAACCGGGCGTACTCGCGTTGGTCACCGTCGCGGCGTCCGACCTCGCGGTCAACATTTACGACATTGAGATTGCCCACGGCATCGAGGGCTCTGGAGGAGCGCTACTGCTCGCCCTCGACGCCCAGCAGACCGATCTCTTTAGTGCGGCGCTGTCTGACCTCGGTTTTCAAGTGATGCGTGAGCAATGAGTGATGCGGTACAGGTCGCCGGTGTTGGGTCCCTGCGAGGTTCACTCCACGTGCCGGGCGATAAGAGCGGTTCGCATCGAGCTCTGATGCTGAGTGCACTCGCGAGCGGCGAGAGCACGATCGAAGGACTCTCCGCCGGTCGCGACGTCGCCGCCACTGCTCGGATTATTGAACAACTCGGTGCTCGGCGATCGGTCCACGGGTCGCTCACATCCGTCGTCGGTCCCGACGGTGGACTGCATGCAAGCAATGAACCGCTGGATTGCGGCAACTCCGGTACGACCAT
>JBBQGY010000108.1:0-6426 GCA_038323435.1 Acidimicrobiales bacterium
GAGCATCTGTCGTTCACCACCGGACAGTTTGGCCGCGTGCTGCTTTCGTCGCTCTCCTAGTACGGGGAACCGTTCGTACTGTTCGTCGAGCGCCGCCTGCAGCGGAATCTTCTTAATCATCGCGCCGAGTCGCAGATTTTCTTCTACGGTGAATTCGCCAATCACGCCACGACCTTCGGGCACGTGACCTATTCCCCGGCGCGCAATATTTTCGGGCCGCTCGCGCGCGAGCGAATGGCCGTCGAGGTCGATTGTTCCGTTGGACGGTTCCTTGAGCCCACTGATGGTACGCAGGAGTGTTGTCTTGCCCGCGCCATTCGAACCGAGCACGGCGGTGATTTTCCCGGTCTCGGCAGTCATTGTTACGTCACGCAGCGCCTGGACGGCGCCGAAGGAAACAGTGAGACCATCGATTGTGATCATTCGTCCATTCCAAGATACGCGGCAATTACCGCGTCGTCCGCACGCACTTCTTTCGGCGTACCAGCAGCGATTACTTCACCAAAATTCAGTACCACGAGTCGATCGACAAGGGGCATCACGAACCCCATGTCGTGTTCTACCAATAACACACCCATCGTGGCGCGAAGTTCGACAATCAGCGCGGCGAAATCCTCGAGTTCGGCTTCGTCAAGTCCGGACGCCGGTTCGTCGAGTAATAAGAGTGAGGGATGGCACATGAGCGCTCGCGCGATGGAGACTTTTTTGGATATGCCGTACGGGATGGCCGACGGAAGTCGCGCCGCCATATCGGCAATGCCCAGTCGCTCCAATATCGCCAGCGCATCGCGCCGTAGTCCCCGTTCGGCGTGAACGCCGTTGGGAAGCGAGAGCAGACTGACAAAGAATCCTCCGTTGGGCCGGATCTGACCGCCGGCCATGACATTTTCGAGCACGCTGCAGTGGGGGAATAGACCCACACCCTGCAAAGTCCGAGCAACACCGGCCCGGGCGAGTTGATTCGGTTTGAGGTTTGACTTTCCAACTTCGGGGAAACGAACTTCCCCTTCGGACGGTTTGACGAATCCGCACGCGACGTTAAAGACTGTGGTTTTACCCGCCCCATTGGGGCCAATCAGACCGACGATCTCACCCGGCGAAACCGTGAATGAAACGTCACTGAGTGCACGAAGTCCCTCGAAGTGAACGGAGACTCGATCGAACGCGAGGATCGGCGATGGAGAGTCTGGCGCCATAGTTACTCTAAAGTTACAGGTTTTCGCCGATGCGGCTCTTTGGCAATGCCCGGCGCCACGAATGCTCGCCTTAACGAAACCGCGCGGAGAGCCGTGGCTGTTCGGATTGATATCAATCGGAGCACATCACGAGAAAACGCGCGGTTACTTTCCATTGGCGCCAACGACGTTGACGTGAGAAAGATTCCCATCAACGTGCGTCGTCGGAATGCTCGAAGGTGGTCGACGTCCCACCGCTGAGAATTTCCTGTATCCGCGTGCTCCAATCAATATCTTCGGACGACTGGCCGGCTTCGTGCAGGGCGCGCCGTTCATTTCGGAGGTGGTGCGCAGCCTTTTCGAGCGAGTCCGGTAGGTTCCGACGGATTAGTGATCGCACTTCTTGGGCGAGAGCGGGTGACGAACCGCCCGTTGACATTGAGATGACGACGTCGCCGGCGCGGTGGATCGCGGTGAAGTAGAAGTCCGATCGTTCGGGATCGTCAACCACATCGAGCCAAACCCGTTCAGCGCGCGTCGCACATCTCGGTCGTCTTGGGCGTAGATTCCGTGAAACTTGAGAATTTGCTCGCTCTCACTAGAGACGTTCGGCGCTCCGTGGTCGAGGTCAGAGCAATTTCGCCGCGTAAGTAGGCGCTCGAACGCTTGATTGTCTCGACCTCGGTCTCGGGCCCCGATTCAACAATCACAGCCTTTTCTCCTATGGGGGTAGTGCCGATATCTCTAAACCTTTCTAATTTGGTCATGTTTAGGCAAGATCACCGTTTGAGAAATTTTCGAACCTGGCGAAATCGGCTAGTGGTGCACTTAGGCCGAGCGGCGTCCATTCACTCGAGGGTTTGGCGAGCGCCACACGGCGGTCGTCGTGCTCGACTTGCGTCGGAGCATCGATTTGAGGGGCGTCTGGGGTCTTCGTGTCGTCGAGAGTTCTGGCGAGTCACCGAAGGACGCCACGTCAACCCCCTGGTGTGACCCAGCAAGCATCTATCGTGACG
This sequence comes from Acidimicrobiales bacterium, assembly GCA_038323435.1. GTDB lineage: Bacteria > Actinomycetota > Acidimicrobiia > Acidimicrobiales > RAAP-2 > RAAP-2. The sequence goes on from JBBQGY010000108.1 coordinate 2,192, forward strand.
AGGAACTAGCAGGAGTCCGAATGCACAATCGTCAAATTGTTCGCACCCAACGACCGGTCGGCATGGTCGACGAAACCACGACGTCGCTCGTCGAGGTGGAACGTCCCACCATCAACGATGATGAAGCACTGATCAAGGTCGCCATTTTGTCGGTCGATCCGACAATTCGTACATGGATGAATGATGCGCCGGGTTATCTTCCCCCGATTGGAATTGGTGAGGTCATTCGTGCCGGCGGGGCGGGTGTCGTCGTCGAATCTCGCTCGGACCGTTACGCCGTCGGCGACATCGTCATCGGATTAACGGGTTGGCAGGAATGGGCTGTCGCGACGAAGGCCAACCGCTTCACCGTGGTGCCCACCGGTACCGGACTCGACTTGCCCACGGTCATGAATGTGCTCGGTACGACCGGCCTTACCGCTTTTTTTGGACTGCTGGACGTTGGTCAATTTAAGTCCGGCGATGCCGTGATCGTTTCGGGAGCTGCCGGTGCGACCGGGTCGGTCGTCGGGCAAATAGCCAGGGCGCGCGGTGCATCAAAAGTCGTTGGTATCGCGGGAGGTGCACAAAAGTGCGCGGAGGTGGTCGAGCTCTACGGCTTTGACGAATGTCTCGACTACCGCGAAGCGCACCTCGCCCGGCGACTGCACGAATCGTGCCCCAACGGCGTCGACGTCTATTTCGACAACGTGGGCGGAGAGATTCTCGACGCGGTGCTCTCCAACATCGCCATGAACGCTCGCATTGTTCTGTGTGGGGCGATATCGCAGTACAACGCGATGGAAAAGCCCAAGGGCTTGGCCAACACCTCGATGCTGATCATGCGTCGGGGCCGGATGCAGGGATTCATTGTCTTTGACTTCGCGAGCCGGTATGGCGAAGCTCAGTTAGAACTGGCCACAATGCTGCTCAACGGCACGCTCACGCACGTCGAACATCTCGTGGTGGGCCTCGAACACGCGCCCGACGCGCTCAACCTTCTCTTTACCGGGGGAAATCACGGCAAGACCCTCGTCGTCGTGGACGACAGCGTGCAACTTGGCTGACGGCGCCCCCGATGGAAGGACCGGCTCGACCCTGCGTCGCCTGACGGGAATTCTCTTTCTCGTGGCGCTCGTGGCGGGCTTTGCCCAGTTTGGGGCGGTCGCGTCGCTCAATGACGTCGCGAAACACTTTGGTCACCACACTGCGGGCCGGTCGCTGCAGAGCCAGGTGGGGCTGTCGGGTTCGGTGCTCGGACTCGCTCTGGCGATCTTGCGCCTATCGTCGCTGGGCGCACTGCCGCTGTCGTCGTTGGCCGATCGCTGGGGGAGGACTCGAGTACTTCGCCGCACGCTGCTCGTAGGTCTGTTGACGACCGCCGCCGCGGCGCTGAGTCCGGCGTACTGGTTCTTCGTGCTGTGCTTCGCGTTCGCGCGTCCTTTATTGTCGGGGGCGTCGACGCTCGTCCAGGTCGTTACGGTCGAGCTTTCGAGCACGCAACGGCGCATTCATCATCTGGCGGTCATGGCGGCCGGTGCCGGGATCGGCGCGGGCCTCTCGGCGGTGCTCCACGGCGTTATTCGCGGACCGGACTCGTTTCGTTGGCTCTTTGCGCTGGCGCTCGTGCCCGTTGCGATTGTCGCCCCGCTGTCGCGCCGTATTCCCGAGCCCGTCTACACGACTGCCGCGTCGCCACTGGCTCACCTCGGGCGGGTGCCCCACGAGGCGCGCGGTCGTTTGGCAATTGTCGCCGCGATCGTGTTCAGCGCGGGCATGATCACCGGGCCCGCGAACGGCTTCGCCTTCGTTTACGGCGAGGGAATATTGAAGTTGAGCCCGCACTACGTTGCGACCATCGTGGCGTTGAGTGCCATCACCGGACTGATCGGGCTGTTGCTGAGTCGACGTCTCTCGCGCGCCATTGGTCGTCGATGGACCGTCGCGATTGGCGTCGTCGCGACCGGCGTCACCTCGACGTATGCCTACAGCGGGGGACGGTTCAATTTTACCCTGGGCTACATGATTGGGGTGGCCGCCGCAGGACTATTGGCACCGGCGGCATCCGCGATGAGTACGGAGATATTTTCCCATTCGTTTCGGGCCACCGCCGCCGGTTGGATCGTGGTCGCGGGAGTCCTCGGAGCGACCGTGGGACTCTTTCTCTTTGGATGGGTGGGTGACGCCGTACGCGCCACCAGTGCGACGTCATTGCGCGTGCCGGCTCTCGCGACGTTCCTACCGTTGCTCCCGACTCTGTTGTTGCTCATTCGTTTACCCGAAAGCTCAAAGATGGAGTTGAGCTAGGCGAGTTCGACGTCGCTCACGAGCGCGCGATGATCACTCCCGCCATCGCTCGCCGAACCTCCGCGCAGCGTCCACGGACCGCGCACGAGGAGGTGGTCGATTTGCGAGTGTGGGAAACGTGCGGGCCAGGTGCGTGCGCGGACACTTGATCGCCACCCGGGCAGCAGAAGCCGCAATAGCGGACGCCAACAGTTGAAGTCACCGCCTAAAAGGATCGGGATCGACTCGTCGAGCGTAAGTACGAACTCGCTGATTCGTCGGTACTGGCGGTGCGAACCGTGGCTCAGGTGGGCCCCGTGAACGGCAATGACGTAAAACGGTCGATCGTGGTCGCGCAATTTCGCCACGATGATCGCCCGACGAACTTTCTCGCGCGCCAGGCGACCAAGCGGCACGACCTGAATCTCCTCAATTGGTAGGCGAGTCAGCAGACCTAAACCCCACTCGCCGTGCTCGACCGCACCGACGGAACCGCGACGGGCCCGCTGTGCCTTCTTCAACGAGCGATGTTCGTCAAAGTAGAGACCGTGTTCGCCGGTGAAGTGGGCCGTGAGCGGTTGCCAGGTCCTCCCTCCGTGTCCGCTGGTCACCCGTTCGCCGGTCGTCAGTGGCGCGAAGGTGCCCTCCATCGCAAGACGAGTCGCCACTTGCGCGAAGAGATCGTGACCGTCGTCGCCTCGCCAGAGTTCGGGAAGAATGAGTACGTCCGCGCTCAGCGTCGCCACGTGGTCGAGCACTCGAGTCGGTCGACCCCAACCGTCGACTCCCGCGTGAAGGTTAAACGTCGCGACACGCACCATGAAACACTACGTCGCCGCCGTGCAAGTGTGGCAGTCTCTTAACGTGGATTCGGTCAAGGTGGCGTTCGGTCACCGCTTGTGGTGGGTCGATGCGTTCATAGGTGACGTCGAACGGGGTAATCCCGCGGTGGTGGTGTTACTCGAGCGCTCACTGCCCGACGGAGAGCTTCAGCAGATCGCCTCCGAACTCGGCGTGTCAGAGACGGCGTTCGTGCGCCGCACCGGTGATCAGTGGTCCCTGCGCTGGTTTACGCCCACCGTCGAAGTCGATCTCTGCGGCCACGCCACGCTCGCCACTCTGCACGTGTTGTTGACCGAACTCGGAGTACCGGGGGGGGAGTTTTATTTCCAGACCAGATCGGGAATTCTTTCGGGACGCCGTCTCAATGGGGGACTGCTCGCCGTGGACCTTCCCCGGTCGACCATCGAAAAAGTCGATCCGGCGGTCCTCAACGACACGCTCGGTGCCGTCGAGGAGGTGTACCGGGCTGGCGACCAATGCATCCTTGCGATCGTCGAGGATTTTGACGCCCTCTGTGGTCTCGCGGTAGATCCGATGAGTCTGTTTTTAGTGCCGAGTTCGATCGTCGTCGCCGCGTGCGTCGGGGGGCCGGGGGTCGACGTGTCGATCCGGGTCTTCGCCCCGCGACTCGGTCTCGCCGAAGACCACGTCACCGGCAGCGCGATGTGTGCGGTCTCGCCGTGGTGGGTCGACCGATCCGGTTCGCCCACCATGGCCGTGCACCAAGCGTCGGCGCGCGGCGGCATGATGTTCGCTCGACTCTTCGAACTCAACGTGGAAGTCGCCGGCGTCGCGCGAACCTTCTTTGGCGGCGACCTGCGCGCATGACCGCCAACGATCTCGGACCCGGTCCGCGCACGACGGTCCGTCGACTGCCGAAAAAGGCTAGCTACGACGAGGCCGTGATCAACGCAATTTTGGATGAGGCGCGACTCTGTCACGTGGCCGCAATGGCGAACGGCCTGGCACTCACCCTTCCCACGCTGCACGCCCGAGAAGGTCGGACGCTGTACCTCCACGGCAGTCAGTCCAACGCCATTATGAAAGCCATCGTCGAGCGCAAGGAAGTGTGCGTCAGCGTGACGTTGTACGACGGTCTACGGCTGGCTCGTAGTGGATTCGAGTCG
>JBBQGY010000109.1:0-6360 GCA_038323435.1 Acidimicrobiales bacterium
TTGAGTCGCGCCACTGCGTTGCTCGCGTCGCGCGAGTTGATCTCGGCCTCGAGCAGCGTGCGCAAGAACTCCTCGGGGCTCCAGCGCTGGGTCTTGGACGTGACGAGTAACTCCGGCGCGAGCTGGCGCATTGCGCGCAGGCGCAGTCGTCGCAGCGCCGCGTCGAGGTCCGGGGCCAGTGCCGTGACGCCGTTCACGAGCGTGCCTCGGTCGCGTAGTCGCTCAAGGGTCGACTCGTCACGATCGGCAACGCGACGATGATGGCGTCACCGCGACGGGTCGGACGCGCCACGCCGGTCCCGGCTAACAGGATCGACGCCACGTCACTGGCGCGGTAGCGCCCGAACTGCGTCGCGCGAGTCAGCGCCGCCACCAGGACGTCGCGCCCGTGGGAACGCTCGAGTCGATTAAGGACAATGAGGTCACCCTTCAAAGAGGTCATTCCCGCACCGGCCGCGCGTTTGAGAAACGTCTCGGCGACCGGTCCGAGTGCGCAAAAGGCCACCTCGGCGTCGGTGCGAGGACGAAGCGCGCGAGCGGGCTTGGCGCGTGGTCCGCCGTAGTGGTCGTCGAGGATCGACGTCTCGCCCGGCGCCACGAGGCGGTGCGTGGCCTGGAGAACGCCCAGGTGGGTGACGTCGAGTTGGCCGCTGTCGACGCGGGCCTCGATCTGCTTGCTCATGAGCGCCATCGGCACGCTGTAGCGAGCGCTGGCGTAGCGCACGCAACTGAGTTTGTCGACGCGGCGGTAGACGACTTTGCCCAGCGTCGAGCGCAGCTGCGGGAGCGACCCGAGTAGTTCGCGCTCGACCTCGAGGCGCTGCGCGGGGACCGCACAGACCTCCGAGTGCGTCGCCGCGTTCACCTCCTCCAGCCAATCGCGGGCCTCTTCGTTGGCGCGCACCAGGTCTCGCGAACTGAGTTCACCCGGGATCATGAGGTCGCTCTTGGCGTAACCCACGAGGTTCTCGACGAGACCCTTGGAGGCGGGATCGGCCGCCTCGCAGAAGTCCGGACGAAAGCCGTAGTGCGTGGCGAGTCGCACGTAGTCCGGTGAGGGGATCACCACGTTGGCGACGACCCCGCCCTTCAAGCACCCCATCCGGTCCGCGAGCACGGTCTTGGGCACGCCACCCAAGAACTCGAAGCACGCGGCCAGGGCCGCCAGCGTTGTCTCGGAGCGTTCGTTGTCGGCGAAGTAGATGAAGCGGATCCGACTCCACGCGAGCACCGCGCAGAACACGTGCAGGGTGCCGATCGTGCCCCAGTCAATGGCCAGCACGTCACCGGGCTCCCAGACGCCCGGCCGTCGACCGCGGTGGTGATCGACGCGCCAGTTGCGCTTCTCGTCGGCGACGAGTCGGCGAAAGTTACAATCCGAGCCTGAGTATCCGGCGACTCTTGCTGCGGGCAACAACCGCTTCGCCGTGATGCGACCCTTGGTCTTTTCGACCCGCTGGGCCACGAGATCGGCGACGCCGTCATAGTTGTGCGCCGTGACCCGGTCGGTCTCGGTGCGCTGCTGCGCTTCGACCACGCGTTTGACGGTTTTGGCCGTGGTAGCGCAGATTTCGGCGGCCCCTCGATAGGAGCCGACCTCTCGATAAGCAGAAATGATGTCCATGCGTTCCCTAACTGATTTCATTGAAGGTGTCTCCTGGTTGGTGCGGGGTTGTTTCACAACCACCACCGTCACCGGCCAGGGAGCACTTCTCTTGGATGCTCAATAAGGGGTGAGGACTTCTCGTGGCCACCAGCGGGGACTTTTCATGGCCACCAGCGGGGACCTCAGCTGGCCACCAGTGGATACTTTCTCATGGCCACGGACAGATCGTTGACGGGTAGCCGGATTCATGCAATGCATAGCGTTACCGCGATAGTCAATTTTTATATTGAGGGTGTCCATCCAACTGGAGTGGTTCCGTAGTGACCGACGAAAAGTCGGCCGCGGTTCCGGTCGCCATAACTGTTGAAAACGCTTGATACACGACGGAACTTTCAACTGCACCGAGAGAATTGACGATTCGCAGAGAACTGCCGGATGATTCGTCGTGCGTGAGCCAATGAATTCTTGGAGTGGAGACCAGATCGAGTGCGAGCTACGAACAATCACCGTCGGAAGCTGACACACGATGTGGGCGTCACGAGAGTGAACTCTCGTTCGTTACGCTCCCGCGGCGGTAACGATCATGTCGGTGGCGAATCGTGCAGCGACCCCGACGAATATGCCCCACATAATCAAAACGGGACGGTTCGCTCGTTGAGCCACATTCAGTAACTGCACGACCACGTAGAGAATCGATCCGGCCGCCAGAGTGAGAAAGACGATGCTCATGGCGTTGCTCGTGAATTGACTGCCAATCAACGTTCCAACAAACGTGGGGCCGCCGCCAATAACGCCAAGTCCGAGTAGGAATGACCACGATGGGCGCTCCGAGGCCGCGCTCATGGGCGCGACGATTCCAAAACCTTCGGTCGCGTTGTGGAGCGCGAAGCCAATGACGAGCAGTGTCGCGAGTGAGATCTCGCCACGAACCGCACTCCCACCAATGGCGAGTCCTTCGCCAAAATTGTGCAGACCAATACCGACCGCAATGAGAAAGGAAAGTCGCTGCGACGGGCTGTACGTACTAACGCGCCACCGCCTCGTCGTGAGTTCGGTGATGGCCATCGCCCCAGGACCCACTCGTTGCGGCTTGTGCCGAGAGAGAAATCGCTCGTAGTAGACGAGACTAAGTAGCCCCACACCGGTGCCGAGAAAAAAGAGTGTGCCGTAACCGAGAACCGGCCAGATGGTCCCGGTGTGGCGACGCAAGTGCGCGAGCGCCGTGTCAATCGGAGCGTAGGCGTGGGAGAACACGTCCCAAATAAGGAAAATTAAGATGCCGGTCGCGAGAGCGCTCAAGAAATTACGAAAGCCCGGCGCCGCCCGGCGCATTCGCCCGATCGGTAGTCCAATGAGAATCGTGCTGCCGGCGATCAAGCCTAATAACAGAAGCTTCGTTTCTGACATACGCACTCAATCTATGCGAGCAGTTGGTCTCTACAAACAGCACAATTCATTCACCCACGGTGTTCAAACCTCGACGTTCGCGGGCATACGCAGTCACCGAATGACGGATTCACTGCGGGCGTCGCTGCACTTACATGTATTGCTACTCGTATTTGTGACGTTTGACACGGTCCATGGTGTGGCACGTGACTCGGTGGCACGACGACGTGCTGGCCATTCAAGTGCCGAACGCTAGGGCAGCGGCCGAAGACGCATCGCAAGAAGATCCTCTGCTTGTACTTCGCGAGCTCGCTCGTTCAATGATCGCCAGTCATCAGTGGCCGCTGTGATGTAGCGCCCGCTTAGTTCATCCAGGACGCCCGAGTTGAGGTACATCGCGAGCTGTGCGCATGCCTCGGGCGGCGTCCAAAAATCGGGGTCGTCCCACTGGGAGGCGAAAATGTTCTCAGTCATTTCGGTCTTGACGCTGCCGGGGGAAATGGCGAAGACCTTCACTCCCCTTGGACGCACTTCGACGGCCAAGGCCTCCGAAAAGCGATTAACCGCGGCTTTGCTTGCCAAATAGGCGGAGCTGATCATGGAATTGAAGTCATCGGAAATCGGAAAGTGTGCCGCACCCGACGACACGTTGATGATCCGTCCTTCGCGACGCGCCAGCATTGAGGGCAGCACCGCGCGCGAGCACGCGAAAACGCCTTTGACATTGACCTCGAATACGCGCCACCACGCATCGGCGTCGTGCAGCCACGTCGGTTCACTCTGACCAGCGATACCCGCATTATTCACGAGAAGGCTCACTGGACCGAATGTCGCCTCGACGTTCGCGACCGCGTCCGATACCGCTGCCAGATCTGAGACATCAACGGCAACCGGAATGGCGCCGGTCGCACGACAGAGGTCGTCGAGGTCGCTCGACGGCCGAGCAACTGCGACGACGGAGTGCCCATTTGCCGTCAAGACTTCGACCATCGTGCGACCGATACCTCGACTGGCCCCCGTGATGAGTACAACGGATTTCTCACTAGTCATCTCGGAACTCTATTCGAGACTTTTCGCGATGGAATTTGTTCGATATTGCACGTGTCCAAGGGCGCCGCAGCAAATGGTGGCCGACGACTCGCACCATGTTCGACGAGCGAACGATCAAGCACATCATCCGGTGACGACGAGTGCGCCACGATGGTGCGTATCGGCGTGCTCGAACGCCTGATTCTCGTTGAGGTTTCCTCGCACTTCGCATGTAGAGTGCTGGCGATATGCGCGTCTTGTTTTCCTCCACGTCGGGAGCAGGCCATAGTGGTCCATTGCTGCCGATTGCCGCGGAGTGCTCTGCGTTGGGCTATGAAGTTGCCTTCGCGGTCCCCGTCGGTGCCGAAGGGCTAGTTCGCCAACCAGGCTGGTCGGTCGTCGAATGTGAAGCGCCCGATGCCGCCACGGTCAGGACTCTATGGGAGCGAGTTGAGAAGGCCGATCGCGCTGAAGCCAGCAGAATCGTGGAACGCGAAATATTCGCGACACTCGCTACCGATTCGACGCTTTCTCCACTGACCCAGTTCGCTCGTAGTTGGTTGCCCGATCTCATTGTGCGCGAACCGTGCGAGTACGCGTCCGCCATCTGCGCCCAACGCATGAACATCTCGTTGGCCACCGTGGCCATTTCGTTCACGGCGACGGAGTGGACAGTTGTTGACATGGTGCAGGACATTCTCGACGACTACGAACACGGAACCGGTGACATAATCCGGAACTCACCATTCCTTGCACGATTCCCCGTCTCGATGGATCCCTCGCCCTTCCCCGACACGTGGCGATATCGGGAAGAGATTCTCAACATGGAGGATTCGCAACTGCCGCACTGGTGGGCGACCGATACAGGGCCACTCGTCTATATTTCATTCGGTTCGCTCACCGGAAGTTCGGCTGTTCATTCGAAGAACTTTCAGGTTGCATTGGACGCCGTGGCGACTCTGCCCGTTCGGGCGTTGATGACGGTGGGCCGCGAGTTCGACGTCGCCCGATTTGGTTCGGTCCCGTCCAATGTCCACGTCGAATCGTGGTATCCCCAGGAAAAGGTGCTCGCGCACTGCGACGTCGTGGTCTGTCACGGCGGATCAGGCACGATGTTCGCAGCACCCGCACACGGCGTGCCAACCGTCATAATGCCGATGTTCGCTGATCAACCGACCAACGCAAAGGCCGTCGCGGTGGCCGGAGCCGGGATCGTCCTGTCCAACAACGTCGGCGCGCTGCGGTCACGCGAGGGCATCGAACTACTGCTGACCGATCAAACCTTTCGAATCGCGGCCCGGGGAATTGCCGATGAACTTTGCAAGCAGACCAACCTGTCTGAACTCGCTGCTGCACTCTGCGCCGCAGCGACGGGCACACTTCAACCCTCCTGATCATTTTCAGGGCTGAGAGAATGAATCCCTTTCGATGAGAGGTCCGACACCAATAATTCCTCACCGGCGTATCGTTTATTAACGCGGTGCCAAGGAAGTGGGCGAACTCCAACTTCTCAGTGGAAGCTTCATGACAGTGCGAGGGTAAACCGCCCAGGCGTGGCCAGCGATGGTGGTTAGCTGCCTGCAGCAAGTCGGTCGCTGGCACTCAACCTCGAGACGATGACATTTGATTTCGTCGTTTGTTGCACAATTGCGAGCATTGATTACGAGGAACGCTCGCTTCGCCACGTTGAAATCGCTAACCATACGGCGACGAGACCGAGGACGATGGTTGCGGCCGCGTCGGCCCATTGCCATCCCAGCCAGCGTTCAACCACGGTGCCCACCAAGGTCACCGCGGCCAACATCGCTCCCACAGCAGAGAGGTGCCCGTCAGAGCGAAGTGCGTTGCTCGAAATGCGACGAGCGACTTGTCGCTTTCTACCCGACAGCGCGAGCAGCACAGCCAGCGACACGCCGGCCAATACCATTCCGGCAACCGAAGAACTACTGGGGCGGACGTCTGCCAATCGGATCACGCCGCCGACAACCGCCGTACTTCCAACCAAGAGTAAACCAATCAAGACCACGCGATGGGCAAGACTCTCGAGCGATTCAGAAAGTTCTTCGTGGCGTAGGCCGTGCACGAAGTGATACGTCAACGTGGCCGAGCCAATCGCATCAACGAATCCCACGGCCCCGAACGCGACGAGCACCGTCGTGTGACTACGAATCCCGATGATGACGGCAAGCACGCTCGACACGAGCGTCCAGATTACGCTCACCATCGACACGCGAAGTGCACTATTGACGTGGCGTCGATTCATCGCGTCCGACGTTGCGAGTGGTTCTGGTTCATTACGCATCGAGTCACCCCCTGCCGACCAGGCTTCCCGGCGCACC
>JBBQGY010000110.1:0-6350 GCA_038323435.1 Acidimicrobiales bacterium
ACTGAGCACCTCGGATAGGTCAAAATCATGGTGGGTCATCGGAGTATTCCTTTCGTGTCGTGCTTGACACATCAAGAATTACTCCGGTGGCCCGTCTTCACGAAGGACCTCAGGATTTACACCACTTCAGGGGACGTCAGCATCCAACGACGACTCGATGCTCGACCGTCTGCCTGAGAAACGAACTTCGAGTGAGTGAAACACTGACCGAAATCGCCGCTTGGTCCCGGGCGTGTCTTGTTCAGCCTCCGACGCCAGGCTTAGGCGGCCAACACCCAGTACTTGAAATCAAATCTTTTGCGACGAGCCCTATGACACGAACCCGTCTAAACTCTCGATGGCAATTTGTTGAAATACCCCCAAAGGGTATATGCTTGCGACGGATTAATCTGATCGAGGCCTCGGTCTCTAAGGAGAGGCCATGACGTTGGAATCCATCGATGCCAGTCAGAAACTGAGGTAGCCGTGGACGCAATCCAGACCACCACCAAGTTGTCGATGGCCAATGCGGAGATCGCAGTGCGAACCAAACTGGCCGAGCAGGGATTCGGCGTGCTCACTGAGATCGACGTCGCCGCCACTCTGCTAGCCAAACTGGGCGTCCAAAGACTGCCAATGAAGATTCTCGGAACGTGTAATCCGAGTATCGCGGATCGAGCCCTCACGATCTCTCCGGATGCCAGTCTGTTGCTACCGTGCAACGTGGTACTTTCCCAAACGAAGGATGGTACTCGCATCGCTGCAGTGGACCCTCGGACGCTCATGACCGGCCCAGAGTTTGCGGAACTTGCCCAAGATGCGGCCGAGAGTCTCATCGCCGCAATCGCCGCTGTTCCTGTCACCTAACGAGTCCAGAGCCCATCGTATGAGCGAATGCACAACACCATCGCGGAAGTGGGCGAGGATCCAACGGCGACAACGGCAATGATTGCTGGCGTCGGGATACCGCTATTTCGCGTGACCACGAAGTGGCCACTTGAGCGATTGCTGACGGCGTAAGGCGGAACAGTCGCGTGGGCGAATGCCCTGCTGTCGGCTGTCGTGCGTCTGTGGTTTCATTTCTCAATTCCGCTAACCGGTGTCAATCAATGCATGTTCGCCCGGGCTCGTTCGTGTCCGATTCAACGATTATGAGGAGCATTGGTTTCGCCCCCATGTTTCGTGGGTAGAGAATGCGAGTGACATCCGAACTGATGCTCGTTGGCGCATATTCCGATTTACAAAGGCGTCGTTTCCCCCGCGGGGCCATCACCTTGGCCCGCACGGCTGGGACTTCACCATTGTGACCTTCGTCCCTATGAAACTCGTCGCGGCGATGAGAAGACTAGGAATAAGCAAATCAGGAGGGCTGAAAAGATGAATGGCTGGGGCTACCAACACATGGGTGGCGGAGCGTGGGCCCTGATGATCTTCATGATGATCGTCTTTTGGGTCGTCGTCGTGATCGGAATCGTTGCCTTCATGCGTCGCTCGGGCTCTTCTACGTTGCCACTAGGACCGACTGGGCCGACCACTGCTAGCGGCACTCCTGAACAGATTCTTCGCGCGCGCTTCGCGCGCGGGGAGATCGATGACTCCGAGTTCCGTATTCGCATGGCGGCACTGAAAGACGACACGTGAGTCGTCGTACTCGCGAGGTCTTGCTTGTTGCTGTTGCGGTCACCGTCCTCACCATCGCCTCGGTCATCGTCTTCGTCGCCGCTAGCGGCGCCGGGAACGGCCAGTCGCTTTCATTGGCGAACTGCCAGCCGCGCCACCCAGCGACGACCCAGGTCAATGTCACGCTCGGCGACGGCGGTTCGATGATGGGTGGCTCGTCGATGATGGTCTGGTTGAGCGCGGACACTGCGTCAGCACCGGCCGGGACAGTGACTTTCGTCGCCTCGAACTTCGGCCGCCTGAATCACGAGCTGTTGATTCTGCCGGTGCCGAGTGATGGGCGCGGCACCCGGCCCGCAGGTACCAACGGTAAGATCGACGAGTCATCGAGTTTGGGCGAAGCGTCGCTCACATGTGGCAGCGGCGTTGGCAACGGCATCAGTCCGGGAACGCGCAGCTGGGTTACGATGAACCTCACACCTGGTACCTACGAACTGCTCTGCGACATACCGTGGCACTACGCAAACGGCATGTTCACCACGATCACCGTTCGTTGAGTCTCCGCACAACCTTCGCCATCGAACTACTTCTTCGTAGGGGTGGAGCAGTCAAGCGTTCACTGTCCGCAGCCACCTCTCATCCATAAACGGTTCTCGTGGAGGTCCGCCACCGGACTACCGACGTCAATCCGTATGGCGCATTGGGCTAAGAGGGGCATCGTGTGCGGGTTGCCGGCCAGGCGCTTGCCGTTCTCCAATACCACCACCGAACCTTCGCGGAACGTTTTTGGACGGAACGGGCGTTGGGCCCGAGATGACGAAGAGTTGGCCCAAGGTGAACGGACCCTTCGTCGGCGCCTCGACGTGGACGACATCGTTGTTGGCGTTCGTGTGGATCACGCCCGGTCCGGTCGCGACGATCGATCTGGTCCTATTTGATCTAGTTTTAGTTTGTCGCTGGCGTCAATTCGAGGTCTATCGCCGTTTGGCAACTTACCTTTCCGATTTGACGTGCGCGACTGCTGGACGTCGGCTTTTAGGTGTTTATTCACTTGGTAGGGCATCAGAATTACATCAAGGCCCAATCTCAACCACGCAGGGGGTCACAAGTTCAATTCCTGCACGGCCTACTGAAAATACCTCATTAGTGTCTCAAAATCGTCGCTCTATCCGTCGATGTAAGGCGTATAAGGGAACGAACTCGAGCCTCAATATGATTCCAAACGGGGTCAATCCGGACGTTCGAAAGGGACGGCCAGCGAGCCGTCGTGCGTAAAAATTGGGTGACAAACGCCTGCTATGTGACGTGCGCGCTATCGGTGTGATCCGTGCAGTTGCCATTGAATTAGGAATCCCTCTCGTGCTAATAGAATCTCGTCTCGCGAAGAAATGGGGCGGTCAACCCGAGTCGATTCGCTAGTCCCGGAGGTCCGTATGACGATTGATAATCAAGAGCCCAGGGCGATCGGCGCTGTGGCATCCGTCAATGTCGGGGAGCCTCGACAAGTGGAGTGGGCCGGAAGGATTGTGACGACGGCCATATGGAAGCAACCCACTGTTGATCGGGTACCGGTCAATCACGACAACTTGGCCGGGGATGCCCAGGCCGATCTGCGGGTCCACGGGGGACCGGACAAGGCGGTGTACGCCTATGCGTTAGAGGACTATCGGTGGTGGGAAAGCGAACTCGACAGCCATCTCGAGCCGGGGACTTTTGGCGAGAATCTGACCACCGCTGGTGTCGACCTCACTCGGGTGGTGATCGGTGAGCGGTGGTCCGTCGGGACTACGGAGCTTGAGGTGGCCCAGACGCGACAGCCGTGCTTCAAGTTAGGTATCCGGATGGGAGACGCAGCATTCGTTGAACGTTTCGACGGTGCTCGGCGCTTCGGCGTCTATCTTCGCATTAATGAGACGGGTGAATTGCGGGTGGATGACGAGATTCGTTTGGTTGCGCGGCCCGCCCACGGGCTGACCGCAGCTCTCTTCGCCGACATTATTGATTCGGGTGAGCCAACCGAAATCCGGCGACTTCTCGAGATCGATGCAGTGCCCGAGGGGACGAAGGAGTGGGTTCGCCGACAGCTCGGCCGAACTGCACGGTCGGGGGAGTAGTTGCCGTTCCGTATTTCTAGGTTGGCTACGTTCTACACAACTAACTTGTACCACTGGCGAGACAAACTTCTCAGTGGCCAAATTGAAGGCGATGGCGTACTTTCGTTGCAACAACGCCCTGGAACGGGCGCTTCTGACTTTGCGCCGTGACTAGAGCGATGTTGGAGATTCTTGTCAGAGTGTTTTCAGGCGCAGGAGGCCAAACACTCGGCGGAGTAGAAAAATGACGTGGTAGCCAACAAAAATCGCGATAACGATAGCGACCGTTGGATCCAACCAGTAGTGGCCGTCGGTTGCAATAATGATCACGCCCGCGATGGCGGCACCGCCCGCGGCGGCCGCATCGGCAGCGGTGTCGAGCGAGATGGCTCGCATGTTGGCGCGATCTCCGTCGTCATCGTCGGGATCGTGATCGTCGTTCCTGAGTATGAACGCGCCCACCACCATGGCAATTGCGGCCACCGAACTCGCGATCACCATAGGTGCTCCGTGGACGTGGCCCGACCCGTGTGCAAGACGGTGAACACCCTCGACGATCACAAATATCACTATTAACAGGAGTAAGGCTCCGTTGAAGAGAGCCGCGATGGTCGTGGCGTTTGAATGTCCACTTGGACGTTGGGTAGTTGGTGGGCGGCGACTCAGCTTGATGGCAAAGAGGCCCACGCTGATCCCCACGGCGTCGGTGAAGTAGTCGCCTGCGGCCGCGAGAACGCTGAGTGAATGAGCGGTCAGACCAACGGCGACCAATCCGACGATAAGGGCCACGTTGAAACAGAGCACGACTGCTAGGCGGGTGGTGCGACTCACCTCGTCGAGTGTACGACGGTGAATGAGTCAGGCAGATCTTGTGGCAATTTGAACGCGGCGCTTCATGTGCGAACATGGACGGCACTATGACGACGCTCTGGAAACATCGCGATTTTCGAATTCTGTGGGGCGGAGAGACAGTGAGTGAACTCGGCAGCCAGATCAGCATCGTCGCGGTGTCGCTCGTTGCCGTGCGGTCTCTACACGCGACGCCATTTCAAGTCAGCGTCTTGGTCGCGTCCTCTACCGCGGCATTCTTGCTGGTGGGGCTTCCCGCCGGAGCGTGGGTGGACCGACTGCGCAGGCGGCCCGTAATGATTTCGACTGATCTTGGACGCCTCGTTGCGCTGGGAAGCATTCCAGTGGCCTACGAGTTTGGCGGCCTGACAATGCCCCAGTTGTACATTGTCATGTTTTTCGCGGGCATCCTCACGGTGTTCTTCGACGTCGCGTACCAGTCGTACTTGCCCTCCCTCGTAGGAGGAGCGGCCGTAGTCGAAGGCAACTCGAAACTTTCGGTGAGTTCCCAGGTCGCCGGTGTGGTGGGTCCCAGTCTTGCTGGGGTCCTCGTGCAAATCGTCGGCGGACCCCTCGCGGTGGCAATCGACTCGGGAAGTTTTGGCGTGTCGGCGGTCGCCGTGACCGCCATCAAAACCAAGGAAAACCAACCGACACCGCGAAGCCATCCCAATTTGCGCTCCGAGATTGGCGAGGGAGTGCGTTTCGTTTTCAGTCATCCTATTTTGCGAGCCATCGCCTTCACCACAGCGACGTCGAATCTATTCAGTTCAATGATGGCCGCAGTTGACATTGTTTTTCTCGTTCGCGTCATTCATCTTCAACCCGGTGTCATTGGAGTTGTTTTTGCCTCCGCCGGTATCGGCGGCGTGATCGGTGCATTGACCGCGTCGATCCTGGCTCGTCGTGTTGGTAGCGCCCGAGCGACCGTCATCGGGATCGCGGTTACCTCGCCAACACTGCTGGTGCCCCTCAGCACGAGCTCGAATGGGGCACTCCTCTTCGCGGTGGGGCTGTTTTTCATGGGGCTGGGTGCCACGGTTTACAACGTGAACCAAGTGAGTTTCCGGCAGCGACTATGTCCGCCCGAACTGCTCGGAAGAATGAACGCAAGCATGCGATTTGTTGTCTCGGGGGTTATGCCGATCGGTGCTCTTATCGGCGGTGCGATTGGCTCGACGTTAGGACTGAGGGCCGCTCTATGGATAGGCGCCGTCGGATCAACGTCCTCGATCATCTGGTTGATATCGTCACCCATCGGTCGAATGAGAGACTTCGCAGAATCGTGAAATGGACGCATTGCGTCACTTCGCCCCATTTCGCCACTCAGCAGCGTAGAAGAGTGCGTCCAACTTTCCTCGGACGTTGGGATCACTCAGAACTACTATCTGAATCGACTCGGCGTGGTGGTTTCTGGAAATAGTTTTGGACCGGACAGGGTTGGCGACGAGTCCAAAGCAGTAACGACATGGGGATCCATAGATGAACAGTCAAGCTACGTGGACATTGATTCACCAGGAGCGCGCCAGTCTCGCCAACACGCTCGAATCACTCACACCCGAGCAGTGGTCAACCGCGTCGTGGAACAAGGGCTGGAGTGTCAAGCAGACCGCGGCACACGTGGTTGGATCAGCTGAGCAGACATTCCCGAATTTCTACCGTGAGTTCATCGCCGCGGGATTCGAGTTCAACACGTTCACTGAACGCGGTGTGGAGAGGATCGCTCAGGCCGGGCCGGACGAACTGGTGCGCCGCCTGCGGGCTCGCACGACAACGACGAACCGACCACCGGCACCGACCATGGCAATG
>JBBQGY010000111.1:0-6331 GCA_038323435.1 Acidimicrobiales bacterium
TCCACCCTGAACGATTCCGAAACCGGCCACCTCGGGCCCTCGAAATCGACCAAGTCGTGTGGATCAATCCGCCGGTTTTAGAGGAGGTGAGGGCTTAGACGATAATCTCAAAGTGTCCCATTTGGGCTGAGAGGTTCCGCAACGTGAATTCGTTCGAAGAGTTCAATTTCGCGTCCGCAGAAACGCAGGCAAGATAGGTGACGATTCGGAAGTCGTCACATTCCTGAGTTCGATCGAGTGCGCGACCTAAGGCATCGGTGGTCGTGCGGCGACGTCGATGTGCGTGACGTCTCGGTGAGGCTCAACGTCGCCGTCTCGACTCGCGGCGCGACGCGCGAGTCGCCTGAGTACGAAGCTGCAGGATTCGAGCAACGCCGACCAGCGCAACCACGAGACCCCCAATGACTGCCGCGAGTAGCAGAGCGACCCCTTGGGGCAGTTGAGCGTGCGCCCCAAAGAACGTGACCTTGGCCCGCTGTCCATTTTCGAGGATAAATATAATGAGCACCACGAGGACGAGGAGTCCTACGGTGACTAATGTCCAGTAGCCCTTAATCCGGGTGTGCGTCGCAGGAGAGTTCCTCGACGCCGTACTTTCCTCTGGCTCGGCGCTCGTCGTTTCCGATTCGACGTGGTCGGACTCGGGGTCCTGCGTTACTGGCGGCTCTTCTGGTTGATTCGGTTCGACGTTATTCATGTGGCCCCCTGCGCCGTTGACTTTCGCTCGCTGCGGTCATCACCTTGGTCGGTCCGTTAAAGAACAGTCGACCGGGTGATGATTCGGCGCTCACGCCAACAATAGAAGATGCCAGTCGGCGTTGACCCTGTGCGTACCTCACGTCAAAAACGGCCCGACGCATACTCGCGCGCCCCGTGCGCGACGCGACCTCGAGTCAGGACGACCGACGTGGTTACACTGAGCCTCACGGCGACCGTTCGGGTCGACTCCCTTGGAGGGCGTGATGACGGAGATTACAGACAACCCGCGTCTAGGGGCGGAGTTTCGTGAACTCGCCCGCTCGGGCGTCGCCGACGCCGTCCTCTCGAGCGCGCAACGTGGCGGAGCCACCCACGCCGAGTGCCGCGTCGAGCAGGTGCGCGACGCCTGGTTGCGCATTCGCGACCACCACGTCGAAGGCGGCAGCGACGTGACGAGCCGCGGACTCAGCGTGCGGGTCCTCGTCGACGGAACCTGGGGTTTCGCCGCATCGACATCGACCGACATCGACGCCGCACGTACCACGACCGAGCAGGCTCTCGCCATGGCGCGCGCGGCGCGGGCCAGCACCCACGAACGCGTCGAGCTGGCGATAGAGTCGGTCCACGTCGGCGAGTGGGTCTCGGCCTACGAAGTGAACCCTTTTGACGTCGCCGACGACGCAAAGGTCGCGCTCTTAACCGGATGGACCGACCGACTACTCGCCGAATCCGGGATCACCCACGCCGACGCCTCGGCGCATTGGGTGCTCGAGAACAAGTTCTACGCCGACCTCTCGGGCACGACCACGCTCCAGCAGCGAGTTCGGGTCCACCCCCAGGTCACCGCGACCTCCATTGACGTCGCCGGTGGCGCCTTCGAGACCATGCGAACCCTCGCGCCACCGGTCGGGCGCGGCTGGGAGTACCTCCAGGGCACGGGCTGGGACTGGGACGGCGAGTTGGGCCGACTGCCCGGACTCTTGGCCGAGAAGTTGCGTGCGCCCTCGGTCAAAGCCGGTCCGCTCGACTTGGTTATCGATCCGTCGAATCTCTGGCTCACCATTCACGAGTCGATTGGCCACGCGACCGAACTCGATCGAGTACTCGGCTACGAAGCGGCCTTCGCCGGCACCTCCTTCGCCAAGTTCCCACTGCTCGGTCACCTGCAGTACGGGTCGACGTGCATGAACGTCACCGGGGACCGAGTGACCGAGCACGGACTCGCGTCGGTGGGCTTCGACGACGAGGGCGTCGAGGCTCAGTCCTGGGACCTCATCAAAGACGGCGTCCTCGTGGGCTACCAGCTCAACCGCGATATGGCGAAGCGCCAAAGCCTTGGTCGCTCGAACGGGTGCGCCTTCGCCGACAGCTCCTCGCACGTGCCCCTGCAACGCATGGCCAACGTCTCACTACAACCGGCGACCGGCGGCCCCTCGACGGCCGAGTTGATCTCGCGCGTCGACGAGGGCGTCTACGTCCTCGGCGACAAGAGTTGGTCGATCGATATGCAGCGCTACAACTTCCAATTCACGGGCCAGCGCTTCTACCGGATCCACCACGGCGAGCTCGCGGGCCAGTTGAAGGACGTCATCTACCAGGGGATGACGACCGCTTTCTGGGGAGCGATGGAAGCGGTGGGCGGACCGGACACCTACGTGCTCGGCGGTGCGATGAACTGCGGCAAGGGACAGCCCGATCAGGTCGCGCCCGTCAGCCACGGTTGTCCCTCGGCACTCTTTCGCTCTATCCGAGTACTCAACGCAGCAGAAGAAGGGACGGCATGACAATGAACCCAGCCGCCCAGATCGTCGAACGGGCCCTCGAGGTCAGCCGCGCGAGCGACTGCGTCGTCATGGTGGAGGAGATCTCCTCGGCGAATCTGCGTTGGGCCAACAACACTCTGACCACCAACGGCATGACGGTCCAGTTGCGCTGTACGGTCATCGCTGTCGTGGACGGCGCGGTCGCGACCGTGCAGCGTGACGGCGTGACCCTCGAATCGATCGGCGACCTCGTCGCCGTCGCCGAGTCCGCCGCGCGCCTCGCTCCGCGAGCCGAGGACGCCACCGCGCTGGTCGCGGGATCGTCCGACGCGACGTGGGGCGACGCGACCGAATCGCTCGAGATCGATTCGCTGTCGGCACTGTTCGAGCCTCTCGAAGGATCCTTTGACGGCGTGCGGTCGCGCGACGAGTTGCTCTTCGGCTACGCCGAACAGAATCTGACGACGATCCATTTGGGGACCTCGAGGGGCCTGCGGGCTCGCTCGGTGGTGCCGACCGGGCGGATCGAACTGAACGCGAAGTCGAGCGACATGGAACGGACGGCCTACTGGTCCGACGCCCTCGACCTCAACCACGTGCCCGATCTACGAAGTGCCACTCACGATCTTTCAACGCGCCTCGACTGGCAACGGCGCCGGATTGACCTCGACGCCGGTCGCTACGACACGATCTTACCGCCCAATGCCGTTGCCGACTTCATGACGTACCTCTACATCACCGCCTCGGCGCTCGACGCTTTCGAAGGTCGAACCGTCTTTCGCCGGTCCGGTGGGGGCACCCGTATTGGCGAGCAACTCACCCGCGTGCCGGTCTCGTTGACCAGCGACCCGAATGACGTGGACCCCACGATGCGGTGCGCACCGGTTGTGCAATCGTTCGAATCCAGCGCGACGTCGTCGGTCTTTGACAACGGCCTCGCGCTGAAGCCCACCTCGTGGATCACGAACGGCACGCTGACGAACCTCATTCAGACGCGCCACTCCGCGACACTCACGGCGCTCGAGTGCACTCCCTTCGTGGACAACCTTCGTCTCAGCGTGGCCGAGCCGAGCGCACCGTCCATCGAAGAACTCGTTAGCTCGCTCGGACACGGTCTGCTCGCCACGAGCCTCTGGTACATCCGAGTGGTTGATCCCCAAACCCTTCTACTGACCGGCCTCACTCGCGACGGCCTCTACATGGTCGAAGGGGGCGAGGTGACGGGAGCGGTCAACAACTTCCGGTTCAACGAGAGTCCCGTCGACCTCCTCGCGCGGATCATTGGTTCCGCGCCATCGGTTCGTGCGATTTCGCGCGATTTCGCCTCAGGCTTCAATCGCACCGCGATGCCGTCGCTCGTGATCGAGCGCTTCAATATGTCCTCGGTCTCCCAGGCCCAGTGAGCCAACTGCAACCGACGGCGACGGTGATGGCGGGTCGGGGCATGGTCTGTTCGGTCGATCACTTGGCCTCCCAAGCGGGGGTCGCCATGTTGCGCGCCGGCGGAACCGCGGTTGACGCCGCCGTCGCGACGAGTGCCGTGCTGTCGGTCACCTCGCCGCACCTCTGCGGTATGGGCGGAGACTTGATGGCCGTCGTCGTCGTGCCGGGCGCGGACCCCATTGCCATGAACGCCTCGGGGCGGGCGGGAAGTGGTGCCGATCCCGACCGCCTTCGTCGCGAGGGCCACACGGTCATGCCACTTCGCGGAGATATTCGATCGGTGACCGTGCCCGGTTGCGTGGACGGCTGGCTGGCGCTGCACGAGCGATTTGGAGAACTGCCACTGGCCGACGTACTCGCGCCAGCTCGTGATTACGCGTTGGACGGTTTCCCGGCGTCGCCGACGCTCGCGTCGAGTGTCGCTCGAGTTGCCGATCTGCCCGACGCAATCGACCTCACGGGTTCGGGCCCCGTGGGTCCGGTCACCTGGTTGCGCCGTCCGGGCGTGGCCCGAGCTCTCACGGCGATCGCGACGAACGGTCGCGTCGGCTACTACCAGGGCGAGTTCGGTGAAGGACTGCTCGCGCTCGGCGACGGCGAGTTCACCGACGATGATTTTCTGACGTCCCTCGCCGAGTGGGACAACGCACTCAGTATCGACGCGTGGGGTCGGCACCTATGGACCGTCCCTCCGAACTCGCAGGGCTACCTCACGCTGGCGTCGGCGTGGATTGCGTCGGGCCTGGCACTCCCCCAGGATGTGACCGATCCGCTGTGGCCCCATTTTCTTGTCGAGGCGTCGCGTCAGGCCGGACACGATCGCCTCGCGGTCCTCTTCGACGGGGCGAAGGGTGACGCGCTGTTAGATCCTCAGGTCCTCGCGCAACGGCGCGATTCAATTGACGCGCGACACGCCGTTCCCCTCGGCGACGCCTACCGGGCGGGCGACACGATTGCCCTGTGCGCGGTCGACAAAAATCGCATGGGCGTGTCATTGCTGCAGTCGAACGCGTCGGGATTCGGTGCTCACATCATTGTCCCCGGGGTACGAATCTTTCTGCACAACCGCGGCGTCGGCTTCTCCCTCGAGGCGGGTCATCCGAGCGAACTCGGACCGGGCCGTCGTCCACCGCACACGCTGTCGCCGGTCGCGGTCACGAACCCCGACGGTGGGCTTCGCGCCGTCGCGGGCACGATGGGTGGCGACGGGCAGCCCCAGATACTCCTGCAGCTCTTGACGCGCTACTTAGTGAATGGCGAGCAACCGGGTGACGCCGTCGCGGCCGGGCGATGGCTGCTCACCGGTGGCCCCACGGGATTCGACACGTGGAACGGCAACGGTAACGACATGACCGTGCTACTCGAGGGTCACGCACCGTCGTCGTGGGATAGCGGACTCGCACGACGCGGACATCGCGTGGAGCGAACCGATCCGTTCTCCCCCGCCTTTGGTCACGCGCACCTGATCGCAGCGGACGATGACTACCTTTCCGCCGGCACCGACCCTCGACCCCGATTTGGTAGCGCCGCCGGCTACTGATTCGAACTTGGTTACGTTCAGTCGACCGACGGTGTGAAACGTGGTCTTATCGTCCACTGACGAGCACCACTCCATCGTGGCAGTGCGCTGTGGATGCGTCGACGACTATCGAACATCGATTTTGATTATCACGGACTTGGATTTTGGCTGCGCGACTCCACCGACGCGGCGATGATTTTGAGATGGCGGCGGGACGTTCATTCGTTCCGACTGCCGCTCCCGTGACTGTACTTCCTTCACCGCCATTTCCACTACGTCAGTGGGCGCCCGGACGCTGGTGGGGATTATTCCGCCACATCTCGGCATGTGATGACCTGATTCCACGCCCCGCGAGTTCGAGTCAAGCGTGTTCGGGCATCGGTCGGTCGTCGAACAGCCGGTAGGGATTGAGCAGGCGATCGGGGTCAAAGGCCAGTTTGATGCGTCGCTGCAGGTCGAGCAAGGCCGGATCGGTGAGCGCGAGATAGTGGGCCTGTTTGTCGCGCCCGATGCCGTGTTCGCCCGATAGGGCGCCGCCCAGTTGAAGGCCGCTTTCGAAGAGGTCGCGCATCAACATCGCTCGCTTCTCACTGTCTGCCAAAAAAACCGAGAGATGAACGTTGCCGTCACCGACGTGACCGCACCCGATGACCAGTGCCTCGTAGCGCTGAGCGATACGCGTGGCCTCATCGAGGAAATGGGGCACCTTGGATCGCGGCACAACAATGTCGACAATCTCGTTCGCGCCGGCGTCTTTTGCCACCCAGAACATCCGCTCTCGCGCTTCGATCAGTCGTGTCGCGGCGCCGTCGGCCAGGACGTAGGTTTCAAGGGCGCCGGACGATTCGAGCAGCGCCGCGAGGGCGGCGACGTCGGCGTCCAACTGCTCAACCGTTCTGGTCTCGAG
>JBBQGY010000112.1:0-6160 GCA_038323435.1 Acidimicrobiales bacterium
TGGTCAAGAGAACGCTTTCCCCTGGATTGAGCGCGATCTCGGCATGGAATTTGGACAATGGGATATGCCCGTCGTTGATGAAATCACGCATCAGTCCACCTTGCCGGCCGTATTCTTCGGTGGTGACGCGGCGTGGGGTCCAAAGAACATCATTTGGGCGGTCGCCCACGGCCACCAGGCTGCAATTTCAATTAACAACCATTGCACCGGCGTTGACGTGAACCAGCGGCTCGAGGTCGGAATGACGCTCGTAAGCCAGAAGATGGGCATGAGTGAGTGGAGTTATCACAACGACTACAACCCGTCGCCGCGACAAAAGATGTCCCACGTCGAATTAACGAAGCGTTTCGAATCACTGGAGTTAGAAGTCGAACTCGGATTCAGCGTCGAACAGACCGTGCGTGAAGTACAGCGCTGCCTCAACTGCGACGTACAGACCGCGTTCCAGGCGCCGCTTTGTATTGAGTGCGACGCCTGCATCGATATCTGTCCAGTTCAGTGCCTCACGATTACATCGAACGGCGATGAGGACGATCTTCGTGGTCGACTCTCAGCACCGTCAGTAAATCTCCACCAAGCGCTCTTTGTCTCGGACGCCCTTCCCCAGACGGGTCGGGTCATGGTGAAAGACGAAAACGTCTGCGTGCATTGTGGTCTGTGCGCCGAACGATGCCCGACGGCGGCGTGGGACATGGAGCTCTTCGACTTACAGATTCCCTACGCCAAGAGCGAGAACTTCATTCGAATACCGTTGCGCGTTTCGAAAGCACCCGCTACCTCAGGGAGCCCCGCATGACCATTAAAGACGCACTCGACACGCGAAGCCAGGTCAATGACTTCTCGATCAAGTTGGCGAACGTCAACGGCACCGGTTCCTCCAGCGCCAACAGCTTGCTGATGCAGGCGATCTTCCAAATGGGTATCCCGGTGTCGGGTAAGAACCTCTTTCCGTCCAATATTCAAGGCCTCCCCACCTGGTACGAAATCCGCGTCAACAAGTCGGGGTACACCGCTCGGGCCCTCGACTACGACTTGATGGTCGCGATGAATTCGCAAACCTACGCCGAGGACATCAACGACGTTCGCCACGGCGGGTTCGTGATGTACGACTCGTCGTGGCCGCTCGACGCCGATTTGCAGCGCGACGACGTCACGTTTCTCGGCGTGCCGCTCGCCAAAATGTGTCTTGATAATTTTCAGGCGCCGCGCGAACGTATTTTGATGAAGAACATCGCCTACGCCGGTGCGATCGTGGCCGCCGTGGGCATCGACGTGGAACTGGTCTCGCGCCTACTCGCCGAGACCTTTGCCCGAAATGAACGCCTCGCCCAGTCCAATCAAAGGGCCCTTCGCCTCGGTTACGACTACGCCATGGAGAATTTCGAATGCCCGCTGAACTTTCGCGTCGAGAAGATGGACGCCAACGGCAGCGCGATTCTGATCAACGGTAACGAAGCGGCGGCGCTCGGTTGTCTCTACGCCGGGGCGACCGTTGCTGGTTGGTACCCGATCACGCCCGCCACCGCGGTCATGGATAATTTCATTCGACTCTGCGCGAAGTACCGCCGCGAACCGGTCGAGGGCAGTGACCCCGCTTCGCCGACGTACCAGAACAACTACCTGATTTTGCAGGCCGAGGATGAGATCGCGGCGATCGGCATGGTGCTCGGCGCGTCGTGGAACGGCGCGCGCGCCTTCACCTCCACGTCGGGCCCGGGGATTTCGCTGATGAACGAGTTACTGGGACTCGCCTACTACACCGAGATTCCGGCGGTCATTATCGACGTTCAACGAACCGGCCCTTCAACGGGGATGCCCACGAGAACGCAACAGTCCGACATTTTGACTTGCGCGTACGCGAGCCACGGGGACACCAAACACGTCCTGCTCTTTCCCGCGAACCCCGCCGAATGTTTCGAATTTGCCGTGACCTCCTTCGACCTAGCTGAACACTTCCAGACCCCGGTGTTCATGTTGAGTGACCTCGACATTGGCATGAACGACTGGGTGGTGCCCGAACTGCACTGGGATGATTCGTACGTGCCCGACCGCGGTCCGGTTCTCGATGATGACACTCTTCGTGTCATGGCGGAATTCTTTCGCTACAGCAACGTCAACGACGACCACGTCGCCACGCGAACGCTGCCCGGTTCGCACCAAACAGGTGCCTACTTCGTTCGAGGTTCGGGCCACGACAAATTCGGTCATTACACCGAAACCCCCGCCAACTATCAAGAGGTCGTGGACCGTCTGAAGTTGAAGCATGCGTCGGTCGCGACGCATATCCCCGCGCCGGTCGTCGAACGTCGCGACGGCGCGCGCACTGGCGTTATCACGCTCGGCAGCTGCGACCTCGCGGTACGCGAAGCGCTCGATCAACTCGCCGATGCCGGTATCCCCGTTGACTTCATGCGCGTGCGGGGATTCCCCTTCGTCGCGGACGTGCGAGCGTTCGTCGAAGAGCACGACGACTGCTTCGTCGTCGAACAGAATCGCGACGGTCAGCTTCGCTCGCTCATTGCGATGGAGACCGGTATCGCTTCGGAAAGAATGCGGTCCATCCTCGTCTACGGTGGCTTCCCGCTGAGTGCGAAGCACGTGGTCGATCAGGTCCTAGGTAAGTTGGAGAGTTAACGATGCCATCAATCACTAAACCACTCATTCCGCTCGTCCCGTTGGCGAAGAACGAACTCGGTCTCACCATCCGCGACTACGAGGGTGCGATGTCGACGCTCTGTGCCGGGTGCGGACACGACTCGGTCACCGCCGCCATTGTCCACGCGTTCTGGGAACTATCGACGCCGCCGAATATGATCGCCAAACTGAGCGGGATTGGCTGTTCTTCAAAGACGCCGACGTACTTCGTGCGCGGCGCCCACGGTTTCAACTCCGCCCACGGTCGCATGGTGCCCATTGCAACGGGCGCGATTGCCGCGAACCGCGAACTCACTTACATTGGGATTTCGGGTGACGGTGACTCGCTCTCCATTGGACTCGGCCACCTCATGCACGGCATGCGTCGCAACGTGAAGATGGTCTACATCATCGAGAACAACGGGGTCTACGGCCTCACCAAGGGTCAGATGTCGGCGTCAGCGGACATCGGATCTCGACCCAAGAAGGGTGAAGCTAACCAACTCGCGCCCATCGACCCGATCGCGCTCGGGCTCAGCCTCGGCGCGACCTTCCTCGCGCGAAGTTTCTCGGGCGACAAGGAGCAGTTGATTCCCATTCTGAAGGCGGCCGTGGCTCACAATGGCTTCGCCCTGATCGACGTCATCTCACCGTGCGTCACATTTAACGACCACGAGGGATCGACGAAGAGTTACAAGTTCACGCGCGAACACGAAGTCAAAGAGGTACGGGCCGACTTCGTGCCCGTGCGCACGGAGATTCGCGCAAAAATTCCCGCCGACGGCGCGACCGAAGTGACGATGCACGATGGAAGTGTCGTACGGTTTCGCTCGCTGCCGCCCGGTTACGACCCGCACGACCGGATGAAGGTGGAGCAGTACATCCGTGATCGCCACGATCGCGGGGAGATTGTTACCGGACTGCTTTACGTCGATGAAACCGCCAAGGAGATTCACGAGTTAAATGAGACGCCGACGACTGGGCTAAACAAGGTCCCCTTCGCCAAACTCTGTCCGGGCAGCGCCGAACTGACCGCGATGCAAGCCGATTTTCGATAGCTCCAAAAGGCGACGGGTCGATTCGTGAACCAAAGACGAGCAGGTGCAGATGAGTGATTCGAACGACATCGACAGCGAGGAAGGCGGCGAAGCGGCCTGCTACGCGCACCTCATTTGCCCCTTCTGCGGCGTCGTGTCGCCAACGCACCGGGTTGACTGCGAAAATCGCGATGATGCAACGGCACCCATGACGCCATAGCATTAAATTTTCTCGTGGTTCTTGAGTAGCGTGGCGCAACATGCAACTCTCTGATTCAATCGACATTGCGGCGTCACCCGAACGGGTCTTTTCAGCGCTATCCGATTTACCGGGAATGCGACGCTTTTCACCCGAGAACACGGGAGGTGAGTGGCTCAACGGCGTAACCACCGCGCGCCAAGGCGCTCGCTTTAAGGGGACGAACACCCAAGGTGACGATTCGTGGTCAACCATTGCCAAGGTCACGACCTTTGAACCTTCACTCCGTTTCGCCTTCGACGTCACCTGGCATCGTTTTCGAATCTCGCGCTGGGAGTACGAAATTGAACGAACACCAGTTGGTTGTCGGGTGACCGAGCAGTGGACTGACCAACGAAATGCGGTCATTCGAAAGGATGGCGATTCCGACACGTTTAGTCGCGTCGAGTTCACAAAACTCTCGCTTCGAACTACCCTGGAACGCATCAAGGAGTACTGCGAACAACCTGAGTCGTAACTGGCAACCCTGGTTCGTCGCAGGGTGCTCGTAAGGTAGTGGGTATCAAGAACTCTTCGGGATTTTCAAGTGGTGGCGAACTCCAACGGATCATCGACGCCGCCCGGTCCCCCGAGTGGAGTCTCGGCGAAGGTCGCGCCGGCCAGATCATGGCGACGCGCGACTCCGGCACGATCGGACATCCGTGGGTCATCACGGCGCAGCGGGCGGGCCGGGGCATGCGAGTGTCGCTCTACCGTCCGGGCGACGACACCCAATTCGAGGGTGACGTGATTGGCGAAGTCACGGGAAATCCCCGTGAGATGGGTCGTCAACTTCGTGTGATCTTAGAAGAAACGCCCCTCGATCTCGAGCCGTAACTATTCGCGAGGAGCTCCGATGCGATCGGAGTTGTGTGACTCAGTCACGTTGGGCGACGCAACGTTGCCGGTCATTCTCACGATTGATCGTGAAAGGACTTATCGGTCGTCGCGCGTGCCGGTAAGGTACGACCCAATGAATCGGTCGAGAGAGAGTTAGGCCAACTCTCATGCTTTGGCTCCTCATCGTCGGGTGCACGGTGCTCGGACTCGTCGTTGGTTCATTTCTTAATGTCGTCATCTACCGAGTTCCGCGCAAAGAGTCCATCGTGTCGCCGGGTTCGGCCTGCCCCATCTGCGCGACACCCATTCACGGTCGCGACAATATACCGGTAGTTTCCTGGCTGTTGCTCGGGGGAAAGTGCCGCACGTGCAAGTCGGCGATTTCGCCTCGATATCTTCTCGTTGAACTGACCTGCGCGGCGTTGTTTGCGGGCGCGGCGGCACGACTCGGGTACCAGTGGGACCTGCCCGCGATGATTATTCTGCTCGGTGGACTGCTGGCGCTGGCGTGCATTGATATTGAATATCTTCGACTCCCCAAGAGCATTGTCTTCGTACTGCTCGCAAAGCTGTCGGTTCTACTCGTGCTGGCGGCCGGTCTCTCTCACCAATGGCACCGACTGTTGATTGCCGTACTCTGCGCGGTCGGATGGTTTGTCGTGTTCTTCGTGCTGAACTTCGTGAGTCCGCGTCTGCTGGGTTATGGTGACGTTCGCCTGTCCCTCGTGTTGGGCCTGGGACTCGGATGGCTCGGCGTGGGCCATGTGCTGCTGGGGTTTTTCGCGGCGAACTTGATCGGCGCCGTCATTGGCGTGTGGTTGATCGCCACGAAGAAGATACGTCGCGACCAGCCCATTCCTTATGGCGTCTTTCTCTCGCTGGGAACCGCACTCGCCGTTTATGCCGGTCCCGAACTCTTGGCGCCATTCCACGCAACGGGACACGGCTAAATCACTCCGCAGCGAGGCTCACGCTAGATCTCTTGTGCACCGCACGTTGCATTTAGTAGACGAACTCCATTCGCAGACCTTCGCTATCCCACTGGGCTTCGGCGGGAATCCGAAGTGCCGCGCGACCCGAAATCCTTCGCGCTGTCCATAGCAACGCCGCGGCGTCAAACAGGTGCTTCATCGGTACGTCGCCAACCCTCTCGGCAACGATGTTCTCAAACGCAGGAATCTTGTCGACCAGGATCGCCATTCGTTCTCGTTGCCCATATTCGCTCTTCTTCGAGTGACGCAATGGCGTGTCCTTATTCATTTGGTAGAAACTCAGCTCGGGATTGCCCTCGTAGACAACTCGCTGGCGAAAGGGCGACATTTCAACGGCCACCTCGCGGTATCGGGGAAGCAAGGTTCCCGTGATGGCGTCGAGGCCGGACTGTTCCCACGGAATTCTTCCTTCGACGACT
>JBBQGY010000113.1:0-6122 GCA_038323435.1 Acidimicrobiales bacterium
CCGAAGATTCGCTACTGATTACGTGGAGCCGTGGGCGTAACGATCCGCGGTATCCCGACCGCGAGCCGTCACGCTTTCTGGCGCCCATCGAAAAGGTGGTCGCCGCAATCGAGGCTCGAAACGCGCCACTCACGGGCGCAGCGCGAAAGGCCCGACTCGCCGCGATTCGCGCCGAGCTCGAAGCGTCCTCGGCGCTCAGCCCGGCGAGTGGACCACCGAGGCTCCGTTAATTCTGCGGCGTTATAGTTCGCACTAGAAGTCGACGCAAGGGGTTTGCCAATGACTGACGTTGAAAACCGCACGAAAGAACATTCGAGCAAGGTGATCTTTAATCTTCCGCCATCATTCGACTCGATCGAGGCCGAACGGCGACACCGCAAAGAACGGCTTGCGGGTGCGCTACGAATCTTCGGCAAACTTGGATTCTCCGAGGGTGTCGCGGGCCACATCACCGCCCGAGATCCCGAACTGCTCGATCACTTCTGGGTCAATCCCTTTGGCATGAATTTTCGTCACGTGCGTGTCTCTGACCTCATTTTGGTGAATCACCAAGGAGAAGTAGTCGAAGGCGAGCGTCCAGTCAATCGAGCGGCTTTCGTCATCCACTCCGCCGTCCACGCGGCCCGACCCGACGTGGTCGCCGCGGCCCACGCTCACTCGATTTACGGCAAGGCCCTGTCCTCGCTCGGACGTCAACTCAATCCCATAACCCAAGATGCCGGCATCTTCTTCGAAGACCACGCCCTGGTCTCAGAAGGAGGTGGACGGGTCGCCTTTGACGAGGAGAGCGGACGGGCCATCGCGAAGGGGCTGGGCACTAAGAAGGCCGTGATCCACCAAAACCACGGACTCTTCACCGTCGGCGAGACCGTGGACGAGGCCGCCTGGTGGTTCATCACGATGGAACGATCGTGTCAGGCCCAGTTAATCGCCGAAGCGGCGGGCACCCCGATTCACGTTGACGACGACAATGCTCGTTACACGAGGGACAAAACCGGCAACCCCCTCGCCGGGTGGTTCTCCTTTCAGCCACTTTGGGACGACATAGTAAGAACAGACCCCGAACTCTTCGACTAAGTCGTCGCAGAAACTTCTCTTCAACGAAAGGCCACTCAATGAACGGTGCCCACGCACTGCTCGCAACGTTGCGGGCCAACGGCGTCACCACGTGTTTCGCCAATCCCGGCACGTCCGAGATGCATTTCGTGGCCGGCCTCGACGAGGTTCCCGAAATTAGCGGTGTGTTGTGCCTCTTCGAAGGTGTCGCGACAGGTGCCGCCGACGGTTACGCCCGAGTGAGTGGAACGCCTGCCGCGACGCTGCTGCACCTCGGACCGGGCCTCGCTAACGGGTGGGCCAATCTGCATAACGCCCGACGCGCCAGGACGCCACTACTCAACATCGTCGGCGACCACGCAACCCATCATGCACAGTACGACGCTCCCCTACAGAGCAACATCGACGCCCTCACGTCGGGACTCGAGGGATGGCAACGTCGTACGATGAGTCCCCACACCATCGCCACCGACGTCGCCGACGCGTTGAGCGCCGCCTACGGACCGCCCGGTCAGGTCGCGACGTTGATCGTACCCGCCGACGTCTCGTGGACCGAGCTCGACCGCCCACCAACATCGTGGCCAGTCGCGCCAAAGCCACTGCTGGCCTCGCCCGACCCTCACCTGCTGGACCACGCCGTGAAACTCTTGCGCACCTTGCGCACGGCGCTCTTGGTCGGCGGAACCGCGCTCGACACCGAGCAGTTGGCACTCGCGCACCGGGTGGGCGTCGCAACGCAATCCAAAGTGATCATGGAAACGTTTCCCGCGATCGTTGATCGCGGTGCGGGCGTCGCCAATCCCGAACGACTCATTTACTTCAGTGAATTCGCCCAGGCGCAACTGGCAAATCTCGACGCACTCATTGTCCTCGGCTCTCGTGATCCCGTGAGTTTCTTCGCCTATCCGAACGTCGCCAGTCGCTTGACCGGTGAGGAGTGTGAAGTGGTGAGTGCGGCCCCTCCCGGGAGCGACACGCTCGCCGCTCTTCGGTACTTCGTCGACGCACTCGGAGCGAGCTCGGTTCCTCCCGTCCTCGGCGCACCGAGTGAGTTGCCCACAGGTGTCCTCAACAGCCAGTCAATGGCTGCGGCGATTGGAGCCACATTGCCCGAAGGGACGATCGTGGCCGACGAATCGAACACGAGTATTCTGCACCTCTGGGGGGCCACCCAGTTCGCGGTGCCTCATCGATGGATGACACTGACCGGAGGCGCCATTGGAATGGGACTGCCCCTCGCGTTGGGGGCAGCCGTCGCGAGCCGACGCCGCGTCGTCGCCCTCGAGTCCGACGGTTCAATGATGTATACCCTGCAGGCGCTCTGGACAATGGCGCGCGAATCGCTCGACGTCACCGTCGTCGGATTTTCTAATCACAGTTACGCTATCCTCAACCTCGAACTTCAACGAGTGGGTGCGACGAAAGTTGGCACGACGAGCCAGCAACTACTCGATCTGGATAACCCGACGATCGATCTCTGCGGTCTCGCGAGCGCCCAAGGGGTGCCGAGCGTTCGGGTAACGACCGCCGACGAACTCGTCCATTCGTTGCTTCGTTCGTACGCGACGCCCGGTCCGATGTTCATCGAAGTAATGCTGCCCAAGGGCCTCAGCTAAATATTGAATTCGCCGACAACGGGTGCGTGATCGGACGGTTTATCGCCCTTTCGCGCCTCTCGATCGACGTAACTCGCGGTCGCCTTCGCGAGCAGTCCCTCGTCGACGTAGAGCAGGTCAATGCGAAGTCCCCATCCGCGATGGAATGAACCGTTGCGGTAGTCCCACCACGAAAAACTGGGGTCATCGGGATGCAACGATCTCGTGAGGTCGACCAGACCGGTTGACTCGATTGCGCGAAGCGCCGTTCGCTCGGGCGGACTTACGTGCGTGGCGCCTTCAAATTTGCTCGGGTCATAACAATCAATGTCGTACGGCGTGACATTGAAGTCGCCACCCACCACGATGGGCATCGCACGGTCACGCGACTCGAGCACATCTCGAAGTTTTGCGAGCCACTGCAGTTTGTAGAGGTAGTGGGGATCGTCGAGCGCGCGACCGTTCGGGATATAGCACGACATCACGCGCACTCCCCCACACGTCGCTCCAATGATGCGGGCTTCGGGATCATCATCGCCGAGACCGTTGACGATGTCCTCGATCCCAATTTTGGAAAAGATGGCCACGCCGTTCCACTGACCCTGTCCGTAATGGGCGGACTCGTAGCCGAGTTCCGTGAGTGCCGCGTACGGGAATTTCGCGTCCGTCTGCTTCGTCTCTTGAATCAGCATCACGTCCGGTGCGTGAGCAACGAGCCACTCCTCGACCCGGGGCAATCTCGCGGTGAGCGAGTTGACGTTCCAGGTCGCGATCTTCACGCGATGGGGGCCAAAATGAAGAGGAGATCCGCTTCGGCGGCGACGTGACCTTCCACCGTGGCGCGGCCGTGGCCCCGACCTCCGCGTGCCGACAGTTTTGTCATCTCACACTCGACCAGCACGGTGTCGCCCGGCACAACCTGTCGTCGGAATCGGGCGTGTTCCACGCCGCCAAAGAGTGGGAGACGACCGGTATATTTCGGGTCCGACAACACCGCCACGGCCCCACACTGGGCCAGGGATTCGAGCAGTAAGACTCCGGGCGTCGTGGGTCGACCCGGAAAGTGGCCAGAGAAGAACCACTCATCACCGGTCAGGGCCCAAAGGCCACTCGCACGAACTCTCGGTTCAATACTCACCATTGAATCGAGCAACAGAAACGGCGGCCGGTGCGGTAGCCAATTTGCGGGATTCATTGACATTTCGCTCATAACAGCGCCAACTCCGCGATCCGACGATCCGCGTCCACCGTCACTAGTCGAAATTTCCGTCGGTCACCGTGTTGCAATACGTCACGTGCTCGAGCGGGAGCGGGATCGCCGAGCAGCGTCGTCGGGGCATAACACTCGATCGTTTGGCCGCCCTTCAGCGTCACCTTAATAACGGCGCCGTGGGACGTGAAGGCCGTGACTTCACCCTCCATCTTTGCGCCCACGCGGTGCGCACTGCGAAAGGCGGTGAACTCCGCCTCGGGATTAACGGGAAAGCGACCTCGTCGAAGAGCCACCGCCGGCGCTCGCGCCGGCGGTGGTGCCCGCTTCGGTAGTTTCTTCGTCGCCTTCTCCACCGACTTCGCCACCTTCGAGGTGGTCTTTTTTGCTGGCGCCTTCGTCGTCTTTGCCAATTTCTTTGGTGACGTCTCATCGCGCTTCACTGTCTTCTTGGCGACTTTGACGACACTCTTCGACGCCTTCATCGGTGCCTTTTTCGCCGGCGTATTCGCGGACTTGACGGGCGTAAGGGTCGTGCCAATCGCCGGCTTGGCGCCATTGGGAAGTGTCACTGACAGTTTCTTGACCGTGCGCGACGTTTTAGTACCTCGAACGGGCAGACGCGGTGTGAAGACCCAACCCACACCGTGGACCGGTTTGCCGCCAATCAGGCGTCCAGTGTCGAAGAGCCACGGATACTCGTCGTGGAACTCTTGGAATGAGTCGTTACTCAACACCACCCCATTGATGCGATCCGCAATTTTCAATATGAACGCGTCGCCACGGCCCACCGCGCCCGCCGGCGGCGTGACAATCTCCCCGGCGAGTTCGGCCTCCTTAAATCGGGTCCGCTCACCCGTCGCCACGCGATGCTCGAAACTCGCGTCCGCAACAACGATCATCTCAGCGTTCGGGTTTTCTTCTAGGAACGCGCGTACGGCCTCGTCGAGTTGAGCGAGGCTCGGAATTACTCGACCTTCGGTGGCGAAGTTGGAACCGTCAACAACGACACGAAGTCGTGGCGCTCGAGCAGCGCTCATCCGATGGCTCGATCCAGCAGGTCCGTCTGTTCGGCGTTGTGCACGAGCCCACTTCCCGTGGCGGGACTCGCCGATTCGGCTCGCGCGACGTGGCGGACATTGGTCCCTCGGAACTGATCGTGCATTTGCAAGTGGACGAAGGGCCACGCACCCATGTTTTCGGGCTCTTCTTGCAGCCACACAAACTCTTGGACCTTCGGGTAACGCGCGACGATGACGTCGAGTGCGTCACCGGGCCACGGGTAGAGCTGCTCAACGCGAACTATCGCCACCCACGACACGTCATGCTCGTCACGACGGCCAATTGCCTCGTGAGCAATCTTGCCGGTCGCCAGTACTACCCGAGTCACTCCCTGTACGTCCTTCACATGATCGTCGAGCACCGTCTGAAACGATCCATTTTCGAACTCGGTTAACGGCGATCGAGTCTGTACCGCGCGCAGCATGGACTTTGGCGTAAAAACAATCAACGGCGTGGGGTGTGGGCGAACCACTTGACTACGCAGCAGGTGGAAGTACTGCGACGCCGTCGACGGCTGGGCGACTCGCATGTTATTACGCGCACAGAGCGAAAGGAATCGCTCGATGCGACCACTGGAGTGTTCGGGTCCCTGACCCTCGTACCCGTGGGGCAAGAGCATGACGACGCTCGCCAACTGGCCCCACTTATCCTCCGCGGCGACGAGGAAGTTATCGATGATAATTTCGGCGCCGTTCATAAAGTCGCCGAACTGCGCCTCCCACGCAACCAACGTATTGCTGGCTTCCACGGAGTAGCCGTATTCGAAACCCAGCGCGGCGTATTCACTCAAATAGGAGTCGCGCACCGTAAAGAAGCCGGGCGCGCCCATGCTCGCGAGCGGAACGAATTGATCACCGTTTTCATAATCAATCAGCGCTGCGTGGCGATGCGAGAACGTACCGCGCCGTGAGTCCTGACCCATGAGTCGTACGTTCGAACCTTCGATCACCAGCGAACCTATCGCGAGTGCCTCGCCGAGTGCCCAGTCCACCTGACCCGACTCGAGTAACGCCTGGCGCTGCGTGAACTGGCGTTCGAGTTTCGGGTGGATCGTAAATCCTTCGGGTGCACGTACCGTCGCCGCCGCGATCTCGAGCAGGGTGGCTCGCTGCACACCGGTCGCCGGCGCGGGAGCATCGTCGGGCACCTCCGCGACCGGCACGCCAGTAAGTTGCGGCACCGGTATTAATCGAACTTCG
>JBBQGY010000114.1:0-6121 GCA_038323435.1 Acidimicrobiales bacterium
GGATAGGGTCAGTAATCACGGGGGTTCTCTTTCTGTTGGCTTAGTCACCAAACAGATTTGCAGAGCCCCCGCCTTACGTTGAAATACCCACTACCGTTCGATCAGTCCAGTCTGAAATACCCCGCCAGAATCCGAAGCACCAGTAATGTTGGCCTTTCCGCTGACGATCGCGGCTGCGACGAGGTGGCGTGGCACGAAGTTTCGTGTCGTACTCGCGGTCTCGGCCCTACTCCTCATTCTCATGACCTACGAGTCACTTACGTCGTATGCCGTATTCCCGTAGTAATTGTCGCTGATGTCCATGTATTGCGGATCAATGAATGGAGACCGTGCGCGCCTCGATCAGTTTTCAAGAACTTCGAGTGACTTGTGGCGAATGCCGACGACCTGATCACTGTGATTATCGGAGTCTCCCGGTTTCAATCCATCCAATTTCTTCTGCGAAGGCGAGTCGGGCACGGTTGCGGGTACGTGCGTAGTGCCCGAGCGCCGAGCGACGAACGTGGCAATCGACTCGGCGAGCGCTCCTTTCGAGTCAAAGCTCAATTGGTGTAACTCTTCAATGTCGGCGTCAATCCGTCCCGCAATGACGTCGAGCACCTGACGGTTGCCCGACGTTGCCTCACTCGACCACGAGGCAATTCTGGCGGCGAGTTCGAGGGCCTCATTACGAAGTTGCTCGCGACCCACGATGACCGAGACAACACCGAGGTTGAGTGCCTCTTCGGCCGTCACCACACGTCCACCGAGAAACATTGATCGCGCCAAACTTTCTCCGAATGCGTCCACGACGAGTCGCGCGCCGGTCTCGGAGTAAATGAGTCCTAGTTTCGACGCCGGAATTGCAAATCTCGCCTCGGGTGACGCGACACGAACATCCGCGAGCAACGCGAGTTCGAGTCCGCCGCCGATGACGTTGCCGTGCAACGCCATCACGATGGGCACGAGCGATGAGCGAAGCGGGGCGAAGTTTTTTCCGTTCGCCATGAGTTGGCCGACGTTGCCACGACTCGCTTCGACGATGTCGTAACCGGCACAGAAATCAGGCGGCTCGGCGGTGATCACGATCGCTCTGGTTCCGTGTGGCGGATTGGCGACAATCTCTTCGATCCGATCAATCGTGGAGCGGCCCAGAACATTGCGACGGTCGCCATCGGCGAGACGAATTTCTAGAACGCCGTGGACGACTCGCTCAACCGTGACGGGTGTGGCGGGCGGAAATGCCAGGCGCTGGCGCCGCGGGAACGTGATCCACTTCGTGGTCTTTCGATACCGATCGTTTGCTCGCGTGAGGAGCAGCGACCACGATCTTCCCAGTCTCGTCTTCGGGCTCACTCTGGGCTCCTCCGTACGTCGGAACTCACATCAACGTCTGCGTTCAGTCTGCTGTAACTTTCGTCAGTGGTCTGGTCATCGCGCAACTTATTTCGAATTTCTCCGGAGTGCTCGCCCAAGGTTGGTGGCGCACGCCGCAGCGACACTTCACTGCGGCCATAACGCAGCGGGCTACCCGACAACTCAATTGCGCCTAATGTCCGGTGATCGGCGGTCCAGACGAGGTTCTGTTGACGCACTTGCTCAGTTGCGTACACGCTGTCGAACGTCTTGACTTCGCCGGCGGGCACGCCGGCTTCACTAAAGCGCCGTATCCATTCCTCCGCCGACTGACCCGCGAGTACCGGTTCCATTAATTTGGTCAACTCGAGGGAGTGCTGCACCCGCACGGCGTTCGTCGCAAACCTTTCATCCGTCGCGTCGATGCCGAGCAGTGGCGCGAACCGCATCCAGATTGCGTCGTTGCCCACCGCAATGACGACGGCGCGGTCACTAGCGTAAAAGACGCCGTACGGAGTGATGGTCGGGTGCGAATTACCCGACGGCGGCGGTACCTCGCCGGCGACGAGGTACCGCGTGCCCTGAAATGCGTGCAGCGCGATCTGACCGGCGAGCAGGGAGGTCGATACCCGCTGTCCCCTTCCACTCTTCGTTCGTTCGAAGAGACCGGCGAGTACGCCAATGACGCCGTACAGTCCGGCGGACAGATCAGCGATGGGCACGCCCACCTTCATCATGGGACCTTCGGGCAGGCCAGTGATCGACATCACACCACCCTCGGCCTGCAAAATCAAGTCGTACCCCAAGCGCCCCCGTTCGGGACCGTCGTCACCGAAGCCGCTTATCGAGAGCCGGACCAGTCCAGGGTTTAGTTCTTCAAGTTGATGATCGGCGAGTTGGAGTCGGTCCATGACGCCCGGTCGGAAGTTTTCAATGATCACGTCGGCCCACCGAACCAATTGCTCAATAAGCGGGCGCTCGTCGGGATCTTTCATGTCGAGCGTGAGACTTCGTTTGTTTCGATTCGTCGAAAGAAAGTAGGTGCTTTCTCGTTCCTCGCCGTGGCCCACGAACGGCGGTCCCCACAGTCGAGTGTCGTCGCCGGTGCCGGGCTGCTCGAGTTTGATCACGTCGGCGCCCAGGTCACCCAGGATCATGGCGGCGTAGGGACCTGCGAGAACGCGCGAGAGGTCGAGCACGTGCACACCACTCAGGGGCCCGGCGTTCGCGTCAGTGACCTCGGCTAACTCATCGGCACTACTCATTACGATCCCGTCTCGTCACGCGTCACGTCCGACGTCGTCGTAACGATGTTCAGCGTTCCATTGTAAAAGGTGTCTCGTGGCGTCGATTCGCCGACGCCACGAGACCCCCATCTCACTGCAAAACTACTTGATGCCGTCCGCCTTCAACAGCGCGTCGCAGGCCTTTGTCCCCGTGCAGTTGGTTACGTCGGCCAGCACCTTGGCTGAGAACGGCGTGCCCTGCACTTCGAGTCCAGTCGACGCATTCGCGACGAAGGGAGCGTAGGGACCGAAGGTGTTGTGGTGCATGTTGAAGTCAATACTTCCACTCGCACCTTCGTAAGTTATCTTCTTGTGGTCCTTCAAGAGCGTCACGCACGATTTGTACGAGTAGCACTTGGTTCCCGGTGGGTTCGTCACTTTCATCATGTCCTTGGCGACCACCGTGCCATTCGTGGACTTCGCGTACGTTTGGGCCAGCGCCAGCGTGATGACTGCGTCGTAGGCGTAGTTGGCGCCCGACAAAACTCCGGCCTTTACCGTCGCCGCCGGCAACTTCTTAAAACCGGCCATGAAGTAGTTATTCGCTTGACCGGTTACCGACGTGCCCATCACTGACGTCAACAGTGAGTGGGCGTTAGTTGTGCCGAATGCCTTGATGTAGTCCGCGCTCGTCGTGACGTCCGTACCAATCCACGGAATTTTCGAACCGAGTTGCTTGAACTCATTGGACAGTACCCCGGCCGTTGGCGCGTCGGTCTGCGAGAAGATCACCTGAGGCTTGTCATTGATGACTTGACTCACGGTGTTCGTGTACGACGACAGTCCGCCCTGAACGATGTACGCGTGAATGACAACGCCACCGAGCTTCTTGTAGATCGTCTGTACGGGCTTAATGATTGTTTGGGCTGCGGCGTCGGAGTAGAACAAGAGGTCAGCCTTCTTGTAACCCTTCGAGTACGCAAACGTAGCCATCGCGGTGCCGAGCTGGCTGTCCGACGGGCTGTCACGGAAGAGGTAGAGGTCGGTCTGCGTGTCGCGACTCACGTCACCGCCCTGGAACTCGTCAATGATGTGATTCGCCTTCATTACTGGCTCGACGGCATTGATCTCTTGAGTTGTTGGTCCAATGATGCCAGTGATGCCGCCACCCGAAATCAACTTCAAGAGAGCGGTCTTGCCTTCGACGGGGTCACACCCCGTGTCGCCGGTGGGAACGAGGAGCTTTTTGCCCATGACTCCTCCGGCCGCGTTGACGGCGGCCGCTCCAATCACGGCGCCCTGGTCAATACCCTGGCCCAAACTGGCGAGCGGTCCCGTAAAGCACGACAACACTCCATAGGAGATTGTGCCCTTCGCCGCTCCCGCGACGCTACTCATACCGAATACTGCACCACCACCCAGGGCAGTAACGATCGCCAGTGCGCTCGCTGCCGACCGTTTAGACAATTTCTGTTTCGAAATTCGCATTCAATCCCCCGTTTCGATACTGCTCTCAAATTGAGATCTACTTGTTCCTACTACGACATTCGTCCGACGTAAAGGTCAATGACCTCTTCGTCGTTCAAGAGATCAGCAGCGGCGCCGTCGAGACGGTTCTTGCCGAGCACCATGATGTAGCCCCAGTGCGCGTGTCGCAACGACCGGCGGGTGTTTTGCTCAACGACGCACACCCCCACACCCGTCTCGGCGACCTTTTCGATCTGTTCCCACAGCGCCGACTGGAAAATCGGCGAGAGACCAGCGCTCGGTTCGTCGAGCAGCATGACGGCCGGGTCGAGCATGAGGCCGCGGGCCATCGCGAGCATGCTGCGCTGACCACCACTGAGGGCTCCGGCCTTACGCCGAAGCGACGCGTGAAGGTCGGGAAAGAGTGAGCACAGTTCGTCAATCCGTTCCCCCGTGCCACCCTTGCGGGTGTAGCCACCCATTTCGAGGTTCTCACGAACGGTGAGGTCGGGAAAAGTATTGGCGACTTGGGGCACGTAGGCCAACTTGCGTCGCACCATTTTTTCGGGAGCAAAGTTTGTCGTCTCTTGATCAAGGACGAAGACGTGGCCGCTCGACACCTTGATAACGCCGGTGATGGCCTTGAGCAACGTGGACTTACCGGCGCCGTTAGGACCCACGATTGCCGTGATCTTTCCCGCGACGACTTCGAGCGATACGCCCTCGATGATGGGCGAGCCCCCGTACCCGGCGGTGACCGATTCAACCCGCAGTACCACCGAAGGGTTCGTTGGTGCGCTAGTCATCATCGTTCCCGAGGTAGGCGTCAACGACTCGCTTGGTGTCGCGCAACTGGTCGAACGGACCCTGCGCGATAACGGATCCAAGGTCCATTACCACTACTTCATCGCAGGTCCGCTCGATGAAAGGAAGATTGTGCTCGACCACCACGACGGTGCTGCCGGCGGTGCGCAGGTCCCGGATGGCCTGACCTATGCGTTCGCCCAGCACCGGATTGACCCCACCCATGGGCTCGTCGAGAATGGTGAGCCGCGGCCTCGCCGCGGCGATGCGCGCAAACTCGAGCAGTCGCTTCTGTCCGCCGCTCAGTCCGACGGCGCGGTTGTTGCGCACTGCATCAAGGCGATACTTCGTCATCAATTCAACGAGCTCCTCGTTCTCCGCCTCCTCTTGGCGACGAATTCGCCGCGCCGACGTGAGCGAGCGCCACAGCGTCTCACGGTGAAGCTCAGATTTGCCAACTCTCACGTTATCGATAACGGAAAGATCGCGCCACTCGCGCGGCGTCTGAAAGGTGCGAATAAGACCCATCCGCGAGATCACGTCCGGCCGCTTGCCAATCACGTTGACGCCGTCAAAACGGACTGAACCGCTGTCGGGCCGTTCGAAGCCCGAGACGAGGTCGATGACGCTGCTCTTGCCCGCGCCATTAGGACCAATGAGTCCAACGACGGTGCCTTCTTTGATCGTCATGGAACATTCGTTGACCGCAACCACTCCGCCGAACGACTTCGTGATCGCGTCGATTTCGAGTAACGCGCCGCTCATGTCCCGGTCTCCTTCAACGGTTCTGTGGTGGCGTCGAGTTGGCCCACCTCCACAATCTCATCAACACCGTCGACCGGTGCGCCCAGTTCAGCGGTTCGAGAAAAGAGGTGACGCCACGATCGTCGTTGAGCGGAACCGTCGGTGCCGAGGCGCTCGGGAATGAGGCCACTCGGGCGAAACCGCAGCATGACAATGATAAGAACACCAATCAGAATTTGTCGCAACGCCGGTCCCAGTTCCGGTCGCGCCGCCGGCGAAGGTATGTAGCGCGTCATCTCGACAAATCCCACGTAGACCACGAACGATCCGAGCACGACCCCC
Organism: Acidimicrobiales bacterium; assembly: GCA_038323435.1. Taxonomy (GTDB): domain Bacteria; phylum Actinomycetota; class Acidimicrobiia; order Acidimicrobiales; family RAAP-2; genus RAAP-2. The sequence goes on from JBBQGY010000114.1 coordinate 5,919, forward strand.
TTTGGATTACCGCGACCGCCGACGAGGATGGCCGCGTAGAGGACGAAAATTTCGGTCGGTTTCCAGTCGAGAGGACTGAAGGCGCCAATGTACGCGGCGAAGAGACCGCCCGCGAGTCCCGCGAGTCCCGCGCCGCAGAGGTACGTCCGATACTTCGTCCAAAAAACATTGCGCCCGTAGACCGACGCCGCCTTCTCGTCGTC
>JBBQGY010000115.1:0-6056 GCA_038323435.1 Acidimicrobiales bacterium
GATCACTTGGTGTGTGAGATCGTCGATGGTCAGTCCGTCGAGAAACCGACCTTCGGAAAGACAGACGTCGGGCACGAGGCAGACGGTCGATGCGGGAATGCTCTCCATCGCGGCGATCAGGTCTTGACCGGTTAACAGTCCGGCCACCTTGATGTTGCCTCCGAAATACGTATTCTTCACGGCCAACACGTCGACGTCCGCGAAACCGTGTTCATCGAACAGAGTCCGCAGCAGTGGTTCGGCGTATTCGCCCGTGATCACCATCACGTCGCCGCCGCCGTAGAGATTGGTCTCGCCACCGCGTGGTGCACGGTAGCCAATCGCGGGCGCCCCGTCCACCGACTGAAAAAAGCCAGTGCCAAGTTTGTCCATCGCGGTCTGTTCAATGAAGCTCTGTTCGAAGGCGGCCACCAGACCAATGCCGTTCTCGGCTTGGTCGAGACTCTCAAACTTGGTCGCCGAAGGTGGGGTGAGTCCGCCGACGAGATAGAACTCGTCACTCGCGAACACCGACACGCGGCCCAGCAATTCCATGGTCAGTGATTGAAATTTCTCTGCGAGCGCAACGACGTGACGTGACTCGTCTGCGGTGTGCGAACGCATGGTTGATTCGAGTGAAAAGGCACTAACGCCTACGGGCACGAGGGCTACTGATGCGACCTCGGGATAGAGAGAAATTACGTCGTGCAGCGTCCGCTCAAGGTGATGACCATCGTTGACGCCGGGACAGACAACGACCTGGGCGTGGACTTCGATGTCGGCGCGTAAGAGTTCCTTCAACCAGCGAAGGCTGGTAGCGCCGCGAGGGTTGCGAAGCATCTCGGCTCGAAGTTCTGGATCCGTAGAGTGAATCGAGACGTAGAGCGGTGAGAGTCCTTCGTCGACTACTCGTTCCAGGTCAAATTCGGTGAACCGGGTGAGGGTCGTGTAATTGCCGTAGAGAAACGAAAGCCGAAAATCATCGTCCTTCACGTAGAGCGAGCGGCGCATGCCCTTCGGAAGTTGATAGATAAAGCAAAAGGAACAGTGGTTGTCACAGGTGCGAATCCGATCAAAGACCGCCGAGTCAATGCTCAGACCGAGCGGCTGCCCCTCAGTTTTCGCGATTGTGAATTTACGTGACAGCGCCTCGCCCTCGCGTTTGACGACCAGGACCACGACGTCACCGTCGATGAGTTGCTGGTATTCAATGATGTCGGTAGGCTCACGTCCGTTGACGCTCACTAGTTCGTCGCCCACCACGAGACCGACCGCCGACGCCGGAGAATCTAAGGAAATTGAGGAAATTCGGGCACCCGACACGCGACAAGCCTAGGAGTTTTCCCCGACGCCGGTAACTAGGCTGGTTGGCGTGAACGTTGACAAGGTCGTGCTCGCGGCACCTCGAGGATTCTGTGCCGGCGTGGAAAAGGCCATAAAAGCCCTCGATTGGATGACCCGAGTCTTTGCACCACCCGTGTACTGTTACCACGAAATAGTCCACAACAAATTCGTCGTGGACTACTTCAAGTCCCTCGGTGTCGTATTCATTGACGACGTCACGCTGGTACCGCCGGGGGCACCGGTCATGTTGAGCGCTCACGGATCACCACCCACGGTCATCGAGGCCGCACGCCGGACCGGTGGTACGGTCATTGATGCAGTCTGTCCGCTAGTGACCAAAGTCCACCACGAGATGAAGGTTCGAGCCCGAAAGGGTTACACCGTCCTCTACGTGGGCCACGAGGGGCACGAGGAGGCCGTGGGCACCATGGCCGTGGCGCCTGAATCGGTCCATTTGATCGAATCAACGAGCGACATCGACGAACTCAGTGGAGCCGCCGGCCCCTTCGCACTACTGAGCCAGACCACGTTGAGTCTGGACGAATGGCAGGATCTGCGCGAATACGCCGAGTTAAAGTTTCCCGACATCTGGATGCCCAATCACGGCGATCTCTGCTTCGCCACCACCAATCGACAGTCAGCGCTTCGCGCCATTGCGGCACACGCCGATACGGTCATCGTGATTGGATCGACCAACTCCTCGAACACCATGGCGCTCACCAAGGTCGCCGAAACGGTGGGCGGCACACGGGTTCTACGAATAAATGGTCCGTCGGAGCTGCCCGACGATCTGTCGGGTGTCGTCGCCGTGACTGCCGGCGCGTCCGCTCCCGAGTCAATCGTCAATGAAGTACTCGAAGTGCTCAATCCGGCCCACGGGGTCACCGTCAAGTCCGTCACTGTCGAAGACGAATACTTTCCACCTCCGCCCGAGTTGAGAGAGATGCTCAAGACCCTGTCGGCCCTGATCGACCTGGCTCTTCGCACGCCGTGCGTGTCGTCATTTGACGGTCAGGCAGACCGTGACTTCACCGCAGCGCAGGTCCTTTCAGCCGCCAGTCGTTGAATCGCCCCAAACTTCACCGGATTGTTAGTATTTTGCGGTGAGTTCCTTCCCCAGCATGGACGTTTCCACTCGTGAACAGTGGATGACCATCGTCGACGAAACAATTTCGGCTCAGCCGCGCGTGGCCAAGCAGTTACTCGCCATGATTCAAGGGCTCGGCGGCATCTCCGACGGATTCTCCATTAACCAAATGGAGCACGCCCTGCAAACGGCCACGAGGGCCGAACGTGACGGCGCTGACGAAGAGGTCATCGTCGCATCACTACTGCACGACGTCGGAAAACTAATTTCGGTTCCGAATCACCCCAAAATCGCCGCCGAGATACTGCGTCCGTACGTGCGCCACGACGTCTACTGCATGGTCGCGCACCATCAGGACTTCCAAGGTCATTGGTACTACGAACATCTCGGTATGGATCCCAACTTGCGCGAACGCTACGTTGGCGAACCGTGGTTCGAACTCGCCGAGCAGTTCGCGGACGTGTGGGATCAAAAGGCCTTTGATCCTGCGTATCAATCGGAGCCGCTCGAACATTTCGAGCCCATGGTGACTCGGGTCTTTGCTCGCGCCAAGTCCATTTAAGGAGATCCATGGTTAACGACGATCTCGAAGAGCGACGGTCACGACACTTGCGTCAGTTTGCGATCGATCAAGCACTCGCTCGACTCGCGACGGAAAAACCGGGCTTCACACCCGAGTCGATTGTCGCCGCTATTTGCGCTTACGAAGAAGAGGGCAACATCGCGGGCGTCCTTGAAAAGATGCCCGAATCGATAAATGGGGAGTCGTACACGACGCTCGTGGTCGTTGACGGTGGCGAGGACCGGACGGCGCAGATTGCCCGTTCGTTCCCCGGGGTCATCGTGATTGAGTTCCCGGTCAACCTGGGCCACGGAGTCGCACTCCAGGTCGCCTACCGGTACTGCATCCACAACGGGGTGAAGTTCGTCGTGACCCTTGACGCCGACGGTCAAAATGACCCGGCCGAGATCCCCCAAATTTTGACACCGTTGCAGCGCGATGAGTCGGATTTCGTGCTCGGTAGCCGCGTGCTGGGCGTCGACAAGACGTCGGACCGTATTCGCAAAAGCGGAGTGCGATTCTTCTCCTTCATTATGAATCGGATGACCGGCGCCGGTCTCACGGACACCTCAACGGGGTATCGCGCGCTGCGCGTGACGATGCTCGCCGACGTCGTCGATCGACTTCGCCAGTCGCAGTATCAGACGTCCGAGCTCTTGATCACCTGTCTGAAGAGGGGTTGGCGCGCAGCGGAAGTGCCGACGATCTGGCATCCTCGCTTCTCGGGCGAAACGAAAAAAGGGGCCACGTGGATCTACGGTTTTCGCTACGCTCGAGTGGTCTTTGGTACGTGGTGGCGTGAACGTTAATTAATCGTTCAGACTTTCGCGGTACACCGCTTGAAGCCGTACTCGCAGTTCTTCGCTCTTGGCGCTGACGAGTGACCTTGCAATTCGGCCCTCAGAGACCGCAGGGTTGATGGGGAGACCAACGACGATACGCACCTTCGCCGGTCGAGGGATTTTGGCTCCGGGGGGCAAGGCGCTTTCACTGCCGCCAATGCCGACGGGCACCACCACGGCCCCGGTGCGCGCCGCGACGAACATGGCCCCGTCGAGCAGAGGTTTAACAGTTGGGCCATCCCTTCGCCCGCCCTCGGGAAATAAAACGAGGGCGTGACCCTGGCGCAGCACCTCTTCGGAGAGCGTCAACGACTCTCGATCGGCCGCCCCGCGACGAACAGGAAACGCCCCGAGGTGGCGCAGCAGGGTGCCAAACAGTGGGACGTGGAAGAGCGAGTCCTTCGCCATAAAAAAGACCTTGCGCGGGGAGATGAACAACGTGAAGGCAAAGTCGAGATTCGAACGGTGAATGGGAGCAATGAGCACTGGTCCAGTGAGTGGAATGTTCTCGGCGCCGGTGACTCTGGGGCGAAACATGATCTTGGAGATCGTGGCAATGATCCCCGCAACCACCTTGTACGTCAGTGACTTGCTGACGTCTAATTCGAGTGCTGGCTCTTCAGGCATTCAATGATCTCCCGGACAACGTTGTCGACGTCGCGACCTGTTGTGTCTAGCACGACGGCGTCGCTCGACTGAGTGAGCGGCGACGCCAATCGGGTGGTGTCGGCCCGATCGCGTCGTGCTACCGAGTCGGCTCCCTCTTCGCCTCGACGAAGCGCCCGTTCCTCGAGCGACGCGGTCAAAAAAACTTTCAGCGTGGCGTGCGGAAACACCACGGTCGTAATATCGCGACCCTCGACGACGGTGCCGACGGGTTGTGCGAGAGCAATCTGACGTTGACGAGCCACCATTGAAGCGCGCACCCGAGGATTCGACGCCACCACCGAGACCGCGACGTTCACTTCATCCGTGCGAAGTAGATCGTCAACATCGCGTCCGTCGACCGTGACGCGCGGCATTGTGACGATCGAGACGCTTTCGGCGAGTTCAGCAACCCGTTCGGCGTCATGCACGTCGATGTCGCGACCGAGAGCTTCGAGCGTCACTGCGCGGTACATCGAGCCCGTGTCGAGGAACGACCAACCGAGCTCGTCGGCGACCGCGCGCGCCACCGTGGACTTGCCCGATCCGGCCGGGCCGTCAATGGCAATGATGCGTTCACTCATTGCAACGACGCTACGTCGTCAAAGAACTGGGGATAACTCGACGCCACGGTCTGGGCACCGTCGATCGTGCAACCGCCACCGGCGATCGCCGCCACGGCACTGGCCATGACCATTCGGTGATCGAGGTGGGCGTGCATAGTGAATTCCGAGAAACGCTCGGCGCTGCCGAGGCCTTCGACGAAGAAATCATCGCCGTCGGCCCACGCACGACATCCGAGCGCAATGGCGAGGACGAGTGCACCGTCGAATCGGTCGGACTCCTTAAGGCGAAGTTCGCCCATGTGGCGAAATGCACTGGTGCCCGTCGCGGCCGCAGCGGCAACGGTCAGGACGGGTACCTCGTCCACCGAGGGGATCTCCTCTGCCGTAATTTCGGTTGCGAGCAACGCGGAACTCTTGACGACAAAACTGGCGGTGGCGCCGTTCGCGCGTACCGTGAGGTTCGCACCCATGCGTTGGAGTACCTGGAAAAAGCCGCATCGATCCTCCGAAGCGTCAATATCGACAATCTCGATCTCGGCGTCGCGGTGGATGCACCCGAGGACCGCGAAAAAGGCCGCCTGTGACGGATCACCCGGCACCGACCATTGCCGGGCGCTCGGGCGTCCCGGGTGCACGGTTACGCGGCGGCCCGCTCCGTCGTCGTGACTGGCAACGTCAACGCCGCACAGTTGCAACATGTCTTCGGTCGTCGACCTGGTGCGAACATCTTCGTGCACTGACGTGGGGCCCGCCGCACCGAGTCCCGCGAGAAGTACCGCTGACTTCACTTGCGCACTCGCCATGGGCACGTGGTACGAGATTGGGTGCAACGGCTTCTGGCCAATAATCTGTAACGGCGCCGTCACGCGGAGCCCGAGGCCCGTTACGGACGAACCCATGAGTGCCAGCGGGGTCGCGATTCGGTCCATGGGGCGCGCCGATAATGACTCGTCACCCACGAGCAGGTGGCGGCCGGGAAGTGCGCTCACCAGACCGGCGAGTAGTCGCATGGTCGTACCGGAGTTGCCGCA
>JBBQGY010000116.1:0-6049 GCA_038323435.1 Acidimicrobiales bacterium
CGGACAGAAATCCTCTGCTCGAAGTGCGGTGGTCACCTGGGCCACGTCTTTAATGACGGTCCCACGCACACGGGGCTTCGTTACTGCGTAAATTCACTCGCCATTGACTTCGACGACGCCAAGTCTTAAACGTCGAGGAATCGGCGAATCGCAATCGCTGAACCGACTGAACCAATAACGACGCCCACGATGAGTACGACCGCATTCGTTCCGAGCAATGAACTCGTGTTCAGTCGGAACTCGTTGTGCAGCGGATACCAGGTATGTAGAGCAGTGACGGCGAGAATCGCCACCCCGGATCCGAGCAGACCCTGAATGAATCCTTCAGTGATGTAAGGAATCCGGATAAACCAGTTGGTGGCACCGACCAGTTTCATTACGGACACCTCGCGACGTCGAGCAAAGATGGCCATTCGAATCGTGTTGAGAATCAATACTGTCGCGGACAACAACAGCACGCCTGCGAGCGCCAAGAAGACGATCTGCAGAACGCGTATTGCGTGATTCATCTGACGGATCTGCTGCTCGGGCGCCGTGACTTGATAGACCCCCGGTTGATTCTTAAACATTGACTCCACCGTGAACGCGTCAGCGGGCACCGTGGGAACGCAACGAAACGACGAGGGCATGTCGGCGACGGTCAAGGACTGTGTTTCGCTCGGGGGCAAAATTCTCTTCGCTTCGTTGTAGTCCATCCGCTGGGTGTAGAACAGACAGCCCTTGACGATCGGAAGATTGGCCAGTTGGGACTTCACGTTGTTTATTTGACTCGTCGACGCAGTTGGTTGCATCCACACCGTCACCCGAGTTCCCTGTTGCCACTGGGCCGATGCCTGGGCGGCACTTTGCTTTAACAGCAGCGCCGAACCAACGAGTGACAACGACACCGCTACGGTGAGCACGGCGGCGATCGTCATCATCCGATTGCGCCACAAGTTGCCGAACGTCTCTTTAATCGCGTAGCGAAGATACACGCGCATTACAGCAGCGCCCCTTCATCGACACCGTAGACTCCGCGAACCTGGTCGCGAATCATTTCACCCTTATCAAGTTCGACCACGCGGCGGCGCATACGGTCGACCAACGCCTTGTCGTGTGTCGCCATGACGACCGTCGTGCCGGTACGGTTAATTCTCTCCAGCAGGGCCATAATCGACTCGGAGTTGGCGGGATCAAGGTTTCCCGTTGGTTCGTCCGCGAGCAAAATGAGCGGGCGATTGACGAAAGCTCGAGCAACCGCAACGCGCTGTTGCTCGCCTCCGGACAACTCGCTCGGTAAGTTCTTCGATTTATCAGTGAGCCCCACCAGCTCGAGAATCTGGGGAACTTGCGAGTCGACGGTGGTCCGAGGCCGACCAATCACTTCGAGAGCGAACGCAACATTTTCGAAGACGGTTTTGTTGGGCAGCAACCGAAAGTCTTGAAAGACGCAGCCAATGTTGCGGCGGAGATACGGCACGCGCCATTTTGGCAGTTCACCAATGTCACGACCTGCTTCGAGAATTCGACCTCGGTCCGGAAGTTCTTCGCGCAACAGCAGTCGCAGGAAAGTGGTCTTACCCGAACCCGACGCGCCGACGAGAAATACGAACTCACCCTTGTCGATGTCGAGGGTGATGTCCCTTAACGCGGGCGTGCCGTTTTTGTACGTCTTGGAGACATTTTCGAATCGAATCATGGCAGCACCCCCTTCGGTTTGATAGGCGTCAGCGCGTGCAATACCGACATCGTCATTAACGCCATTCTAGTTTGGCGCACTAGCTTTGCCGCGACACCAAACGCTTGTGAACTGTGGTGCGTAGGATTTTTATGATCGCAATCGTTGGCGACGAAGCTCGGCTTCCATAAAGCCGTCGAGGTCGCCGTCGAGCACTGACTCAATGTTGCCGGTCTCAAAATCAGTCCGATGATCCTTCACCAATTGATACGGCGCTTGGACGTAACTGCGGATCTGCGATCCCCACGCGTTATCACCACGATTGCCGCTGAGCGCATCCATTTTCGCCTGGCGCTCGGCGCGGGCGCGATCGGCCAACTTCGCCTCGAGGATCTGCATGGCTCGCGCGCGGTTCTGGTGTTGACTGCGTTCGTTCTGACAACTGACGACAATGTTGGTTGGCAAGTGGGTAATGCGTATTGCCGAGTCAGTCTTGTTAATGTGCTGACCGCCCGCACCCGACGAACGGAACGTATCAATGCGCAAATCCTTTTCGTCAATTTCCACTTCACCGGCGTCGTCGTTAAGTAGGGGCGTCACATCGAGACTGGCAAAACTGGTCTGTCGGCGGGCCTGGGAGTCGAAGGGACTGATGCGCACCAAGCGGTGTACGCCCCGCTCGGCCGACAGCCACCCGTAGGCGAATCGACCCTTCACGATGAACGTGGCTGACAACAGACCAGCCTCTTGGCCTTCGGTCGCCTCGTCAATCTCGACCCCGAAGCCTCGCCGTTCGGCCCAGCGCGAGTACATCCTCAGCAGCATTTCGGTCCAGTCCTGGGCGTCGGTGCCACCGGCCCCGGCGTGTAACTCCACGATCGCTTCATTCTCGTCGTAGGGACCACTAAAGAGACTTCGCGTTTCAAGAGCGGCAATCTTTGACTCGAGTGACGCAACCGTCGTTGCAAGTTCGTCGAGTAGTGACCAATCCGGTTCGCCGGCAGCGAGCGCCTCGCGTGAAAAATCAACTAAGACGACACTGTCGTCGAGTGCGCCACGCAGTTCATCGAACGCCTCGAGATCATTCGAAAGTCGACCAAGTTCGGTCGTCACTTCTCGGGCCCGATCCTGATCGTTCCACAGATCGGGGCTCTCCGCCTCGGTGCTCAGTTCCATATGGCGAATGCGGGACGCATCAATCTTTAGATAGTTGCGGGCCGCATCCCATCTCGCTTCGAGATCCTCAATCGTGCTCAGCGCTTCGCGAAGAGCATTCTCCGCCTTAGGGTCGGCCATGGCACTGCTTGAACTTCCGACCCGAACCGCACCAGCACGGCTCGTTGCGACCAATCTTGTCGCCCTCTTTCGGGAGTTCCTTCTTCGGCGCGCCGTGTGACGGAAGTTCGGTGGCTCCGGGAGCAACTTCGTTCGCGTTCGTAACTGCTCGCTCGAGACCTTCATCGGCGGGAGTCTCTTCGCGCACCGCTTCTACGTGTGTGATGTAGCGGACAAAGTCCTTGTCCACGTTTTCCAACAACTGCTCAAAGAGGAGGTAGCCCTCTTTCTGCCACGCGGTCAAGGGGTCCTGTTGGGCCACTTGACGCAGGTGAATGCCGTCGCGCAGGTAGTCCATGTCCGACAGGTGATCGCGCCAACGCTGGTCGAGGATCTGGAGCATGACATCGCGTTCGATCTCTTTGGCGGTCTCACTTCCGCCCGGAAAACCTTCGCTCTTCACTTCGTACAACTTGAGTGCGTCATCAATCACGACCGCAATGATGTCGTCGCGATCGTCGTACGCGCTGAGCGCCTCGACGTCGAGAGTCGTCGGGTAATAAGTGGTCAGTTCGGTAACGAGAAGTCCAATATCCCACTCTTCGGCGAATTCACCGTTCAACTGCTCGACGACCACACCCGTCAGAGCCTCTTCGATCATCTCGATGGTGGCGTCATGGATATCGGCACCGTCAATCACTTGCTGGCGTCGTCCGTAAATCACCTTGCGTTGTTCGTTCATCACTTCGTCGTACTTCAAGACGTCCTTACGAATCTCCGCGTTGCGACCTTCGACGGTATTTTGAGCGCGTTCAATGGCCTTTGACACCATGGGAGCCTCAATGGGCACGTCCTCGGGCATGGCGCGCGACATAACCCACTGCACGGCACCCGTGGCGAATAAGCGCAGCAGTTCGTCCTCCAGTGAGAGGTAGAAACGGCTTTCCCCCGGGTCACCCTGACGACCTGATCGTCCTCGCAGCTGATTATCAATTCGCCGAGAGTCGTGGCGTTCGGTCCCCAGCACGTAGAGGCCTCCGATCGCTCGGACCTCGTCACCCTCCGTCTCACAAAGTGGCTTGAACGTCGCCAGGGCACTCTGGTAGGCCGCGTCGTACTCCTCGGTGCCGACCTCAAACCCGCGGCCCTGCGCGTCGCGCGCGGCGAGTCCCTCGAAGTTGCCCCCCAAAATGACGTCGACGCCTCGACCGGCCATATTGGTCGCTACCGTGACCGCGTGTTTACGGCCGGCCTGAGCGACGATTTCGGCCTCGCGGAAGTGCTGTTTCGCGTTCAGTACTTCGTGATTGATTCCCGCCTTGGAGAGTTCCTTGGACAGCAGTTCTGACTTCTCCACCGACGCCGTACCGAGCAAAATGGGCTGGCCCTTATCGCTACGCTCGCGGACTTCACCGACAATCGCTTCGAACTTTGCCGCCTCGGTCTTGTAAATGAGGTCAGCTCTGTCGAGCCGCACCATGGGCCGATTAGTGGGAATTGGTACGACCGAAAGCTTGTAGGTGTTGCCAAATTCGGCGGCCTCGGTCTCGGCGGTACCGGTCATCCCCGCCAGCTTCTCGTATAGACGGAAGTAGTTCTGCAGCGTTACGGTCGCCCAGGTGTGGTTCTCTTCTTGGATGCGTACTCGCTCTTTGGCTTCGACCGCTTGGTGCAGTCCGTCGGACCAGCGTCGACCGTCGAGGGTGCGGCCAGTGAATTCGTCGATAATCTTCACGTCGCCGGCGCTGACGAGGTAGTCCTTGTCGCGGTGGAACAGTTCCTTAGCGCGAAGGGCTTGACCTAACTGGTGCACGTAATTCGTCGCCACCGCGTCGTACAGGTTCGTTACGCCGAGTTGACGTTCCACTTTCTCGATACCGGCCTCGGTCGGTACGACGGTCTTCTTCTCTTCGTCGACTTCGTAGTCAACGTCGCGCGTGAGCGATCGGGCAATAGACGCAAATGGGTAGTACAGCTTGGTCACGTCCGACGACGGACCGGAAATTATGAGCGGAGTGCGAGCTTCGTCAATCAGAATTGAGTCGACTTCGTCGATGATGGCGTAGTGGTGCCCCCGCTGGACCATGTGCTCGGCGCTACGCGCCATGTTGTCGCGCAGGTAGTCGAAGCCGAACTCGGTGTTCGTACCGTAGGTAACGTCACAGGCGTACGCCTCGCGCTTTTGTTCGAATTCGGGTAAGTCCGGTCCCACGCGTCCCACTGAAATGCCGAGGAAGCGGTGAAGCTGACCCATCCAGTTCGCGTGAAAGGTTGCGAGGTAGTCGTTGACGGTCACGACGTGCACGCCATTACCGGCGAGCGCGTTCAAGTAGACCGGCAGCGTCGAAACCAGCGTTTTTCCCTCACCGGTCTTCATTTCGGCGATCCACCCAAAGTGCAGCGCCATCCCACCCATCAGCTGGACGTCGAAGTGCCGCTGGCCGAGCACGCGGGTTGCGCCTTCTCGAACGACGGCAAAAGCTTCAATCAAGATGTCGTCGAGGGTCTCACCTTCGGCGAGTCGTTGGCGAAAGACGTCGGTCTGGGCTCGCAACTCTTCGTCGGTGAGCGCCGCCATCTGGCCGGCGAGTTCGTTTATTGGTCCGACGAGTTCGGCAAGCTGGCGTACGCGCTTGCCCTCCCCTGCCTTAAGAATCTTGCTAAAAACACTCATATCTCGATGTACCCTACCGGTCGTGGTCTGAACTTCAGTAGGGCTGCGAGTGCTGACCTGGTCTTTAACCCCACACTTGCCTGCAGCGGTGTCCGTACGAACCGCCGGCAGCACGAGGCTCTCCAGCGATTACTTCGCACACTTCACCGGCACTCCAAACGATCAATCTGGTCGTCAAGAGGCAGGACTTACTTCTAAACAGCGCCATGCTCAGCGTCAATAAGACGCCTTACGTGGGTCGTTTTGCCCGCGACTGGCATCGACTTGCAACCACAAACCACCCGCAGCCCTCCAATGATTCTAGACGTGAACGCGGCTCAAGCGACTGGTCGCACCAGGAGAACCACACAGAGCCGCACGCCCAGGACGAGCGTGGCGACGGGCGCGAGCACTCGGCGAAACCCTCGGGCCGTTTGCCATTCGAATCGCAGCGCACTGCGGTG
>JBBQGY010000117.1:0-6017 GCA_038323435.1 Acidimicrobiales bacterium
CACGATCGCGACCACTCAGTTCGAACACTCTGACGCTCGACGAGCCTTCCCCTGCTGGGACGAGCCGTCGTTCAAGGCGACCTACCAAGTAAACCTCACCGTACCGAGCGAACTTAAGGCGTACTCCAACTCTCCCGAGTCTTCCAACGTCGACCTCGGCAATGGCCAGCGCACCGTCAGCTTTGCGACAACGATGAAAATGTCGACGTACCTTGTTGCGTTCGTCGTAGGGCCCTTCGAAGAGACGGCGCCGATGGACGTCGACGGCGTGCCGCTGCGCATTATTTTCCCCGCCGGCAAGGAACACCTGGTCGACCTCGGCCTCGAAGCCGGTGCCTTTTCACTGCGATTTTTCTCCAAATACTTCGACATCCCCTACCCGGGCGAGAAGTTGGACATGGTGGCGATTCCCGACTTCGCCTTTGGCGCCATGGAAAACCTCGGGTGCATCACGTACCGCGAAACCGCGCTGCTCGTTGATCCCGCGACCGCGTCGCTCGCCGAGCAAATGCGCGTCGCCGAAGTCGTCGCTCACGAGATTGCGCACATGTGGTTCGGTGACCTCGTCACCATGGAATGGTGGGAGGGCATCTGGTTGAACGAGGCGTTCGCGACGTTCATGGCGATGTTCTGCATCGACGCCTTTCGACCTCAGTGGAAAATGTGGGTTGGTTTCGGTGTCGAAAGCGACGCGGCTTTGCAAGTCGACGGCCTGCACTCCACGCGCCCCATTGAATACGAGGTCATCTCTCCCGATGACACCCGTGGAATGTTCGACATTCTCACGTACGAAAAGGGTGGCTCGGTACTTCGCATGCTCGAGCAGTACCTCGGTGCCGAGACCTTCCGTGACGGCATCCGCCACTACTTGCGCAAGCACAGTTACGCCAACACCATCACGACCGACCTCTGGGACGCGCTCGAAGAGACCTCGGGCCAGCCGGTGCGCAACCTCATGAACACGTGGATCCTGCAGGGCGGACATCCACTCGTGACGTTAGAGAACGGCACCCTCAGCCAGAAGCCGTTCGCGTATGGCGCCGCCAAGGGGGTGAGCGCTATCGGATCGTCGTGGATCGTTCCGGTACTGACGCGTTCACTCAAGGGCGGCGAGACGAGCCGTCACCTGCTCGCCGGCGAACCGGTCCCCGTCAGCGATGAAGCACCGGTAGTGCTGAATGCTGGAGGGTCGGGCGTCTTTCGCTCGCGGTATGGGGCCGCTGAACTGTCGGCGTTGTCGTCGCACATTGACGAGCTCGAAGAGCTCGAACGCGCCACGCTGCTCGCCGATGGATGGGCCTCGCTGTTCGCCGGACAGATCACCTGGAACGCGTTCATCGCCATTGCGAAGGGCCTCGGAAATCAGAACGAGCCCAATCCCTGGGGTACCGTCGCTACCGCATTCAGCTACGCGCGTCGAGTCCTCGAAGGTGCGCGGCTAGAAAAGTTGACGCAGTCGGCCCGTGAGATCTTCGGTCCCCAATTTGATCGTCTCGGGTGGGACTCCTCAACGGGGGAAGACGAGCTCACGCCGCAGTTACGAGCGATCGTGATTGGCGTGCTCGGCATTACGGGCAAGGATGCGTCCATTATTAGTGAAGCGCTCAAGCGCTTCGACGCCAACGAAATGGACGGTGACCTCGCTCGCACGATCCTGTCCATCGTGGCGGACCAGAACCGACCCGGCGATTACGCAACCTTCCTCGACCGCTATCGCAATCCGACGAACCCCCAAGAAGAGCAGCGGTACCTGTGGGGCCTCGTTGACTTCAGCGACGAGACGATCGCACTCGACGCCGCCGAGAAGTGCTTCTCCGAGTTCCGCAGCCAAGACGCATCCGTCGTGCTCGGAATTTTGACGCGTAATGCCACCACCGGTCCATCGGTGTGGAAGTACATGACCAAGCGATGGGACGAGGCGTTGGAGAAGTTCCCCCCGAGTTCACAGTCGCGCCTAGCGCTGGGCGTGCCGCTGTTCATCCGCGACGAAATGTTCGCGGACGCCGTGGAGAAATTTCATTCGTCGCATCCACTCGCCGGTGAGCAACGCACCGTTGAACAGCAACTTGAGCGCATGCGCGTTGGCCTCGCTTTTGCAGCGGCCATTCGTCAACAGTTCTAGGACGTAATGAATCTCGGGACAGCCCTGGGCATCTTTGCCCTGATGTTCATCCTCGAGTTACCCGACAAGACCTTTGTGGCGATGATCATTATGAGCACGAAGGCTCGTGCGCTAATGATCTTCATTGGCGGTGCCTCGGCGCTGGTCATTCAGATGGGTCTTTCCGTGGGGGCCGGTTCGTTGCTCACCTTCGCACCGTCAACGTGGAAAAACCTCATCGTTTCGCTGCTCTTTCTCGGCGGCGCGGCCTATCTGCTCTTCGTCACCGAAGACGAAGAGCAGGAGAAGGGGAAACGCGAAGCGGCCCTGGAAAAACCGGGCACTCGATGGAAAGAGTTCACCACCGCTTTCGTGATCGTCTTTGTTGGCGAGTTCGGGGACCTCACGCAAATTCAGGCCGCAAATTTCGAAGCGAAACTGCACGCTCCCGTCGAAGTCTTCGTGTCGGCCTCGCTGGCGATGATCTGCGTATCGTTTCTCGGCGCCTACGGCGGTCAGGCACTACAACGACTCGTGCCCCTCAAACGGATTCGCTTGGCGGGCGGGTTAATCTTCGCCGGACTCGGCCTCGCAACTCTCGGATCGTTGGTATTCGCGTGAGCCGGCTCGACGAGCTACTGGCGTTCGCCGACACCGTCAAGGGCTTCATGCCCCGCGCGGAGGGCCTCGCACTCTGTCACCAGGGACTCGAATGCGGTCAACGCCGACCGGGCGGCACGTGGCTCGAGGTTGGCGCGTGGTGCGGCAAGTCGGCCGTCTACTTAGGTGCCGCCGCCGAAGCGACCACGAGCGTGCTGTACTCGCTCGATCACCATCACGGCAGCGAAGAAAACCAAGAGGGGTGGGAGCACTTCGACCCGACGTTGGTGGACGACGACGGTCGACTGAACACCCTTCCGACCTGGCAGCGCACGATTGCTCACGCGCGACTCGAATCCACGGTGCTCGGACTCGTGGGACCATCGGTCGTCGCCGCCGAACACTTTTCCCAACTCCTCGACCTGCTCTTTATCGACGGCGGTCACGGATCCCAGGTTGCGTGGGCCGACTACGCGGCGTGGACGCCCAAGGTCGTGAGCAACGGACTGCTACTCATCCACGACGTGTTTGAAAACCCGGTCGACGGCGGTCGTCCGCCTTTCGAGATCTACTCGGCCGCGTTGGCGAGCGGCGATTTCGAGGACGTCGCCGGTGAGGGATCCCTGCGCGTTCTACGTCGCCGTTAACGAATGAGCGGACAACCGGGCTCGGCGAGATCAACCGGACGGGCCAGCCCCTCGTGGCGAAAGAGACCCGAGGCACTCGACGACGATGCCAGGGCGTCGGCCGCGAGAATGATCGCGGCGGCAGTGTACGAGGTGGTCTCCATGCCCGGGAACGTGACCTCTTGAGGATACGCGATTCCGGTCCAGTAGGCGCCATCGTCACGGCGATGGCGGCGAGTCTGCGCGAATAGATCGAGCGCCCGACTGGTTTCGCCGAGGGCGTCGAGCGCCAAGACGCATTCGGCCGTCTCGGCCGCGGTAACCCAGTCGTTGGTCGACACGCACCGTACGCCAAAGCCGTCCATAACGTGACGATCCCACCCGTCTTTGATCCGCTTCTGGCCGGCATCGCCGACAAGCGCCCCCGAGAAGATTGGGTAGTACCAGTCCATGGCGAACTCGTTCTTGGGCGCGAAGGCGCCCGGGTGGTGGGCGATCGCGTGACCGAGTCGCCCCGCGCACAGTTCCCAGTCCGGTCGCGCGTAGCTGAGTCGTTCGCCGAGCGCCACCGCACAGCGCAGCGAATGAAAAATTGACGACGAGCCGGTCAGCAGCGCGTAACTCTCGGGCCGTCCGCGCGCGTCGAGTGACCAGCGGATCGTGCCGTCGTCCATCTGCCAACGAAGCACGAACTCAATGGCACGCTGCACTGCGGGCCACATGGCGGCACCGAATTCGTCATCGTTGGTAGCAACGACGTAGTGGTAAACGCCGGCCGCGATATAAGCGCAGACGTTGGTATCGAGACGCGTATCTTTGACGCGATCCTCGGCGTAGTAGTTGAACCAACTGCCGTCACCGAGTTGGTTGTCCCCCAACCAGAGGTACGCGGCTCGGGCTTCGTTGACGTAGCCCGTCACCGTGAGCGCCATCGCCGCTTCAACGTGATTCCAGGGGTCGCAGTGGCCCCCCACGAACCAAGGAATTTGACCGCTGTCGGTCTGCAGCGAGGCAAGGTACGCGGCCGTGACCGCCAGTTCTTCGCGCGTCACTATCCCGGGAACTCCCTCGAGCACCCCCAAGGTGGACGTCATGCGACGACGGGTTTGGACAGGTAGACAATGATGGATTTACCCATCACGGGCGACAGCACGCGCTCGGCGAAACGAGTCGTACGCGGCGCCTTCATGATGTCCCACACCAAGAGCCGGTGGTACGTCTTGACGAGCCAATTGGTCTCGTTCGTGGTGCCCACGAGACACTTCAGCCACCAGTAGGGACTGTGCAGGCCGTGGGCGTAATGGTGACCGGTGACCGTCACGCCCGTCGAGCGAAGACGCTGTTGCAAAATTGAGCGTCGATAGATTCGGATGTGACCACCGGGCACGTTGTGGTACTCGTCGGAGAGGGCCCAGTTGATGAGTTCGGGACCGAATCGGGGCACGGTGACCGCCATGGTTCCTCCGGGGCGCAGCACGCGCACTAGCTCGCGCATCGCGGCGACGTCGTCGGGAATGTGCTCGAGTACTTCAGAACAGATCACCCGGTCGAACGTGGCGTCGGGAAAGGGCAAGTGGAGTGCGTCGCCCTGTACGGCGGCGGTGTGGAGCGTTCCCGCTTCGATCTCACCCGCCTCGAGCATCGCTTCAAACATGGCCGCGACGCCGTTAACTTCATCGCGCCCGGCGTCGAGCGCGATGACGTCGGCTCCGCGTCGCGCCGCTTCAAAGGCGTGGCGACCAAATCCACAACCGAGGTCGAGAATCTTCTCGCCGCTTCGCAGACCGAGCCGGTCGTAGTTGGCGGTCAACATCAATCAAACGCCATGGATGCGGGTAACGCGTGGCCCGAAAGAATTGCGTCGTAACAGGCGGCGGTTCCGCGAGCCGTCACTTCCCAGGTAAATCGCTCAATGACGCGCTGGCGGCCCGCAGCGCCGAGCCGTTCGCGCAGCGAGGCGTCGTCGAGCAGTTGGCGAATGGCGTCCACCAGCGCATCGGGGTTGTTCGGCTCCACCAGCAGACCGGTCTCGCCACTAACCCCGACGACTTCGGGCAGGGCGCCGCCGGTTGTCGCCACGACGGGCACTCCGCAACTCATTGCTTCAATCGCCGGCAGCGAGAAACCTTCGTAGAGGCTCGGCACGATCGCGACTTCGGCCTCGCCGTAGAGCCGTGCGAGTTCTTCGTCGCTGACTCCCGAAATCGTCGAGACAATGTCGGTCAGTCCGAGTCGCTCCATGGTGGCCGCGACCCGCCCCTTCGCCTTGGGGTTACCAATGACCACGAGTTCGATCTCGCGCTCCGCACGCAGTTTGGCGATGGCTTCGAGGAGCGGTACGAGACCCTTCATGGGGACGTCGCTGCTCGACGTCACCATCAATCGGCCCTTCTTCTTCACGACGTCGTCGTAGGGCTTAAAGACGGTGTGGTCAACGCCCACCGGAACGACCGTCAGTCGTTCGAGCGGCACCTTCATTTGGGCATTGATGTCGGTCTTGGAGTTATGCGACACGGTGAGCACGGCCGGCAGTTGCTGAACGACCCGCACCTGCATGCGCAAGAAACCGAACCAGCGTCGAGTCGTGAAGCGCTTCCACGTCGATTCGGCGTGGTCGAGTGCAATTGACCGATCAACGGTGATGGGGTGGTGCAGCGTTTCGAGCAGCGGCCAGCCCTCGCGGTGCAGTC
>JBBQGY010000118.1:0-5969 GCA_038323435.1 Acidimicrobiales bacterium
ATGAGGCTCTTGGGCAGCGCCGAAGTGTAACCGGCGAAACTCTCGATCTCTGTGGGACCGAGGATTAGTTGACGCAGCACGGTGGCCAGTACCGGGGGACTCGGGACGATGCGACTCGACGCCGCGAGGTGACCGGTCGCATCGACAAGGTAGATCGGTTGGGTAATGAAGTGCACGTGGCCGTTGTTGGTTCCGGGAATCGAAGAACTGAGAAGACCGAAGGGTATTCGGTGACGCGTAACGAGTTCTGGCGAGGACGACGTGGGTACCAACGTGCAGCCGCTTAGTAGCAACGCGGCGAACGTAATTCCGAGGAGGGTACGCAGCCGTCTCATTCGAGGTCCTCGCTGATAATGGGCAGCAGAATCTGAAATCGGGCGCCGCCCTCGTCGCTCTCGAGAATTGAAATGGACCCCCCGAAGCCCTTGACGTGGTCGCGAACGAGTGCCAAGCCGAGGCCGGTGCCTCGCGCGATGCCACGGTCGTGGGCGGCGCGACCACGAAAGAATCTTTCAAATACCCGTTCGCGCTCGTCAACGGGAATGCCCGGGCCGGCGTCGTCCACGTTGACGGCAATGTTGCGACCAACGCGCTGTACGCGAACGGCCACCGCGCCCTTGGCGTAGCGGTGGGCGTTGTCGATGAGGTTGGTGACCACGCGCTCGAACCGGCGTCGGTCGACCCGCACGATTGGATCGCGAACGCTGGCACCGACCTCCACGGCTGGTTCGTCCAGCTTGTGTCGCGCGGCCGCCGATCGCACCGACTGGCGCACGAGTTCAACGACCGTCACATTTTCCAAGGTAAGGGGGACCGCGCCGGCGTCGCTGCGGGCCATTTCCAGGAGATCTTCGACGAGCGACTGGAAGATGGACAGGTCGGCGGTGAGTAGATCGAGACTCTCTTGACCTGCCGGGGAAAGTTCCTGGCGGTGCTGTTGGAGTACTGATGCCGTCGTCGCGAGCGTCGTTAGGGGCGAACGGAGTTCGTGACTGACGTCGCTGGCGAATCGCGCGTCGCGCTCGAGCCGATCGACGAGCTGGCTCACCATCTGATTGAAGGATTCGGTCAGTTGCTGCACCTCTCGGTCGGCGCGCGTCACGACCAGACGGGTGGAGAGCGCGCCATCGGCGATCAACGCCGCCGCGTACGAGACCTCTTCGAGTGGGCGAACGGCGCGCCGCGTCACCCAAAGGCCACCGCTGATGCCAATGATCGTCGTGAACATAGCCCCCGTGGTCAGCAGCAGCAACAACATCCGCAGCGTGTGTTCGAGGTTGCTGAGCCGAAAGACTTGAAAGACCTGGGTTTCGACGGCGGGAATGGGCACGCCGACCACGTAAAGTATTTCGCCCTTGACGTTGATGGTCTGTTCGGTGGGGTGACCCTGCGCCACCAGTCGGATAATGGGCGGCGACACGTACTTCGACGCTGCGGGCGTGCTTCGAGCGAGCCACTGGTGGTGAGTCTGCACGAGAACTATTGAACCCGTGCCCTTCTGGATCGACGTTAAGAGATTGGCGAGTTCGGGCGGCGAGGTGTAGAGCGTGCTGCGAACCAGTGCGGCGTTGACGTAACTCTGGCTCAGGTCCGTCTGTTGTTGATTGTTAATGAGGAGTCGCTGCACGCCGAGATAGGTCAGCGATGCGAAGAGGGAACTGAGAGTGAAGGCCCCGAGTCCGAACGTGACGAGGAGTCGAAGTCGAAGACTCCGTCGACGCATCAGAGAACCAGCTTGTATCCCGCGCCTCGAACGGTAACGAGGAACATCGGCGTCGCCGGATCGGGCTCGATCTTCATTCGGAGTCGTCGAATGTGGACGTCGACCAGTCGACTGTCGCCGAAGTAGTCATAACCCCACACCCGCTCGAGGAGGTCTTCGCGTGACAGCACTTTTCCATTCGCCGACGCGAGATCGGTGAGTAGTCGGAACTCGGTGGACGTCAAGTGAAGTTCAACGCCGTCGCCGTAGCGCACGACGCCTTCGTCGGGCACGACATGCAGCTCGCCGAGTTTGAACGCGTTGGTGCTCTTCTCGGGTCGACGGCGAAGATGGGCCTTCACTCGAGCGAGAAGTTCTTCCGGTATGAAAGGTTTGGTGACGTAGTCGTCGGCGCCCGATTCCAGGCCGAGCACGACGTCCGCGGTATCGTCGCGCGCCGACACGATCACGATGGGAAGGTCGCTCGCACTGCGCAGTGCTTCGCAGGTTTCGAACCCGGTCATTCCCGGGAGCATCACGTCAACGATGGCGACGTCCGAGGCCATGCGTGCAAATAACGCGACGCCGACCTCGCCGGTGGGCGCGTCATCCACGATGAAGCCCTCGCCTTCAAACATCAGACGAAGCGCAGTACGAATGTGGTTGTCGTCTTCAACGATCAATATGCGGGCCACGCGACCTCCTTTTGAATTACTGCCAAGACTACCGAGGTGGCAGGCTTTGAACAGACCCGTTAGTAACCTTGCGGTGTGTCACGCAATGACGAAGGCGGCGGGTCTACCGATCAGTGGCTCCTCGACGGCTACTGCACAACCCTTCGCGCGACCGATCTCGCCCGGGCGACGAGGACGGCCTATCGCTCGGACATTGCGTTGTTTATTGAGTGGGCGCGCGGTCGCGCACTGCGGGCACCCGACGCCATCACCGTGCGAGTGTTGCGTGATTACTTGACGTTTATGACCGAGCGGGGTGATCAACGCACGTCAATCATTCGTCGTCGCGCCTCGCTGCGTAGTTACTTCTCGTGGTTGGTTGAACGCGGTTATCTAGTGGAAAGTCCGGCCGCGCGGATCGCGGCGCCTCGTCCCAACAGTCGACTTCCAAAGATCGTCGTGCGAGAGCAGCTGGAGAACCTGCTCGACGACGATTGGGGTGAAGACGTATGGGCCACGCTCGATCGTGCGGTCTGTGAGGTCCTCTACGGTGCCGGTCTTCGCGTCGGCGAACTGTGCGGACTCAACCTCGACAGTATTGACTTCACCGACGGATTCGTCAAGGTGCTCGGCAAAGGTCGAAAGGAGCGGATCGTGCCGTTGCATCGCCGCGGACTCGATTCCGTGCGCATGTGGATCAGCGATGCTCGCAATGATGTGCTGCGTCCCGACTCACCACCCGAGGCCCTCTTCTTTAATCGACGGGGCCGTCGCTTGGGACCGAGGGACGTGCGGCGCATACTCGACAACCGCGTCGCCCGCGGTCATATCCACCCCCACGCGTTACGTCACACCTACGCGACGCACCTCTTAGAGGGGGGCGCGGACCTTCGGGTAGTCCAGGAGCTGCTCGGCCACGAGAGCCTCACGACGACGCAGATTTACACGCACGTTTCCAAATCGCGACTCCAGAAAGTCCACCGACAGACGCACCCGAGAGGTTAGAGAGCCCTTAGCGGCTATCATGGACAGGCTCTCCCACACGGGGCGAGTTAACGAAATGTCTCTGTGGTTTCGTACGGTCGCCGCTCGCGGTGCACTGCAGAGATCGAGCAACCGAACGGAAGGAAAATACTGTGGCACTTGTCACTTTGCAAGAACTATTGGACTCGGGAGTGCACTTCGGGCACCAGACCCGTCGTTGGAACCCCAAAATGCGTCGCTTTATCCTCGGCGAGCGCAACGGCATCTATTTGATTGACCTTCGAAAGACCCTCGCCGGTATTGAAACGAGTTACACCTACGTGCGCGACCTCGTCGCCGACGGTGGCGTCATTCTCTTCGTTGGCACCAAGAAGCAGACGCAAGGCCCCATTGCCGACTACGCCCAGGCCTGCGGCATGCCTTTCGTGAACCAGCGTTGGCTGGGCGGCATGCTCACTAATTTCGCGACAGTGGCCGGACGCGTCAAGCGCATGGTGGAACTTCGCTCGATGCAGCGCGCCGGTGACTTCGAAAATATGCCGAAGCGCGAAGCACTTCGTCATAGCCGCGAACTCGAAAAACTCGATCGCAACTTGAGTGGTATCGCGAACCTCGACCGCGTTCCTGATGCCATCTTCGTCATTGACACGAAGAAGGAGCACATTGCTGTCACCGAGGCGCGAAAGCTCGGACTGCCGGTCGTTGCCGTCGTTGACACGAACTGCGACCCCGACGTTATTGACTACGTGATTCCCGGTAATGACGACGCGATTCGATCGGGTGCTCTGCTGTGCCGATTGATCGCCGACGCGGTCACCGAAGGTCGCTTCATTCGCCAAAATCGTCCGGCCGTAACGCCGAAGGCCTCGGCGGTTGCCGCGACGCCACCAGTTCCCGCTGCTCCCGCTGCTCCCGCTGCTCCCGCTGCTCCCGCTGCTCCCGCTGCTCCCGCTGCTCCCGCTGCTGAAAAAGCTACCGAGCCAGTCGCACAAGCAACGGCTGAGCCGGTCGTCGAGCCGGCTCCCGTCGTTGACGCCACCCCGGCCGCCGAACCAGCTCCTGTAGCGGACGCCACCCCGGCCGCCGAACCAGCTCCTGTAGCGGACGCCACACCGGTTGCAGAGCCGGCTCTCGTCGTTGACGCCACCCCGGCCGCCGAACCAGCTTCAGTTGTTGAGGCAGTTCCGGCCGCCGAGCCAACTTCAGTTGTTGAGGCAACCCCGGCCGCTGAGCCAGCTTCAGTTGTTGACGAAACACCAGCGGTCGAGGCCCCGGCGACCGAGACATCGGCGACACTTTCGAAAGAGACCGACGCTGAGTCGGCCACTGCCTAATTCAATCGTAAAGAATTAACGAGGAGAACACCGTGGCTATCACCGCGAAAGACGTACAGACGCTGCGCCAATTGACCGGCGTTGGCATGATGGATGCCAAAAAGGCACTCGAAGCAAACAATGGCGATATGGACGCCTCGACTCAGTGGTTGCGCGTGCAGGGTCTCGCGTCGGCCGCGAAGCGGGCCGGACGTGAGGCCGGCGAAGGTGCCGTCGCGGTTGTTCGCAATGGCAACGCCGCTGCAATTGTTGAAATGCGTTGCGAGACGGACTTCGTTGCCAAGTCAGAAGAGTTTGTGTCGCTGGTTGACGAAATGGCCGCGCGGGTCTGCGCCGACGGTGAAGGTGCGGTCGCCCAGTTTCAGGACAACATCGAAAAGATGCTCACGACACTCAAGGAAAATATTTCAGTAGGTCGCGTGTATCGTCTCGAAGCCGGAGCCGATGAAGTTGTCGAAACGTACAATCACCTGCAGGCTGGCCGAGGTATCAATGCAGTCGCCATCGTCTTGAAGAACGGCAATTCGGAGATGGCGCACGAGATCGCGGTGCATGCTGCTTTCTCGAAGCCACTCTTTCTCTCACGCGACGACGTGCCCGACGCCGAAGTTGACGCGGAGCGCAAAACCATCGAGGAGATTTCACGTAACGAAGGAAAGCCCGACGCGGCGCTGCCCAAGATCATTGAGGGGCGATTAAATGGTTGGTTTAAAGACCGTGTCTTGCTCGAGCAGAACTATGTGAAGGACGAAAAGCAGAGCGTTCAGCAGTTCTTGAATGGTGCGACCATCACCGCCTACGCTCAAGTAGTCATCGGGGGATAGGAAATCACGTTGCGTCGAGTGGTCTTGAAGCTTTCGGGAGAGGCACTCGCCTCCGCAGCCAGTGATGAAACCATCGACGCTTCGACCGTGGACTTCCTGGCCCGAGAAATTGCGAGTGCCATGCAACGCGGTGGGCTTGAACTCGCCGTCGTCGTGGGCGGCGGCAATATCTGGCGTGGCGCGACTGGTGCCATGGCCGGCATGAATCGCGCTAACTCGGACCTCATGGGCATGCTCGGCACCGTGATCAACGCGCTGGCGTTGCAAGACGCCATTGAGAGTCACGGACGTCCCACGCGAGTGATGTCGGCAATTGGCATGGATCAGGTCGCCGAGCCGTATATCCGTCGTCGCGCGGTGCGCCACCTGGAAAAGGGTCGCGTGGTCATCTTTGCCGCGGGAATGGGCAATCCCTACTTCACGACGGACACGCCGGCCGCTCAGCGGGCCG
>JBBQGY010000119.1:0-5957 GCA_038323435.1 Acidimicrobiales bacterium
TGGAATTCAGGTCTACCTCCACGAACTTTGGACGCGGCTCGAATCGGGGCGTGCCGTCGTGGTGACCGCCGCTTCGCACCCGGACGCCGCGCAATTTGACGCTGCGTCGAGTGTCGTGGTCGAACGCCTGGCGTCCGCCACCGTGTTTTTGCCCACGCCGACGACACTGCGAGCCATTGAAGCGGCCATTGAACGCCATCAGCCCGACCTCGTGCTGCTCGATCCCGCGTGGCCGCTCGGACTTTTGGGGCCGCGGCTCTCGCGTCCTTACGGGGTCGTGTTACACGGCGCCGAAGTCGCAATTCCCGGCCGACTACCGTTCGTGGCGTCGTCCCTGCGCTATGTCTTACGTCACGCCAGTGTCGTCATTAGTGCCGGAAGTTACCCCGAATCTGAAGGCCGACGCGTCGCCGCTGAGTACATGCCGCCAGAGATCCGTATTCCACCGGGCGTCGACACTGCGCGCTTTCGGCCGCTCGACGCAACACGTCGCAGTGACGTGCGTCGTGGTTTTGGCATTGACGACGATGCGTTCCTCGTAAGTTCGTACTCGCGCCTGGTACCGCGTAAGGGTATGGATACGTTGATTCGCGCGAGTGCGCGGCTGGCCCCAGAGTTTCCCACTCTCCGCGTCGCGATTGGTGGCGACGGGCGTGACCGCGGCCGGCTGGAGAAGATTGCACGTTCAACGAACGCACCAGTGACGTTTCTTGGTCGGGTCGCCGACGATCAACTCAGTTCCTGGCTCGGGGCCAGCGATTTGATGGTGATGGACTGTCGAAGTCGCTGGCTGGGACTGGAACAAGAGGGTTTTGGCATTGTCTTCGTCGAAGCCGCGTCGTGTGGCATCGCCCAGATTGCCGGTCGTTCGGGTGGTAGTCACGAGGCCGTCGTTGACGGTGACACCGGCACCGTGGTCGCCAATTCGCGCAGTGTGTCGGCGCTCGTTGAGGCGATGCGCGGACTTATCGTCAATGACGAACTGCGAGGTCACTACGGTCGTCAATCGCGTGCAGCGGCGGTCGATCAGTTCCAATGGGATGGTCTCGCGGCCAAACTTTCCCACGAGTTAGCGCCTTTTGACAACTTTCGAGTCAATAATTTGAAGCCCTAAGGTTGTAGGGAGGAGGTACCGTGGCGCAGCGAGCGAGCGAATCAGTGTTGGTGAACGCGGTGCCCCTTGACATCTTTAACGTGGTGGCCGACTTTGAACACTACGACAACTGGGTGAGTGACCTGAAGAAGGTCGACGTGCTGGCGCGCGACGAACAGGGTCGAGCGCTCGAAGTCGAGTTCCGCGCGGCCGCGTTCGGTCGCTCAGCGACCTACACGTTGCGTTACGACTACTCGATGGCACCCCAACAGTTGAGCTGGTATCAAATCGAAGGCGACCTCACCGAAACGCTCATCGGTCAGTACCGCTTCGAGCCCGAGGGCACGTCCACCAAAGTCACCTACGACCTCGAGGTCGAACTACTCGTTCCGATTCCTTCGTTCATTAAATCTCGAGCGGCGTACCGTATTCAGATGCAGGCTCTGCGAGAGCTGAAGGCGCGCGCTGAGCAATTGAAATGACCGACGTCGCGATCGGCGTTGACGTCGGCGGAACGAAAGCGCTGGGGCTGATCGTTGGTCTCGATGGTCGCGTGCTCGGTGAGGTACAAGCCAAAACGCCGCACGACTTTGGTGAAGGAGCCGGCGACGCGACCGCGAAAATTCTCGCGCAAGTGGTGAATGAACTCTGTTCACGTCAAGACCTCGACCCGAGTAATGTGCCGATTGGAATTGGGTTGCCGGGCTTGATGCGCCGCGACGGTCACTTGGCTTTTGCACCCAACCTCAACACCGCGTCAGGTGCGAACCTCGGCACCCAACTCAGCGAGTCCTTGAAGAGTTCGACGGTCTACAGCGAGAACGACGCGAACTGTGCCGCACTCGCCGAACACGAATGGGGTGCCGCTCGCGGTATCAACGACTTCGTGATGGTGACGCTCGGCACCGGTATCGGTGGTGGCATAGTGGCCGACGGCAAGCTCGTTCGCGGTCGTAGCGGTTTCGCCGGCGAGATTGGTCACATGGTGGTCGCCGCGCGCGGCGCGCCGTGCCAGTGTGGTGGTCACGGCTGTTGGGAGCGCTACGCCTCGGGCGGGGGACTGCACCGCCTAACCCACGATGCGGCCGTCGAGGGCCGCTTGCCCACGCTGGTCGCCCGTGCCGGTCACGCCGGCTTGGTTCGAGCCGAAGACGTCACTGGAGCCGCGGCGCACGGTCTCGGTGAGGCGGTGATGGTGATGAAGGAAGTTGGCTGGTGGCTCGCGCTCGGATTGGCGAACCTCGCGGCGATTCTCGACTGCGGACATTTCGTGGTCGGTGGCGGACTGTCGAGTTCGTCGGACCTCGTACTGCCCTGGGCACGTGAGTACTTGGTCGACCTCGTGGAGGGCTACACGGCGCGTCCGGCGATCACGGTGACGGCATCGATGTTCGGACCGCACTCGGGCGCGATGGGGGCGGCCTTCATGGCGTTCGAGCGAGCATCGTGAAACTGGGCGTTCTGCTGCCCACGTTTCGAGAAGGTGCGGACGACGCATTCGCTTTCGCCCGCGAATCCGCGACGGCGCACATTGACGGCGTCTTCGCCTACGACCACCTCTGGCCCATGGGTTCGCCGCAGCGCCCCTCACTCGCGCCCTTCGCGCTGCTCGCCGCCATCGCCCGGCGCCATGAGGAACTGATCGTGGGGCCGCTCGTCGCGCGCATTGGTCTCACGAGCACCGCGCACCTGGTCGAAGAGTTCGAAACTCTCGAAGCCCTAGCGCCGGGTCGCGTCATCGCCGCCGTGGGTACTGGCGACAAATTGTCGGCGCCCGAGAATGAGGCCTACGGCGTTGCGGTACTGAGTGTCGACGAACGTCGCGCGCTCCTCGAGGTGACGGCACGCGCACTCGCGCCGTCGATGCCGGTATGGATTGGTGGTGGGGGAGCGTCAACCAATAAGTTGGCGCGCGACCTCGGCGTCGTACTCAATCTCTGGGATGCGACGACGGCGCGACTACGTGAAGCGGCGCGCCACGGCGAGGTGAGTTACGCCGGACCAGTTCCCGAGAACCTCTTCGCCCGGCTCAGTGAACTCGACGAGGCGGGCGCCACGTGGGCCGTCTTCAGCCCCGACGTGAAGATCGCTCAGCTCAGTGAATGGCGAAACGCGCAGTAAGAAACTAGGTTCAATTGATGGAATTCCGTCGCATCACCGGTCTACCGCCCTACGTGTTCGCACAGATGAACGGGTTGAAGGCCGAAGCTCGCGCCGCGGGGCGCGACGTGATCGACTTCGGATTTGGTAATCCCGATCTACCGAGTCCCCACGTCGCGGTCGCCAAGCTCGCCGAGGCGGCCGCGAACCCCCGCAATCACCGCTACAGCGCCAGTCGCGGCATACCGAATCTTCGACTCGCCATGGCGACGAGGTACAAGATGCTGTTCGACGTCGACCTCGATCCCGGCACTGAAGTCGTGACGACCATTGGGGCGAAGGAGGGACTGACGCACTTGATGTGGGTGTTGCTCGGTCCCGGGGACAGCGCAATCGTGCCGAGTCCTAGTTACCCGATTCACCTCGCGGGACCGGGTTTCGCCGGTGCGAACGTGATCACGGTCCCGATGCGCGATCCCGGTACGAGCGACGTCGATCCCGGTGAAGCGTTTTTCGACGGACTGGTAGCCGCGTGGGGCGAAGCGAAGGTGAAGCCGCGCGTCATCATCTGCTCGTTTCCGCACAATCCGACGAGCGCGTGTGTCGACTTAGCGTTTATGGAGCGGCTGGTTCACTTCGCACTCGAACACGACATCATTGTCTGTCACGACTTCGCCTACGCCGATCTCGGTTTCGACGGGTACAAACCACCGTCGATCCTCCAGGTACCGCGGGCGAAGGAGTGCTGCGTCGAGCTCTACACGCTCACGAAATCGTTTTCGATGGCCGGATGGCGCGTTGGATTCCTCGTCGGAAACGCCGAGATCGTCGCGGCCCTGACGAAGTTAAAGAGCTACCTCGACTACGGCACCTTCCAACCGGTCCAGATCGCTGCGATTGTGGCGATGAACGAAGCGGTTGACTACCCCGAACAACTTCGCACGATCTACCAGTCGCGACGTGACACGCTCATCGAAGGACTCGCCCGCATTGGCTGGCCCGTGGCTCCGCCGCGCGGGTCAATGTTCATCTGGGCGCCGATCCCCGATCCCTATCGTGAAATGCACTCATTGGAGTTCGCCCAGTACCTCATTGAAGAGGCCGACGTGGCGACCAGTCCCGGAACTGGATTTGGCGAAGGCGGCGACGGTCACGTTCGATTCGCCCTCATTGAGAACGAACTGCGCACGCATCAGGCGGTGCGGAATTTAAAGAAGGCGTTGACCAAGCTCGGCTAACTGCGAACGTGACGGTTACGCCCGTTCGACCGCTCGCGACCAGGACTGATACCCGAGGTCCTCGAATGTCGGATCGGTCGGTTCGAACCGCCGGTCGTACTCCCACATCGCCGCAATCTCGTCGAGCGATCCCCACAGACCAATCTCGAGTCCCGCAACCGTCGCCGCGCCGCGCGCCGTCGCCTCGAGCGAGCGACTACGTAGAACCGCCACGCCAGAGTTGGTGGCCTGTAACTGCATGAGTAGATCCATCGCCGCGGCGCCACCGTCGGCTCTTATCTCGCTTAACGCAATGCCGCCCTTGGCGAACGCGTCGGTCATGGCCCGGACCTGATAGGCGAGCGCTTCGACGAGCGCGCGAGCGATCTGTGCGCGCCCCACACCGCGGCTCAGTCCCGTGATCGCGCCGCGAGCCTCGCTGCGCCAAAAGGGCGAGCCGAGGCCCGTGAAAGCTGGTACGAACTGCACGCCGGCACTGTCGGGCACACTCGTCGCGAGTGCTTCGAGTTGATCGGTCTGTTCAAAGAAATTGAGTTCGTCGCGTAGCCACTGGACCGCGGCGCCCGCGACGAAGGCCGAACCCTCCACGGCGTAGGTCGCGGGTCCGAAGGCCCCGAGGTCCCACGCCACGCTGGTCACGAGTCCGTCAAAGACGCCCGGTGAACGATCGCCGACGTTGGCCAAAATAAATGCACCGGTGCCGTAGGTCGCCTTGACGACGCCCGGTTGAAAGCAGGCCTGCCCGAAGAGCGCGGCCTGTTGGTCGCCGAGGACGCCGGTAATGGGCACGCCCGCGAGTTCGGGAATTACCTCGGCGCTGACGACGCCGAAGTTGGTCGTCGACGGTCGGATATCGGCGAGCATCGATGGATCGACCCCAAAGAGCGTGCACATCGCCGGTGACCAGTCGAGCGTCTCTAGGTCCATCAACATCGTGCGCGACGCGTTGGACGGCTCGGTCACGAAGACCCCGCCGTCGACGCCGCCGGTGAGCGACCAGACGAGCCACGTGTCCACGGTCGCGAAACTCGGGGCGAGCAGATCGTCCATGAGTCGTTCGCGTAGGAACCATCGCATCTTGGTTGCCGAAAAGTATGAATCGAGTACCAGGCCCGTCGTCGAACGAACGAGCGGTCCGTGGCCCGCCGCCTCGAAGGCCGCGCAGTCGAGGGCCGTGCGTCGGTCCTGCCAGACGAGCGCTCGATGGGCCAGACGACCACTTTCGCGGTCGAACGCCACGGTCGTTTCTCGTTGGTTCGTGATGCCGAGAGCGACGATCTGATGGCCATCGAGGCGCGCGCGCGAGCCGACCTCTCGTAGCGTCGCGACGGCGAGATCGGTGATCTGGGCGGCGTCGTGTTCGACCTCGCCGGGGTGGGGGAAGTATTGGGTCAGTTCGCGGTAGGCGGTGTCGACGACCCGCGCCTCGCGGTCAAACGCGACCGTGCGGACCCCCGAGGTGCCGGCGTCAAGGGCTAGGACGAGCTCCATTCGCGTCAGGCTAGTGACGCAAAGGCGTTCGTTTC
>JBBQGY010000120.1:0-5890 GCA_038323435.1 Acidimicrobiales bacterium
CTGTCGAATATTGTTCGCCACTCGAACGCGAGCGACGTCGACATCAACATTGGCATCAAGGACAACCTGATTGACGTCGAAGTGAGCGATAACGGCGTTGGCTTCACGCCCCACGTGGGACCGGGCCGCGGGCTCAGAAACCTCGCATCGCGGGCGCGAGAACTGGGCGGCGATTGCACAATCAACTCCGAGATCGGGCGTGGCACAATGGTGCGATGGACCGCCAATCGATTGGACTGAGTTGATACGTCTGCTGCTCGTCGATGACCACGAAATTGTTCGCCGGGGACTGCGCGAATTGCTCGAACTGGAATCCGACCTACAAGTGGTCGCCGAAGCCGGTTCGCTGAACGAGGCGATGAGCCCCGACGTCGGCGAATTCGACGTCGCGGTGCTCGACGTACGCCTACCCGACGGCAGCGGCGTCGAACTCTGTCGGTTGTTACGCGAACAACGCCCCGAGATTGCGTGTCTCATGTTGACGTCATTCGCCGACAACGAGGCGCTGAGCGCGTCGGTGCTCGCTGGCGCTCGAGGGTACATACTCAAGAACGTGCGCGGCGACGACCTTGTGGGGGCAATTCGACGCGTCGCAAATGGCGAAATGTTGCTCACGACCGAACAGATCGAACGGGCCCGCGAACGACTCCGCCGACAGATCACCGAAGAGATTCGTTTGGAGAGTCTGAGTGTTCAAGAGCGCCGAATCCTCGAACTGTTGAGCGAGGGCCTCAGCAATCGCGAGATCTCCGACGCGATGTTCCTCGCCGAAAAGACGGTCAAAAACTACGTGTCAAACCTGCTGGCAAAACTTGGATTCCAGCGACGCACCGAAGCGGCACTCTTCGCCCAACGTCAGCACGACCTCGCCCATCGAGAGGACTAGGACGCGGTAAAGACCTCGGGTCCGTTGTCGGTGACGGCAATGGTGTGTTCGAAGTGTGCCGAGAGTGTGCCGTCCTGGGTCATCACACTCCATCCGTCGTCGAGCATGTAGGTGTCGAAGTTGCCGGCGTTCACCATTGGTTCAATGGCGAAGACCATGCCCTCCTTCAGGGTCGGCCCCGGCGTGCCCGGCCAGTAGTTCGGAACCTGGGGGCTCTCGTGCATGGCGGTGCCAATGGCGTGGCCCACGTATTCGCGCACGACCGAGAATCCGGCTGCTTCCGCGACGTTCTGCACCGCGCGACCAACTTCGTGCAAACGGTTGCCGATCGCGAGCTGGTCAATGCCCGCCCACATCGAACGTTCGGTGACCTCTATGAGTTTCTTCGCGAGGTCGCTGATCTGGCCGACGCCCGCGGTGTAGGCGGCGTCGCCGTGGTAACCCTCGATGATCGCGCCGCAGTCGACCGAAATGATGTCGCCCTCTTGCAACACGTAGTCACCGGGAATGCCGTGGACGATCATGTCGTTGGGACTCGTACAGATGACCGCGGGAAAGCCGTGATAGTTGAGAAAGTTCGAACGCGCGCCGCGCGTGGCCAGAACCTGCGCGGCGACCTCGTTGAGTTCCATCGTGGTGACCCCGGGGCGAATCGCCGCGCGCGTGGCCTCGTGCATTTCCGCCACGACCTTGCCGGCCTTGCGCATCTTGTCGAGTTCGTCGCGCGAGCGTCTCACGACAGTCCCCGACCGTGCAAGACCGCCTCGATGGCGTTGGTCACGTCGTCGGGACTGCGCGAACCGTCGACGGTTTCGAGCAGTCCGCGCGACTCGTAGAAATCGAGCAGGGGTGCGGTATCACGCTCGTAGGTCTCGAGGCGCTTGCGAATCGCGTCGGGGTAGTCGTCGGCGCGCTGCACGACGTCACCGCCACAGTTCGAGCAGGTCCCCGAAATCGCCTCAACGTCGCTGTCGATGTAGTTGGCGCCGCACTCTTGACAGACGCGGCGCGACGAGAGACGTTGCGTCACGAGATCAATCGGTACGTCGAGATTGATGCAGAGCTTGATGCCGTCGCTACCCAGCAACTCTTCGAGGGCCTCGGCCTGGGCGATCGTGCGGGGGAAGCCGTCGAGGAGCCCCCCAGTCGCGGCGTCGGGATCGTCGAAACGGTCGCGCACGAGCGCAGTGACGAGGTCGTCCGAGACGAGCACTCCGGCCTCGAGGACCGACGCCACCTGCAGGCCGAGCGGCGTACCGGTCGCCACGGCGGCGCGAAGAATCTCACCCGTTGAAATGTGAGGGATGTCGTGACGCAGCGCCAAGCGTGCCCCTTGCGTTCCCTTGCCCGCGCCCTGCTTTCCCAGAACGACGAGGATTAGTCGTTGTGACATGACTACTTTTTCAGGAAGCCTTCGTAGTTGCGCATCATGAGTTGTGAGTCGATCTGGCGCATGGTTTCGAGCGCAACACCGACCGCGATCAAGAGGGTGGTCCCGTAGTACGGGAATCGGTTGATGTTCCAAAGGGCCATCAAGATGCTCGGCACCACCGCCACCGAGGCGAGGAAGACGGCGCCCACCACGGTGATGCGACTGAGCAGTTTCGAGAAGTACTTCTCCGTCGGCATGCCCGGGCGGATTCCCGGTACGAAGCCACCCTGTTGGCGCAACATCTCGGCCTGCTGGTGCGGCTCGAAGGCAATGTAGACGTAGAAGAAGGTAAAGGCGAGAATCAAGATGAAGTCCGACGCAATATAGAAGAAGTTCGTCGGGCGAAGCGAGTTATTGACGAAGTTCTGGAAGCCGACCCACGGCACGATGTTGGACATCAGTACCGGAATGTAGAGCACCGACGAGGCAAAGATGATCGGAATAACACCCGACTGGTTGACCTTCAACGGAATGTAGGTGGAGTTGCCACCCATTTCCTTACGTCCCACGACGCGTCGAGCAAACGTCACTGGGATGCGCCGCTGTCCGTTATCCATAAAGACAATGAAAATAATCAGGGCGATCGAAATGACCAGGATGATCAAGAACTTGAACGGGCCGCCCTCGCTCCAGACCGCCCGACCACCCGTCGGCAGTCCCGCGACGACGTTGGCGAAAATCAAGAGGCTCATACCCTGGCCAATGCCTCGCTGAGTAATGAGCTCGGCGAGCCACATGACGAACGCCGTACCGGCGGTCATGATGATCACCATAAAGAGGCCGAGCCAAATCGTGAACCTAGGAATCAGGTCGATGTTGAAACCGAGCAGCGCCTGGTCGTGGCCGTGGAACGCATAAATAAGACCGGTCGACTGGAGAAGAGCGAGACCAATCGTGAGGTAGCGCGTCGTTTGAGTGATCTTCTTCTGGCCGACCGCTCCCTGGTCACGCCACTGCGTGAGCTTGGGAATCACGGTCGTGAGCAACTGGATCACGATCGATGACGTGATGTAGGGCATCACACCGAGACCAAAGACGGCGAGGCGCGTCAACGCCCCACCCGAGAAGAGGTTCAAAAATCCGAGCACACCCGAGGCACCAGCCCGGGACTGCAGCAGGGTGACCTGCGACCAGCTAACGCCAGGAATCGGCAGGTTGGCCCCTAGTTGGTAGAGGCAGATAATGCCGATCGTGAACAGGACCTTGTTGCGAAGGTCCGGTACTCGAAAAATATTCCCTAGGCGGCTCAGCACGGTCGGGCCTAGCGGTTCTGGTGCTGGTTGCCCGCCGCGGGCGGACGAACCGCAAACGGCAACGCGAGTTCGGTGGTCGTGCCACCGGCGGACTCAATGGCAGCCTTGGCGGACGCCGAGAATCGGTGCGCCGACACGTGCAGTGGTGACGACAGCGTTCCGCGTCCGAGGATCTTTACCAAATCCTTCTTGCGAGCGAGTCCGTTCGCCACAATCACGTCGTTGGTGATGTCGGCAATCCCGAGGGCGCTCAACGCGTCGAGGTTCACCGGGGTGTACTCAACGCGGAAGGGGTTCGTGAAACCCTTCAACTTGGGAATGCGCTGGAGCAGTGGCAGCTGGCCACCCTCGAAGCCGGCGGGAATCTGGCGACGGGCCTTTTGACCCTTGGTGCCTCGTCCCGCGGTCTTTCCACCCTTACCGGCAATACCGCGACCGACAATCTTCTTACGGTGAGTTGAGCCCTCGGGTGACTTGAGATCGTGCAACTTCATTAGTTGACCTCTTCCACTTTGATCAGGTGCGGCACCCGAGCAATCATCCCGTGAATTTCGGGACGGTCGGGCAACACGTTGGATTGGCCAATGCCCCGTAGTCCGAGCGCACGCAGGGTCCCACGGTGCTTGGGCTTGGTCGCTATCGCCGAACGAATTTGAGTCACTTTCAACTGCGTCATGACTAGGCCTCCGTTACCTTGAACAGGTCACCCTCGCGCTGACGTTCACGGTAAGCGCGCAGCGTGCCCGAGGGGATGACGTGATCGGCGGGCTTGTCGCGCGACGCCGCAATCTCTTCGGGACGACGCAACTGCTTCAGTCCCTCGATCGTGGCGTGTGCGACGTTAATGCCGTTCGATGATCCGAGCGACTTGGCGATGATGTCCTTCACGCCCGCCATCTCGAGGATGGCGCGCGCGGCTCCGCCGGCGATCACGCCGGTACCGGGGGCGGCGGGCTTCATGAGGACTCGTCCGGCGCCCGAAGCACCGAGCACGGGATAGACAATGGTCGTGCCCGCGAGGGGCACGTCGAACAGGTTCTTGCGGGCCTCTTCGATGCCCTTTTGCACCGCGAGTCCCGCTTCCTTTGCCTTGCCGTAGCCGAGACCGACGCGACCGTTGCCGTTGCCGATGACCATGAGTGCGGTGAACGAGAAACGACGTCCACCCTTCACAACCTTCGACACACGATTCACTTTGATCGTGCGCTCTTCGTACTGCTCTAGGTCGGCCATTAAAACTCCAGTCCGGCGGCGCGAAGGGTTTCGGCAAATGCCGCCACCCGGCCGTGGTAGTCGAATCCTCCGCGGTCAAAGACCACGGTGGTGATGTTGGCACCCTTGGCGCGCTCGGCGAGCAATGTAGCGACGGCCTTGGCGCCGTTGACGTTTCCGCCACTCGTGCTCTTCAAGCCGGCCTCGACCGACGAAGCGGCGGCCAGAGTACGACCTGCGACGTCGTCGATGATCTGGGCCGAGATGTGCTTGTTGGTGCGACTGACGGCGACGCGTGGGCGCTCGGCCGTGCCCGAGAGGCGACGGCGGATGCGCGCATGACGACGCTGACGCAGTTCGCGAGTAGAACGGGCCATTATTTCGCTGCCTTTCCGGCCTTGCGCACTACTCGTTCACCGAGGTAGCGCACGCCCTTGCCCTTGTAGGGCTCGGGCTTACGGAGTTTACGGATCGACGCGGCCACCTGGCCCACGACTTCCTTGTCGGCACCCTTGATAATCACGCGCGTGGGGGCCGGCACCTCGAAGGTGACGCCCTCGGGCGCGGTGAATTTCACGGGGTGTGAGAAACCGAGCGCCAAGTCGAGCGCGCCCGGACCAGCGGCGGCGGCGCGGTAGCCAACGCCAATGATCTCGAGTTCCCTCGTCCAGCCGTCGGTGACGCCGACGACCATGTTGGCCACCAACGTACGCGTGAGGCCGTGCAGCGAGCGGTGCATGGTCTCGTCATTGACGCGATCAATGGTGAGCACGTCACCCTCTTGGGCGAGTGAAATACCGTCGGGGATGTTGCGGTGCATGGTCCCGTTGGGACCCTTCACCGTCACGACGCCCTCGGCGACGCTCACCGATACCGACGACGGCACCGTGATGGGGTTACGACCAATACGCGACATCAGCGAACCTCCTGGCCATTGCGTGGCTGGTTACCAGACATAACAGAGCACCTCGCCGCCCAACTTGGCCTTGCGCGCTTCGCGGTCGGTCATGAGGCCGTGACTCGTCGAGACGACCGCCACGCCGACGCCGCCGAGCACCTTAGGCATTTGGTCGGACTTCTTGTAGATGCGAAGCCCGGGCTTGGAGA
>JBBQGY010000121.1:0-5835 GCA_038323435.1 Acidimicrobiales bacterium
TCCCGATACCCGCACGCAACGTCGCACCATTTCGGTACGCAGCGCTCCGTCGCGAGCGCCTTCCAGGTCAACAATGTGGATAAGTGGGGGAGCGGTCGCGACGATACGTGTCATGAACTCTTCAACGGGTTGGCGAAAGAGCACCCGCTGATAGTCGCCCTGTTCCAGGCGGACGGCGTCGTCGCCGAACAGGTCGAGGGCGGGGATGATTTGCATAGTAGCGTGTTAGCATATTAGCATAGTGAAATGACCAGTGGCAAAGTAGTCTCCGCCGGAGCGAATCCAGAAACCGCAACTCGGTTCGACGACCTCGTCGATGCATTTGCGCGACTTCGTGATCCGAGCACCGTCGCCGCGTTCCTCCACGACCTCTGTACGTCGACCGAACTTGACGCGATGGGCCAACGGTTGCAAGTTGCGCGCTTAGTCGACGAGGGAGTGGCGTACCAAGAGATCTCGCGACGCACCGGCGCGTCAACCGCAACCGTTACCCGAGTCGCTCAATGGCTACACCACGGCGAAGGCGGCTACCGAGCAGTACTGAAGCGAGGCCGTAAATGACGCGCCGGCTCACGCTGGCCCTGCCCTCGAAGGGCCGACTTCGCGAGCCATCGTGGACGCTGCTCGAAGCGAGTGGCGTGTCACCCCAAGAACCGGGCGAGCGAGTCTTGCAGTCGCACTGTCGCAACGCCGACATCGATCTGTTGTTCGTGCGCGCCGACGACGTACCCGAATACGTGCAAGACGGGGTTGTCGATTGCGGCATCACGGGTCTCGACCTCATTTCGGAACGCGATTGTGACGTCGAAGTACTGCTGCGACTCGGTTTCGGTTCGTGTTCCCTGCAGGCGGCCGTATCGACCGAGGACACGGCGACGTCCGTCGACGACCTCGCGGGACGGCGGATTGCGACGTCGCACCCCAACATCGCCGCTCAGATGCTCGACGACAGAGGAATTAAGGCCGAGATTGTCCAAGTCGCGGGATCGGTTGAGATTTCACCACGCCTGGGACTGGCCGACGCGATCATTGACTTGGTGTCAACGGGCAGCACCCTGCGCACGAACGGACTTCGATCGATTGGCACGTTGTTCGAATCCGAAGCCGTCTTAATCGGACGTGTCGGTTCAACGGATTTGGGAGCTCGTCGCACCCTCACGATGGTGCTCGGCTCGGTCGTGACCGCACGGGCCAATCGCTATTTATTGTGCAACGTGAAAAAGGACCGACTCGCCGAAGTAACGGCACTG
Source organism: Acidimicrobiales bacterium (assembly GCA_038323435.1). Classification (GTDB taxonomy): domain Bacteria; phylum Actinomycetota; class Acidimicrobiia; order Acidimicrobiales; family RAAP-2; genus RAAP-2. The sequence goes on from JBBQGY010000121.1 coordinate 1,251, forward strand.
TTGCCCACGTCGGGGTCGCCTACGGTGATGGACCTCGCGACGTCGGGCCTGGTGGCCGTGCACGCACTGGTTCCCGCGAAGGATATTTGGTCCCTGCTACCCAAATTGGAAGCCTGCGGCGCGAGTTCGATTCTCACGCTGCCAGTTGAACGGATGGTGCCATGAGTAAGACAGTTCGCACCGACCGACCAGTATCGATCGAGGACATCGTGAACGACGTGCGCGAACGAGGCGATGCGGCGATTGTCGAATGGTCGCAGCGGTTCGACGGTTCGACGGCGACCAAGCCCGAGCGCGCCGTCGCCTACGGCGACGTGCCCACGGCTGCGGTACTCGACGCCGCGGAGGCGGTGCGCACCTGGCACTCAGCGCAGCGGCCCGCCGACCTACTGCTCGAAGTTTCGCCGGGCGTGACCCTCGAGCGTCGGTGGACGCCCCTTCGATCGGTGGGCATCTACGTGCCCAAAGGATTGGTCTCTTCACTCATCATGGGCGCGATACCGGCCCAGGTCGCCGGCGTGGAGCGAATTGTCGTCTGTACACCGCCCGACGGCTCGGCTGCGGTCGCCGCCGCCGCGGCGCTGCTCGGCATTGATGAAGTCTGGGCCATCGGTGGCGCACAAGCAATCGCGGCGATGGCGTACGGTACCGATTCAATTACAGCCGTCGACAAGATCTTCGGGCCTGGTGGGGCGGCAGTCAATACCGCGAAATTGCTCGTGAGTCGCGACGTCGCCATCGACCTGCCCGCAGGCCCCAGCGAAATTGTGGTGGTCGCCGACGTTGGCTTCGACGAAGCCATCATCCAACAAGAGTTGGCGGCCCAGATGGAACACGGGCCAGATTCGCGGGCGTACGTCGTGCGGGTAGGTGAGGACCTCGACGCTGCACTGGCCGAGGTGGAGGGTTACGCCGCCGAACACGTCGCGCTGCTCGGCGAACGTGCGGAGTCCCTCGCCGGGAGAATTCGCAACGCTGGGGCCGTGTTTGTCGGTCCCTACTCACCAGTTCCTGCGGGCGATTACGCCACCGGGGGCAATCACGTCCTGCCGACGGGCGGATGGGCAAAGTCGACCGGCGGGCTCGGGCTCGAAGCGTTCTTAAAGACCGTGACCGTGCAGCGAGTGACCAAAGAAGGACTCGAACGATTAGCACCGACCATTGAAGCTCTGGCCGAACTTGAAGGCATGGTCGCGCACAAGGCTACGGCGCGCCGATGAGCAAGCCCGAGGCGCTCGAGCAGTACCAGTGGCCCCCGTCGAACGCGGTCATCGCCGAAAAAATCGGTCTTGACGTGGCGTCGATTATTCGATTTGACGGCAACGTGCCCGCGATGCCGCCGGCGAGTGCTCGCCCGGCGGCGTTAGCCAAGGCTCTCGCGGACGTGAACGAATACGACCGAGGGCGCTACCACGCCCTTCGAGAAGCGATCGCCGCTCGCCACGGGGTTGAGATTGACCAGGTGGCGCTCGGGGCCGGAAGCGACGAGTTCATTGTGTTGCTCGCGCGTATCTTCGCGGAAGGTGGAACGGTCGCGATGGTGCCCGCGTTTTCCTATTCGATGTACCGTTTCGCTGCGACCATGGCGAACGCGACCATCATCGATGACCCGATGAAGGCCGACGTCGTGTTCGTCTGTCGACCGAATAATCCCACCGGCGAACTGCCGGCGATTCCCGATGTGCCGGGTCAGTTAATCATTGACGAGGCGTACGCCGATTACGCCAGCGTCGATGCCCTCGACCGAGTCAACGATGGCGCGATTGTCCTACGCACTTTTTCCAAGGCGTACGGTCTCGCCGGCGCCCGGGTGGGGTACGCCATTGCCAGTCGTGATCTCACGGCCGTGATTGCGTCACGCCAGGCGCCCTTGTCAGTGTCGTCGCTGTCGGCCTCGTTGGCGTTGGCGGCACTTGCCACGCCCGTGGACGTCTCGGTGCAGATCACTGAACGTGATCGCCTCTTCAAAGAGTTGACCACGCTCGGTCTGGAGCCACTGAAATCTTTTACGAATTTTCTCTTCATTCCAATGGAACGCCCGCAGGACCTCGTCGAACAGTTACTGCCGTACGGCATCGTCGTGCGCGCCTACCCGGGCGGACTGCGCATCAGTGTGCGTGACGAACTCGATGACGATATTTTGCTCGACGCTCTGCGTGAGGTACTCCAAGGTGTGGTCGCGCCGAGTCAACCACTCCGAAGCCGTCGTGCCACCGCCGAGACGCAACTCAATGTACGACTACGGGTGCCGGGTGAGGGGCGCGTGTACGTCAACACCGGCGCCGGGTTTTACGATCACATGCTCCAGCAATTGGCCTTCCACGGCGGGATGGATCTTCGTCTCGAAGGGGTCGGGGATCTCGAGACGGGCGACCATCACATTGTTGAAGACATGATGATTGCCTTTGGTACGGCGCTTGATCGGGCGCTGGGTGATCGGCGCGGTATCGCGCGCTACGGAGAGGCGCGGGTACCAATGGACGAGGCGCTCGCGCACGCCGTCGTCGATCTCTCGGGAAGGGCGACAGCGTCACTCGAAATTTCGCCCGACCCCGGTATGGCAGCACACGCCTTGCTCTCGCTCGCGCAAAGCGCGCGCATGACGTTGCACGTCACTGCCACGGGTGAGAACGCGCACCACGTCGCCGAAGCGGCGTTTAAGGCGGTCGGGCGCGCCATTGCCCAGGCGTTGGTGCGCGATGGTTCACTGGTGCGATCGACTAAGGGCTCGCTGTGAGTGACGTGGTCATTGTCGATTACGGCGCGGGGAACACGCGATCGGTGCGTGCCGCGTTCGTGCACATTGGGAGTTCGAGCGTCGTGACCAGTGATCCAGCGCTCATTAGACACGCGGACTTCGTGGTGCTGCCCGGTGTCGGATCGGCGAAGAGCGCGATGGAGCACTTGACATTAACCGGCGCGGCTCCGGCGATTCGAGAGCGCTACGCCAATGGCGGCGTCACGTTTGGCGTCTGTCTCGGAATGCAACTGGCGTTTGAATCAACGGAAGAAGACGGCGGCGTCGTGGGACTCGGGCTCTTACCGGGTCGAGTTCGTCACCTTCGCGAGGGCCGCGTACCTCGACTCGGTTGGGCCATGGTCGACCCGTGGGGTGAGGCCTTCTACTTCGCGCACTCGTACGTCTGCGAATCGACCGATACCGTCGCCACGTCCGACGGATTCACCGTCGCGGTTCGGCGAGGATCGTTCTTCGGAGTGCAGTTTCACCCCGAAAAGAGTGGTGATGCCGGTTTGACGTTTCTCGAGCAATGCCTCTCGCGCGCCTGATTCCCTGTCTCGACGTGGCTCACGGCCGAGTCGTCAAGGGTGTCAGTTTCGCGGGGCTGCGCGACGTGGGTGACCCAGTGGAACTGGCCAAGTTTTACAGTGACGGCGGCGCCGACGAACTGGTGTTCCTGGACATCGCGGCGACACCCGACGAAAGTGCGACGATGACCTCGGTGGTCGCGCGAGTCGCCGACGTCCTAGCAATTCCTTTCACGGTGGGCGGCGGTGTCCGCAGTGTTGACGACGCTTCGCGAATCATTGAGTCGGGGGCCGACCGGGTGTCACTCAACTCCGCGGCGCTCGCGGACCCCACGCTCATTACCGCTATTGCGCAGCGCTACGGGAGCCAGGCCGTCGTCATTGCGATTGACGCCGGTGACGGGGTCGTGCACACCCACGGTGGTCGGGTGGCGACCACCACCAAAACGGTGCCGTGGGCGCTTGAAGCGACCGAGCGAGGAGCGGGGGAGATATTACTCACGTCGATTCGCTGTGATGGACAGCGAAAGGGATTCGACCTGGAACTCACGAGCGCCGTGCGCGACGCCGTGTGCGTACCAGTGATTGCCTCAGGCGGCGCGGGATCGGCGGAGCACGTCGCGTCCGCTCTTCGCGTCACCGACGCCGCACTCATTGCCTCGATCGTCCACGAAAACCCGGCCGGACTGCCCGGTCTGCGACGCGAGATTGAACACTTAGGCATTCGCCTTCGACCGCTAAAGGAGTCACGATGACTGATCAACTCAGGGCCGCGATTATTCAAGACGACACGACCGGACGAGTCCTGATGCTCGGATGGATGGACGACGAGGCGCTCGCGCTCACTCGCTCGACCGGTCTCGTCCATTTCTTTTCGCGCTCACGCCAGAAACTTTGGAAGAAGGGCGAGTCCTCGGGCAATACGTTGCACGTGGTCGAGGTCACTTCGGACTGCGACGACGACGCACTCGTGGTCCGGGCAGCCGCAGACGGGCCCACGTGTCACGACGGCAGCACGTCGTGTTTTACACCGTGGTTGTGGCGCAGGATTCTCCAGCGAGAACGTGCCGGTTCGGCCGATTCGTACGTGGTGTCGCTGCTCAATGACGGTGCGCCACAGATCGCTCGAAAGGTCGGTGAGGAGGCCGTTGAACTCGTAGTCGCCGCGCTGAGTGAGAGTGACGAGCGCGTCGTCAGCGAAGCGGCCGACCTGTGGTTCCACGTACTGGTACTACTGGCCAGTCGCGGGCTCGACCCCGCCGCGATTGAGGACGAACTGCGACGTCGCGACAGTTGACGAGATAGTGGTCGACGACCA
>JBBQGY010000122.1:0-5825 GCA_038323435.1 Acidimicrobiales bacterium
TGAACTCGACGCCGCCAGTGTCGACCACTGCACGTACGTCAGCGACGGCGACGTCGCGGCCCTGGCGGCGTCGCGAACGGTCGCCACGCTACTGCCCGGCGCAGAGTTCTCGACGCGATCGCCGTACCCGTCGGGTCGCCAATTTCTCGACGCGGGCGTCGTCGTGGCCCTCGCGACCGACTGCAACCCGGGCACGTCCTACGTCACGAACATGGGACTGGTTATCGCCCTCGCCGTGCGCGAAATGGGCATGAGCCTCGACGAGGCCCTGTGGGCAGCGACGAGGGGCGGTGCCTCGTCACTGCGCCGTAGCGATATTGGTCATTTGGGGGTCGACGCGAGGGCCGATGTCGTCATTCTTGACGGCCCGAGGGCGGCCCATTTGGCGTACCGTCCCGGAGGGGCGGTCGTGCGTCAGACCCTCTGCGCGTCAGCGTCACGTCCTGGTCAGGGTTCTACCCAGTAGCCGAGTGCTGACGCCGGCCACTGCTCCGCCGATCGGCCGTGTCGAGCTGGGGCCGAGAGCCGAATCAATCGCCGAGCCAATAGTGTGCGTCTATGAGTACCCCCATTTCCCCCCACGACTTACCCGCCACGTTGGGCGTGCTACGCGCTTCGACCTATGAGCCGCGATCAGTGCGCGAAGAGATCCGCCGAAATCTGGAGCAACGCCTCGTCGAAGGTTTGCCGCTCACGTCGGCCGTGCTCGGTTACGAGGACACGGTATTGCCCCAATTGGAGACCGCACTCCTCGCCGGACACGACATCATCTTGCTCGGCGAACGTGGACAGGCCAAGACGCGCATGATTCGCTCCCTCGTGGGGCTGCTGGACGAGTGGCTACCCATTGTTGCGGGATCGGAAGTCCGCGACGACCCATTCGCGCCGATCTCGGCCTACGCAATTGAACTCGTGGCGCAAAAGGGCGACGAGACGCCCATTGCATGGGTGCACCGAACCCAGCGCTTCGCCGAGAAGTTAGCGTCGCCCGACACGTCCATGGCCGACCTGATCGGGGAGGTCGATCCGATCAAAGTGGCCGGCGGACTCTTTCTTGACGACCCTCGCGCTCTTTCCTACGGGCTCGTCCCCAAGTCGAATCGCGGCATCTTTGCCATGAACGAACTACCCGACTTGGCCGAACGAATCCAGGTGGGCCTACTCAACGTGCTCGAAGAGCGCGACGTACAGATTCGTGGACACCTCGTTCGTCTCGACCTCGACGTGCTGGTGGTCGCCACGGCCAATCCCGAGGACTACACCAATCGCGGCCGTCTCATTACGCCACTGAAGGACCGTTTCGGTTCGCAGATTCGTACGCACTACCCGTTCGAGTTAACGACCGAGATCGCGATCATTCACCAGGAAGCGAAACTGCCGACTTCGCCGGTGCCCATTACGATTCCCTGGTTCATTGACGACATCGTCGCGCGGGTGAGCCACGTGGCGCGAAAGAGCCACGTGATCAGTCAGAGTTCGGGTGTTTCAGTTCGCCTGTCGATTGCGAACTACGAGACGGTGGTCGCCAACGCACTTCGGCGCACTCTGCGCACGCACGATTCAGCCGTTGCCCCGCGCGTCAGCGACCTCAGTGCAATGGTGCAGTCGACGCAGGGAAAGATCGAATTCGACACCATGGATGACAGTGACTCCGATCAGGTCATCGCGGCGCTCGTTTCACTGGCGGTGCGCCAGTGTTTTAGCGAACACGTGTTATTAGAAGAGGCCCCGGAGATCGTCCAGGCGTTCAATGCCGAGGCGCTCGTGCACACCGGCGACGACCTTCCCGATAAGGATTATTTGGCGGTCCTCGCCGCGATGCCCGCACTCGACGCACCCGTGCGCCGTATTGCCGGTCCGAGCGCGACCGACGGCGAACTGGCTTCCGCCGTTGAGTTCGTGCTCGAAGGTCTCTACCTGACCAAACGCCTCGCGAAGGACGCGTCGGGTCCGAGGGCTCTTTACCGCTCGAGGAACCGGTAGTGCCGGTTCGCTACGGCTATCGCAGATTTGGTGAGGGTGACGATTCCAACGACCTCGACGTCGAAGAGATGTTGGCGTTGCTCGCCGATGACTTCATGGAGAACGGCGACCTCGAAGAGGCAATGGACCGGCTGCTGCGTGAAGGCTTTACGACGAGCGACGGTGACCGGGTCGAAGGGTTGCGCGAACTTCTCGAACAGACGCGCGCCATGCGTCGAGAGCTCGAACAGCAGGCCGACCCCGACGGTGAGATGCAGCGCTATCGCGATTGGTTGGACGAAATTGAAGCAACCGAAACTGCCGAGATCAACGAACTGCTCGCCGACGCGGAAGCGTCCGAGGACGAGCGGCGAAAAGAGGTCACTCGTGATCTCGCGGAACAAAAGAGAATGCAGCGCGAACTGATGAGCGACAAGTTGGGCGAACGATTCGGCAACTACCGAAACTACGAGTTCGTGTCGTCCGAGGCCCGCGAACAGTTTGAACAACTTCTCGGCGAGCTCGAGCGCGACGTCCTCGACACGTACTTCGAACAAAGCAAAGAGTTCATGGGTCGACCCGACCCCGAGGAGTTGACGCGCATGCGCGACATGATGGACGCACTCTCCACAATGATTGAACAAGACCGTCGTGGCGAACCTCTTGATCCCACCTTTGACGACTTCATGGAAAAGTTCGGCGACTACTTTCCGGGCGCCGAGAACCTCGAGGACGTGGTGCGGGCCATGGCGGAGCGCGCCGCGGCCGCCGAAGCAATGTTCAACTCACTCTCAGCCGAACAGCAGGGTGAACTGCGATCGCTCTTTGACCAGATGATGCAAAACATGGAGATGAACTTCTCGATGAACCGCCTGGTGTCAAACCTCCGCATGGCCACACCCGACATTGACTGGAATCGTGCGCATCGCATGCGCGGTACCGACGGTTCGCCATTCAATGAGGCGACGTCCGTCGCCGATCAACTCGGCGAGTTGAAGGGACTTGAAGAGTTTCTGAGTCACGCCGGCGCCGCACAGGGGCTTCCCGAAGTGGATATTGACGCGCTACGACGTAATCTGGGCGACGACGCTGCACAGCACGTGGCGCGACTGCAGAAGGCGCTGAAGGCGCTGAGTGATCAGGGCTTCGTTGATCGACAGAGTAAGCAACTTCGCTTGACGCCAAAAGGTGTGCGTCAAATTGGTCAAAGCGCGCTGAAGGCGCTCTTTGCCCAGCTTCGCGACTCACCAACGATCGGCGCGCACCGCGAGTCAACGGTGTCGCGTGGCGGTGACCGAGAAGAGTCGTCCAAGCCCTGGGAACCGGGCGAGCCGTTTTCTCTGCACCTCGCAAAGACGTTGCGCAACGCGGTGCTTCGACAGGGTCCCGGCACACCGGTCAAGCTCCACCCCGACGACTTTGAAGTCGAGGAGTTCGAGTCCACTCGGCGCTCGGCGACAGTATTCGCGATCGACTTATCGCTTTCGATGGCGATGCGGGGCAACCTGGTGCCGGCAAAAAAAATGGTCCTGGCCTTGACGTCACTGATCCGATCAAAATTTCCCCGCGACTTTGTCGCGGTGGTTGGGTTTGGTGAAACAGCCCAAGAACTGAAGATTGAGGATATTCCGGCGCTATCAATTGATTACGCCTATGGCACAAATCTTCAGCACGCCCTGGCATTAAGTCGCCACCTCATGCGTAATGAGCGAGGAGATCGCCAAATCGTGGTCGTCACCGACGGCGAGCCCACGGCGCACCTGATGGCCAGCGGCGAGCCGTTCTTTGCGTGGCCGCCGGTCCAGGAGACCCTAGAAAAAACGATGGCCGAGGTGCTTCGCTGCACCAAGGCCGGCATCACGATCAACACCTTCGCCCTCGACATTGAGCGAAGCCAGTTTCCCTTCGTGGAACAGATCGCGCGCGTCAACGGAGGCCGCCTGTTCTACACCGACGTTGATGAACTTGGCACCTACGCACTCGATGACTTTGTGCATCATCGCCGAGCCGGGTAAGCAACGTTGTAAAACGAGGTTGATCAGGTCTTTTATAATTTCCATTTGCTTTTTCGCGCAAACCCCGCCACAATGACACCGTTGTAATTACAACCGTGGCGGATGTCACGTAGGGGAGGAATTCAACGTGGAAATCGTGGAACTGATGAGCGGAATGGAAGATCGTGGCTGGCAGGCCCGAGCCAACTGCATGGGCGTCGATCCTGACCTCTTTTTCCCCGAACGTGGAGCATCGACGCGCGAAGCCAAAGAAGTCTGTCGCGGTTGTGTGGCTCGCGAGGACTGTCTCGAGTACGCCCTCGACAACGGCGAGAAGTTCGGTATTTGGGGCGGCATGAGTGAGCGCGAACGGCGACGCCTGCGTCGTGCTCGCGCGATTGAACGGCGCGCGCAAGCCAGCTAACGCGGTCGATCGAAATTTCGATTCGGTACCGGCTCGCGCAGAAAAGGGCCGACTATTTTTTGGCGAGAACCTCGGTGTTAACGAGCGTAAATATTCCGTCAACGTCATTGGCCCACGTGAGAAATCCTTCGGCAATCTGTTGCAACTCTTCGCGTGTCGTCAGTCCGTACTCGACGCTTTGGTGAGCGAACTCACTTTCTCGAACGCGGTCAGCCCATAACTGGCCCCACCATGCTCGTTCTTGAGGACGGTAGAAGATCCAATTCGACGACGACACCTCTAGTGACGTGAACCCCGCCGCACGCACCCACGCATGCAGGTGCCGCCCGGCGTTCGCGTCGACGTTATTTTTCTTGGTAAGGGCCTGATAAATCTCCATCCAACGGTCCAATCGTTCGTTATCGGGGGACCAGGTGAACCCACCAAAATCACTTTCTCGTAACGCGACGATGCCGCCAGTGCGCACGACTCGGCGCATCTGACCGAGCGCCTTGACCGGATCGCTGAGGTGTTGGAGCACTTGATGCGCGTAGACCACGTCAAAGGATTCGTCGTCGTACGCGAGGTTATAGACATCGCCCTCGTCGAAGGTCACGTTGGTCGCACCACTCGTGCGTTGGGCAGCTCGGGCAACGTCGATGACGTCTGGCGAAAGGTCAATACCCGTGACGTGACCGTCCCGCATCCAGTTCGCCAGGTCGAGCGTGACGGTGCCCGGACCGCAACCAACGTCGAGTAGTGACATTTCGGGAGAGAGATGGGTCAACAGAAATGCGGCGGAGTTTTGCGCGGTGCGCCACGTGTGGCTTCGTAATACCGATTCGTGGTGGCCGTGAGTGTATCGATCGGGATTTTTCATGTTGGTAACTATGTCAGCCCCAAATGACGGAAGGGTGGAGAAACCTCTCGACGGAAAAAATCTTGAAGAAATTTGTCGATCGAGTTACCCACGAGTACCGCAGCAATCGAGGGCAAATCGAGTGAAGAGAGTTCGGTGGCGTCAGCACTTCGGCCACTTTGACGAGTGACTCGTGCTTGACGGAGATTTTCCACTGTGATAGACACTCTCACAGTTGCACTGGTGTAAAGCGCTTCGCTAGTAATGCATTGAAAATCCTGGGGGGACATGACGCTGTTCTGGTTATCGTTTGGGTTCGGTCTCGTGACGGCGTCAGTACTCACGATCGCCGCCGTGGGGCTGAGTCTCCAATTCGGGATTACGAACTACATCAATTTTGCCTACGGGGACTTCATGGCCCTCGGTGCCTACTTCACCTACGTGCTTAACGCCGAGTGGCTCCACTTGGATATTTGGGTTGCCCTCGTAGGGGGCTCGCTCCTGATGGGTGTCTTCGCGGTCATCGTCAACCGCCTCATCCTGGGTCCGTTCGCTCGGCGGTTCGTCAGGACCTTCTACGTGCTCATCGTCACCTTCGGGCTTTCAT
>JBBQGY010000123.1:0-5665 GCA_038323435.1 Acidimicrobiales bacterium
CTATTGACGGAGGAAATACATATGTTGTTGGCCAAGGCGGGCGGCGGTTCAAGCTCGATTCTCATCATTTACGTGATCGTTTTTGGTGCCCTGTACTTTTTTTACCTGCGTCCACGTTCTAAGAAGCAAAAGGCCGCTCGCGTCGAAGCCCGCAAGGTTGAAATTGGCGAGCGCGCTCAGACGATCGGCGGTTTTGTCGGCACCGTGGTGAAGGACGAGGACGGTCTAATCACACTTCGTAGCGCAGGTGGTGTGGAACTGGACTTCGTTCCTTCCGCGATCGCACGACGTTTTGACCCACCCGTCCCGGCCTCCGCGGACGACGAACACCAGAACGAAGAAGGCGACAAGAAGTAATGGCCCAGCAGGTTGGCTCGCGACGGTCCTTGACCGTCAGCCTGATCCTCACGATTGTTATTGCATTCGGTTCACTCGCCGCGACGTTGTCGCTCGGGTGGGGACCGAAACTGGGCCTCGACCTCGCGGGTGGCCTGTCCGTTGTCTACAAGCCCGTGGGTAACGCGACCTCGGCAAATATGCGCGAAGTGGTGACCGTCCTCACTAATCGCGTCAACGGACTTGGCGTATCAGGAGCGAAGGTCAATCTGCAGGGCAAGAATGTTGTCGTCAGTGTGCCCGGCGTGAAAGATGCGCAGACGGTGCTGAAGGCAGTGGGCCAGACTGCGCAGTTGCTCTTTCGACCGGTGCTCTGTCAGGTGACGCAAGCCAAGAAAACGGTGCCATTCCACGGGATCTGGCCGGCCTGTGGCGCCCAGTACGCACTGACCGCACAGAATTTGGCGGTGACTCCCAACAACTCAGTTCAGGGCTACGGCAGCAACACGACAATTCTTCCTGACCCCAAGTACGCGAAACACTCCGCGAACTCTTCGAGTAACGACGATCCATCAAAGAGTGTCATTTTGCCGGTCCTTGGTCAGCCTGGCGTGTACTACCTACTCGGCCCCGCTCAGATGACGGGACAGTCAATCGGCAAGGCACTCGCCCAGCAGACTCAGCTCGGCGCGTGGGTCGTTAATTACACCCTCACTAAGACCGGCAGTCCTCTGTGGGACAGTGTGGCGAAGGCGAACTTTCACCAACAGCTCGCCATTGAACTCGACGGGGTGGTCCAGTCCGCCCCATTGATTCAGCCGAGTCAATCAGCGTTCACCAGTTTTGGTGGTTCGGGTGAGATCTCCGGGCTGTTTACTGAGGCTGGCGCTAAACAACTCGCGCTGGCGATGCAATTTGGCTCGTTGCCAGTTCGTTTGTTGGCGCTGACCACGCAGACCGTCTCGCCGTCGTTGGGTCACAGTTCCTTGGTGGCCGGACTCGGCGCGGGACTGGTTGGCCTGGCGCTGGTTCTGCTGTACACAATTCTTTACTACCGCGCACTGGGACTCGTCATTGTGCTCGGTCTCGCGGTTACCGCGGCACTGCTGTGGGCCATCATTTCGGCGCTCGGCCATACCGCCTTCGCCCCCAGTTTCGACTTGGCGGGTGTCACCGGATTAATTGTGTCGATTGGTATCACGGTCGACAGTTACATTGTTTACTTCGAACGATTAAAAGACGAGGCCCGAGCAGGGCGTTCGGTACGCACGTCGGTCGACCGAGGTTTCCGATCGGCCTGGCGCACGGTACTGGCGGCCGACACCGTAAGTTTGCTCGCCGCGGTACTGCTCTACATCATTGCCGTAGGCAGTGTGCGTGGCTTCGCCTTCTTCCTCGGACTTTCCACGTTGATGGACGTCTTTATCACCTGGTACTTCACTCGTCCGCTCGTGATTCTGCTCGGTCGTCGCGATTCGTCGAGCACGTCGGCGCTCTCGATGGCCGCCGGTCTTTATTCGGGAGCTCACGGTGAGTGACGACACCATGGTTGACGATCCGATCGAGACGCCGGAAAAGACGTACGGTCGATTCGGGAGACTCTATCGGGGCCTAACGACCATTGACTTTGTTGGTCGCAAGAAGACGTGGTTTACCGTGTCGATTGTCATCATTGTCCTCGGGATCGGTTCACTCGCGATTCGCGGATTCAATCTCGGCATTGACTTCAAGGGTGGTAGTTCGTGGGAAGTAAAGTCCGCCCACACCTCCATTGCGAACGTAACGAACTCCGTTGATAGGGCGGGACTTGTTAATCCCACCGTCGAGGTGCTGGGCGGCACGACCTACCAAATCACCGCGGACCTTAACTCCTTGTCCATTGATCAGCAGGCCAAGGTGACCACGAGTGTCATTGACGCTCTCGCCAAAGTCGCCAGCGTCGCCCCGAATCAGGTGTCGACCAGCAGCGTCGGCCCCTCGTGGGGCGGACAGATCACCAATCGAGCACTCGAGGCTCTGATTGTCTTCTTCATTGCGGTGGTTGGCTACATCAGTATTAGGTTCGAACCGAAAATGGCGGTTGCCGCGTTCATCGCCATGGTCCACGACTTGCTCGTTACCGTGGGCATCTATTCAGTTTTCGGGTTCCAAATCACTCCCGATACCGTGATCGCAATTCTGACGATCCTCGGTTACTCACTCTACGACACGGTGGTGGTCTTTGACCGCGTGCGCGACAACTCGGGCACCGTGTTGAAGAGCGGCGACATGACCTACAGCGAGATGGTCAACCTTTCGATGAACCAGACGCTGGCGCGTTCCATTAATACCTCACTGGTCGCGATCCTGCCCGTGTTTTCGGTGCTGGTGGTGGGCGCGTACATCCTTGGTGCCACGACCCTGCAGAACTACGGTCTGGCGCTCTTTGTGGGACTGATGAGTGGTGCGTACTCGTCGATCTTCATCGCGGCGCCACTGCTCGCGGTAATGAAAGAACGCGAGCCGCGTTTTATTGAACTCGCCAAGCGCTCCGCGAGTCGCAGCGATCACCGCATCTTCAGCCCGGCGAGTGCCGCGCTGTTGGCCGGTCAGGGTGCCCAACGCCAGCAGCGTGCCACGTCATCGAGCAACGCCACGACGTCGGCGACGAATCGCGCCATTCAGGCTCGCGCTCGTAAGCAGAAGCGCCGGTAACCTCGCCATTAGGCTGACCTCATGGTGAGCGTCACTTCGAGGTCCACGGTCGATCCCGCGCTGATCGGCTCGATTGAGCGTCTCATCGGACGTTTTCTCGAATATCACCCCGACGGCGACGTTGAACTCATCCGACGCGCCGGCATCGCCGCCATCAACGCCCACGAGGGCCAACTTCGCCGCACCGGCGAACCCTACGTGACCCACCCGATTGCGGTGGCGGACATCGTCGCCGATCTCGGTCTCGACGAAGTGACCCTCACAGCCGCCCTTCTCCACGACGCGGTCGAAGACACCGGTATTACCAATGAGTGGCTGGTGAAGGAGTTCGGTGAACAGGTCGCGGCGGTCGTGGACGGCGTCACGAAACTCGACCGCCTGGAATTTGACTCGAAGGAAGAACAACAGGCCGCGACCATTCGCAAAATGTTCATTGCGATGGCTCAGGACTGGCGAGTGCTGTTAATTAAGTTGGCCGATCGACTCCACAATATGCGCACGATTTCGGTCATGCCCATGGCCCGCCAACGCGCCATTGCCCAAGAGACGTTGGACGTGTATGCTCCGCTCGCGCACCGCCTCGGTGTTCAGCAGGTCAAGTGGCAGCTCGAGGATTTAAGTTTTGCGACGCTGCACCCCAAGCGTTACGCCGAGATCGAGCAGATGGTCGCCGCGCGCCAGCCCGAGCGCGAGGACTACCTCGCCGAGGTCATGGCCATGATCAGCGGAAAACTCGAAGAGTTCGCCATAAAGGGTGAGGTCCGTGGTCGGCCAAAACATTTCTGGAGCATTTACGAAAAGATGGTGATTGGGGGCAAGGAGTTCGACGACATCTTCGACCTCGTCGGGCTGCGCATCATCGTTGACGACGAGAGGGATTGTTGGGCGGTGCTCGGAGCAATCCACGCGCTCTGGTCGCCGGTGCAGGGCCGGTTCAAGGATTACATCAACTCACCGAAGTTCAACCTCTACCAGTCGCTGCATACGACCGTGATTGGACCGCGGGGCAAATCAGTGGAAGTCCAGGTTCGCACCTACGAGATGCACCGTCGCGCCGAATTTGGCGTTGCCGCTCACTGGGGCTACAAGGAGAACGCCTCGAGCAAGGAAGTCGCGTGGATGCAGCGTCTCGCCGACGTGGAAGAGGAAGAGAACGACCCCATTGCCTTCCTCGAAGCACTGAAGCTCGACCTCGGCCAGGACGAGGTCTACGTCTTTACCCCTAAAGGTCGCGTCATTGCGCTCATCGAAGGGGCCACGACGATTGACTTCGCCTACGCGGTGCACACCGAGGTCGGCCACCACTGCGTAGGTGCCAAAGTAAACGGGCGGCTCGTACCGCTCGACACCGTCCTGCGCTCGGCTGACGTGGTCGAGATCGTTACGTCCAAGAGCGAGAGCGCGGGGCCGTCACGTGATTGGCTCTCCCTAGTTCAGTCGTCGCGCGCCAAGTCCAAGATTCGACAGTGGTTCCACCGTGAACGGCGCGACGACGCCATCGAAGGTGGGCGCGAAGAGTTGACGAAGGCCCTGCGCCGTGAAGGACTGCCCATCGCGACGTCGCTGTCGTCGAGCGCACTCGACGCGGTGATTGCCGCGATGAACCTCGAGGACATCGACGCGCTCTTCATGTCAATTGACACGGGCCAGATTTCGGCGCTCGCCGTCGTCCAGCGTCTCGACCGAGAGCTGAGGGGTGGGGGCGACGCCGAGCAGTTGCCCACGACCGTCACCAAAATGCCCAGGACGAGTCGCACGACTCGCCGGACCGCGGGGGTCTACGTCGAGGGCCTCGACGACGTAATGATCCATCTCGCGAGATGTTGCTCCCCGGTCCCCGGTGACAGCATCATGGGCTTCATCACCCAGGGCCGAGGTGTCTCGGTCCACCGCGACGACTGCTCGAATGCGGTCGCGCTCGCGCACCGACTAGGCGAGCGCATCATTGACGTCGAGTGGGACGGTTCGGTCAGTGGGCAGTACCGCGCGGTGCTCGAGGTCATGGCTTTTGACCGGTCGCGGCTGTTGCTCGACGTATCGAAGGTCGTTGCCGAATATCACCTCAGCATTATCTCCAGTAGTACCTCGACGTCGGGATCACGGATTGTCCGCATGGTCTTTGACGTCGAACTCGCCGATTCCAGCCACCTCAGTAGTCTCTTGGCAGCGTTAAAGGGCGTCGACGGGGTATTTGACGCCTTTCGTCAACTACCCGGGCAGAATAAATCTTCATGAGCGAATCGGTCACCACTTTTCAAACACCCGTCGGGACCCACGACGTCCTCGGTCCCGCGTCGGCGCAGTGGGAGGGCGTCGTCGCGACCTTCGCGCAGTTTGCTTACCGCTACGGATTCGAACTAGCGGTCACCCCGATGTTCGAAGAGGTCGGCGTCTTTAATCGCGGCATTGGTGAAAACTCCGAGGTCGCCAAGAAGGAGATGTACGTCTTTAACGATCGCGGTGGTCGCACCTACGCCCTGCGTCCCGAGGGGACCGCGCCGATTGTTCGCGCGTTTGTCCAACACAACCCGACCACGCCGTGGAAGGCGTGGTACGTCACGCCGGCCTTTCGCTACGAACGGCCCCAGGCCGGACGTTTCCGCCAACACCACCAACTCGGCGTCGAGGTCATTGG
>JBBQGY010000124.1:0-5557 GCA_038323435.1 Acidimicrobiales bacterium
GAAAACAGGTGATGCCGTGCGTGCGCGCCGTGGGATCAGTGCTCGCGAAGACCGTGTAAACGTCGGAGATCCCGGCGTTAGTGATCCAGTATTTCGAACCGTTCAAAATGTAATCATCGCCGTCACGAACAGCGCGACAGCGCATGGAGGCAACGTCGGAGCCGGCGTCGGCTTCTGAGAGGCAGTAACTGGCCTGGATCTCGCCACCCGCAATTCGCGGCAGGTACTGCTCTTTGAGCTTTTCGGAGGCAAAATTCATAACGGGCAACATGCCAAGCTTGGAAATAAGTATCGTCACCGACGTTGACGCACAGCCCCTCGCCAACTCCTCGGTCATAATCGCCTGGGTGACCATGTCGGCCCCGGCGCCGCCGTACGCTTCGGGAATCTGGAGCGCCGGAAGTTCCATCTGCACGCACGCGTCGAAACTCTCCTGTGGAAAAGTCTGATCGCGATCGTGTGCTGCTGCATGCGGCGCAATCTTCTCGTTGACGAAGTCGCGCATGACGTCGCGAAATGCCCGTTGTTCTTGGGTGAGGTCGAAGTTCATAATCGAACCTTTCGTCGTGGGTGACTAAAGCAAATTGAGTGGCGCCGATGTTGCGATAAGAACCTTGACGTCAATGGCGTCGACAAATTTGCGCTGGGCCACGTAACTGTGCGCGATGCCGACGAACGGCTTCGCCTGGTGGTGGTCGATCGACGTAGCCGTGTTCAGTGCAAAAATCGCCATCGCGACGTGCACGTCGCCCAACTGTGGCGCCCTACCAACGAGGCTCGCCCGCTTGGCGGCGAGGAGCGCAATGCCCATCACGACGTCGACGCGATCGTGTTCGTGTTCGAAACTCAATTTGGCCCCTTCACGCTGCGCAATGGTGAACGCGTATCCTTCGCCGGGAGCCTGCGTGCCTTGGCCCTTTCCCACGACCAGGCGGGCGGAGTGTTGCAGTCCGGGCTTGGGTAATCGAGCCAGTTCGGGCGTACTCGTCTTCATGGTGGGTCGCACGGTACCCGAAGCGGGAACCGGAGTAAATGTCGGTTGTGTCACCTATCGACCTTATCCTTCTTCGAAATCAGACCCGAGTCAACCATTCTTCGTACTGAGGACGCATGCCGCGCACGGTCTGGGCGTACGTCGTCTGAATCTCTTTCGTGATGGGACCGGGTTTACCGTCACCAATCGATCGGTCGTCGACCGATCCGATGGGCACAATTTCGGCGGCCGTACCACTCAGAAATGCTTCGTCGGCCACGTAGAGGTCGTCGCGGCGGAGCAGTTCAAAAATGATGTGGTGCCCGAGGTCCGACGCAATCTTCACGATGCTTGATTGCGTGATACCGCCGAGCGCCCCGGCGCCCGAAGGGGGCGGGGTGATGATCACGCCGTCGCGCACAATGAACAGATTTTCGCCCGTGCATTCGCTAATCAGTCCGTCGGTGCCCAGCAAAATCGCTTCGTCGTAACCGGCCTTGACCGCCTCAATCTTGGCGAGACCTGAATTTACGTAACCGCCCACGGTCTTGGAACTTGTCGGCATGGAATTGGGATGGTGGCGCGCCCATGAGGAGATTTTCATTTTCGCCCCGTTGTGAGCCGCGTCATCGCCCAGGTACGCGCCCCACGGCCACACGGCGATAATCACGCTGGAGTCTGCGGGCAAAGGGTTGACGCCCATTTCGCCGTAGCCGAGGTAGACGAGCGGGCGGATGTAGCAGCCCTCGGACATCTCGTTGATCCGCACCGTGTCAACGACCGCGTCACAGAGTTCGTCGAGGGAATAGGGCAGGTCGATCATGAGGATCTTGCAACTGCGAATTAAGCGCAGCATGTGTTCGCGCAGACGAAATACCGCGACACCGTTGGGCGTCTTGTAGGCGCGAATCCCTTCGAACGCTCCCGTGCCGTAATGCAGAGTGTGGCTCAGTACGTGAGTCGTCGCGTTCTCCCAGTCGACGAACGTGCCGTCCATCCAAATCTTCTTTGTCGGAGTGATGGGCATTTACAACCTCTCTAGTAGCTGCTGGGTAATCGCGGCAGTCCCCAACGAACTGTCACCACTGAAGTCTGCCACCGCGTGGTCGATGCGCGACGCAACGTCGTGCTCGCCGAAATGCTCGAGCATCAACACCGCCGACGACACCGCGGCTAACGGGTTGGCCCGACCGATGCCGACGATGTCGTGGGCGGCGCCGTGAACCGGTTCGAACATCGACGCGCCGGTGCGAGCGGGATTTAGATTCGCGCTCGCGGCGTAGCCAATACCACCAGTCACCGCGCCGGCGAGGTCGGACAAGATGTCCCCAAAGAGATTGTCAGTGACGATAACGCCGTAGCGCGCGGGATTCTCGACTAGGTAAATACACGCGGCGTCGACGTGGTTGTAGTCCACTTCTACGTTCGGGAATTCCACTCCGACGTCGGTCACTACGCGCGACCACAAGTCGCCGGAGAAGGTGAGCACGTTGGTCTTGTGCACGAGGGTAAGTTTCGGTCGTGCCAACAACGCGGCTCGCTCGAATGCGTAACGCACGCAACGCTCAACGCCAAACCGTGTATTGACCGATCCCTGCGTCGCCACTTCGTGGGCCGTGGCGTAGCGCAGCACACCCCCTTCGCCCACGTAGGGACCTTCGGTGTTTTCGCGAACTATTGCGAACTGCGTATTCTCCGCCATCGATCCCGGCACGCCGCGAAATGGTCGGTAGTTGATGTAGAGGTCGAGACCGAATCGAAGTCGAAGCAGCAGTCCCCGTTCCAACACGCCCGCCGGAATTCGCGTGTCGCCAATAGCCGGACCAATGGCCCCCAGCATGATCGCGTCAAAGCCCCGAAGCTCTTCGAGGGTGTGGTCGTCCAAGACGAATCCGTCGCGCAGGTACCTCGCGGCACCGAGGTCGAAGGAGGTGGTGTCGAGGGCTACACCGGCCGCGCGCACGACGTTCAGTGCGGCGTCGACGACTTCGGGTCCAATGCCGTCACCACCCACCACGGCCACGCGGTACGTTCGTTGACTGCTCATGCGTGGACCCTCTCTCTTTGCTCTATTTTGGTCGCCCAATCGAGTGTCGAGCAAACCCACGGGCTGTCCGATTGCAGCGCAACGGTAGAATCAGCACTTCACCATCATTGAGGAATCGGTATGGCCGGCGAAATCCACCGCATCACCATAGAGACGCTCGAAAAGCTCCGAGCTGAGTTTGACCATCTCACGACCGTTGGTCGTACGGACATTGCACGCGTTATCGAATCTGCTCGGCTCCTGGGCGACCTCTCCGAGAACGGTGACTACCACGCGGCGAAAGACGCCCAAGGCAAAATGGAGTCGAGAATCCGTCAAATCGACAACGTCATTCGAAACCACGAGCTCGTCCAGCGCGACGAACATGCCGACACCGTGCGCCACGCCACCATTGTCCAAGTCGTCTACGAAGGCGACAGTGATGATGAATTTCAAGAGTTCTTTCTTGGCTCCATTGAGGAAAAGCCGGAGGGTGTCCTCGTGGCGTCGCCCACGTCCCCACTTGGGGAGGCGCTACTCGGCCACGGCGTCGGCGACCAGGTGGATTACGAAGCGCCGTCGGGTCAACTGCGAGTGAAAATTGTGGGACTGCGTTAGGACATGGCCGCGGCGACACTCTACGAAAAAATCTGGAACGAACACGTGGTCGTCTCGCCCGCGGGCGAACCAACGCTGCTCTACATTGACCTTCACTTGATCCACGAGGTCACCAGTCCGCAGGCCTTCGACGGCCTACGTTTCAATAACCGCTCCGTGCGTCGCCCCGATCGTACGTTGGCAACCGCCGACCACAACGTGCCGACCGATCCGATCACGACACGCGTCAACGATCCAATATCGCGCCGCCAACTCGAGGCGCTCGACGAGAACTGCAAAGAGTTCGACATCACACTGTTTCCTCGCGGTCACGAGAATCAAGGAATCGTCCACGTAATTGGACCGGAGTTGGGCGTCACGCAACCCGGAATGACCATTGTCTGTGGTGACTCACACACTTCAACCCACGGCGCATTCGGGGCGTTGGCCTTCGGTATTGGCACGAGTGAAGTCGAACACGTACTCGCGACCCAAACGCTCCCCCAGCAACGGGCCAAGACCATGGCGGTCACCGTCAACGGAACGCTTCGCGCAGGAGTCACCGCGAAAGACATGGTCCTCGCGATCGTGAGCGAACTCGGTACTGGCGGCGGATCGGGCCACGTCATTGAATATCGCGGCGCGGCCATTCGAAGTCTCTCCATGGAGGGCCGCATGACCGTCTGCAATATGAGTATCGAGGCGGGAGCTCGCGCCGGCATTGTGGCAGTCGACGATACGACGATTGACTACCTTCGCGGACGTCCGGGCGTACCAGCAGGAGTGGCACTCGAGCACGCCATCGAGCGATGGCGAACCTTCGTGAGTGACGACGAGGCGCACTTCGATAGTGAAATCGTGCTCGACGCCGACACTCTCGTCCCCTCAATCACCTGGGGCACGAATCCCGCACAAGTGGTGGCTCTAAGCGGCGTGATCCCCTCTCCGGATAACTTCAGTGACCCCGATCAGCGCAACGCCACTGAACGTTCGCTCGCCTACATGGGTCTCACCGGGGGTACGGAGGTTCGTTCGATCCCCGTTGACGTCGTCTTTATTGGATCATGCACAAATTCGCGCATTGAAGACCTTCGTGCTGCTTCCGACGTGGCTCGGGGACATCACGTCGCTGACGGAGTTCGGGCGCTCGTCGTTCCCGGATCGCACCGCGTGAAACGCCAGGCCGAAGAGGAGGGACTCGACGACATATTCCTGCAAGCTGGATTCGAATGGCGCGAACCGGGTTGCTCCATGTGCCTCGGCATGAACCCCGACCAACTGAAGCCGGGGCAACGCAGCGCCTCCACGTCGAATAGAAACTTCGAGGGCCGCCAAGGCCGAGGTGGCCGCACTCATCTCGTGTCGCCCGTTGTCGCCGCGGCGACGGCAATTAAAGGTCGCTTCGCCTCACCCGACGAGGTCGTTGAATGAAACCGGTGCGAATTGTCGAGGGCCGTTGCGTCCCACTGGATCGTTCCGACGTCGACACCGACCAGATCATTCCTTCAGACTGGCTCAAACGCGTCGAGCGCACCGGCTTCGGTCGCGGCCTCTTCAGCGAATGGCGTGACGATCCGGACTTCGTGTTGAATCAACAGCGTTACGCGGGAGCCACCATCCTCGTCGCGGGGCCGCGATTTGGTACGGGGTCGTCGCGCGAGCACGCGGTGTGGGCGCTCATGGATTACGGCTTCGAAGCAATCGTCGCGCCTTCATTTGGCGATATTTTTCGCAATAACTCATCCAAGCAAGGTCTGGTCATTGCCGAACTGCCCGCGATCGACGTCGAAGAGCTCGCGAGCCTCGTGAGGCAGGACCCGACGCGCCTCGTCGTCGTTGACGTCGACCGCCTTCGCGTCGAAGTTCCCGAAGCCGGTTGGCAGCGAACGTTCACACTCGATCCCATGACGCGTGAGCGGCTGCTGAACGGCTGGGACGACATTGGCCTGACCCTTCGTCGA
>JBBQGY010000125.1:0-5546 GCA_038323435.1 Acidimicrobiales bacterium
ACGGGAAGGCGTCCACGAGAATCGCAGTCGAATTTGCGAACAGCATGGCGCCACCCACGCCTTGTATGAGGCGCCACAGCACCAACCACATCGCACCCCCGCTGCCGCGATAGGGATCGAGCGCTAAGACGATCGACGCAAAAGAGAACACCGCGAATCCGAGGTTGTAGATCCGAACACGTCCCACGATGTCGCCAAGTCGACCGAGGCTGATCACCAACACTGCAGTCACGAGCAGGTAGCCCTGCAAGAGCCACAACAGGTATCCAACATTCCCTGGTGCGAGAGGATTAATGCCAATACCTCGGAAAATCGCGGGTAAAGAAATTAAAATGATCGATGAATTGACCGTCGCCATGAAGACACCAAGCGTCGTATTCGTGAGCGCAATCCATTTGTACCGATCACTTTGGGTGTCGTCAAGAGTTTTTGCCGCCATACCTGGATCTCACCTGTTCTCAATTGCTTGACTGAAAGCAACTATATCTCCAGAATTTTGAAGGATCAATTTTCGGTTCATTGGCATGCGATATCGAAAATCGGGGGGCAGTTAAAAAGGTGTCGTAAACTTCGAACCGCTGACGAGTTCTTCGCGGCCGTCGGTCGTAAGTAGCCACGCCGATTGACGCCCAGTTACGGTCCACTCGACTGGGCCTCCAACAATCGCAGTATCTTCATCAATTCCAATGAGCACAATCGACGATTCGTGCGGCAACAAGAAGCGGGTGACTAGGTCCGGTATCCGTGCGGCGAACGCATCGAAGTGAGGAATCACTCGAACATGCGGTAGAAGATCAAGTCCTTCAGTGCCGCCTTGGCGAGGGTGACGAATTGAAGGTATCCACGACGTCATTGCCATCGCGCCCGCACTGCAGCCGGCGAGCGACGCTCCCTCGCGCCATGCGGATTCAATCGCCTTCCAGACCAACGTATCACGAAGAGTATCGGCGAGGTATCCGGGATTACCTCCCGATAAATAAATCAAGCCAGCGCCCGCGATTTGGTCTGCCAATGCAGCATCGTTGGCGTCGTCACGATCATTTACTGGCAACACAATGGCTTCGACATTCAAACGCTTCGCTTGCGCTTCGCCGAGTCGGTGCCACTTTGCAACCACATCGGGGCCGTCGGGCACGGCCGCCGTCGCAAGTTGCACATAGCGTGGCGGACGACCGTCTAACAGGCTCGCTTCCAATTCGATCATCTGAGGGAGATACTCGCCCGATCCAACAAGCGCGAGTAGGCCAACGTGCTCGGCGAAAGTCACGTCAATATCCCTTCAGTAATTGACAGTGGCGATTCGATTTCAGTCGAAAATTCAATGTACGTACTTTCTTCGGTAATTCCCGACTCTACTGTTCCGGCAAATCGTTGGAGCGTTGATTCATTGAGCAATCAACAAGATGCAAGTTCGAGAGAGCGGGGGCGTACAATTGAACATCACCCCGCCCTCGTAGCTCAGGGGATAGAGCAATGGTTTCCTAAACCGTGAGCGCAGGTTCGAATCCTGCCGGGGGCACCTTTGTGATGTTTCGCGACATCCCCGACAGCCGGACCCGTGATACTTAACTGGCTCATCGGATTTCAGCGAGGTCGGGTAGCTCGTTGCTCACCAAGCCGGCAATGGTTACGTGACCGGATTCGGAACTTCGGGGACTTTTCTTCGTGAGACCGCGATCTCAAAGTCTGCACCCCTTGGACATGGCGACCCCTGTTGAGTCGAATCTTCGCATGCACCCTTAGGACGTCAACGCGCGAGAGTAGGGTGCGACATAGCCAAACTGATCTACATAACGAATACGTCCCTTGACGGTTACGTCGAGGATGCGAAGGTCAGCCTTGCATGGACCGCCCCCAGCGACGAAGTTTTCACCTTCATTACTGACATGTTGCGCCCCATCGGTACTTACCTTCTTGGTCGGCGCATGCATGAGACCATGTCAATTTGGGAAACCGATCCCACCCTGACCGCCCAGTCTGAACTGCTGGCCGACTTCGCCAACATTTGGCAGATGGCCGAGAAGATCGTCTACTCCACGACATTGCAAGAAGTCTCGACCACCAACACGCGACTTGAGCGCCGTTTCGACCCTGATGTGGTCCGCGAGATGAAGGCGCGCGCTTCGAACGATTTGACTGTCGGCGGTTCGACCCTCGCGGCGCAAGCGTTAAACGACGGACTCGTCGATGAGTGCCAGCTCTTCATTTATCCGGTTCTTATCGGTAAAGGTAAGCGCACATTCTTCAGCGACGCCCGCGTTCAGTTGGATCTCTTGGAAGAGCACCGGTTTGACAATGGTGTCGTGAATCTGCGCTACCGGATCCAAATCTGACCTTCCCAGTAGCGGCAAAGCGGTTACCGCACCTGTGACGATCGACACTTTGGCATCGAAGAAGGCGACAAACAATCGATACCGGAGGGTGTAGATGGCGTCACTACGTGACCCTCGAGGATCCATCCTCAACACTTCAGGAACTATCGATTGGCCGAAAATTCTGATGTTGGACCTCTCAATTCCGTGATGGCTCAAAGCCGGTCGAGTGCATTCGCAATTAACGCATACTTAGTCGAAGGACTCAAGCCAGCCGCCCGGTTCCATTCACCAGGGAATAACCAACCTCGTGTGGGCTGGAGTCGGTGATACGCGTAGCTCGTTGCCGACATCTTCCTCGATATCAACAACTTCGACGTCGCACTAAGCGACGATGATGCAATTGAATTCGTTTGGGACATCACAAATTGCTACGGGGGACTCGACGAAATTCTGGGTCGACTTAAATTGAAGCGGGCGAACGTGTAGGAAATTCACTGACGTAGTTCGACGAATCCGGGGTAGTTCTTCGGTGGCAAATTGAAGCACGGCGCTCAATATCCGTGCATCACTTAGGGGTTATGGAATTCATCTGGTTTGCAATACGGAATTGATGACAACCAACGTAAGGGAAATGAGAATCGTGCAGATCGACAGTGCCACCTCACGATTCTCTCACCAGAGTAACCAATTTTGGTTTCTCGTCGTACTCGGCGGGGCGGGATCGCTGGGCGCCGTCTTGACGGGTGCGACCATCGGATCAAATCCGCGGCCGCACTCATACCAGTGGTGGCTGCGAATACCAGAAGGCAACTACGCGATTGCCCACGCAATCTTTTACAGTTCGGTCGTCGTATTACTTGTCGCGTGGATCGGAATTGGTGCAATCGCACGGCGTGGTGAATTCAGATCCAGTCGAGCATGGATCGTCCTTGCTGGCTGGGGGGCTCCTCTCTTCGCCGGTACTCCGCTGTTCGGTCGCGATGTCTACAGTTACATTGCCCAAGGCGAACTCGTTCGCCACGGATTTAATCCCTATGCGATTGCACCCCAGGCTCTTGGCAACGGCACGCTCTTGTCGTCAGTTGCGAATGTGTGGCATCACACCACGTCGCCGTACGGTCCGCTTTTTGTCGAATTGACCAGGGTCGTGACTTCGTTGTCAGGTCACTCGCTCATGACCGAAGTGATCTCGTTTCGACTCCTCATGCTGTTCGGTGTCGTGCTGCTCATGATCTTTCTGCCACTGATCGCCGACCAATTCGGTGTCGATGGTGGTGTGGCACTTTGGCTCGGCGTGCTGAGTCCGCTGGCTCTCTTCAGTGCTGTTTCCTCGGCGCACAACGACACGTTGATGCTCGGTCTCATCGCCGTCGCACTGTGGCTGCGGCTTCGCGGGAACTGGCGCTGGGCGGTCGCACTGTTTGCTGTTGCGGCCACCATCAAACTGCCCGCACTCGCAGGGATTGTCTTTCTCGTCGCCGGACAGCGGCGGCATGCGACGTGGCGGATCCGCGCCGGTATTACATTTGAATCTGCGCTGATCTCCGCAGCGGTTCTCATCGGTGTCACTGAAGCCGCTGGATACGGATGGTTCTGGCTGGGATCGAAGGCACTGAGTATTCCAACGCAACTCCATGTCCTCACTTCACCGACGGTGTCGGTCGGGCTGCTCTTCGCAACTCTTCTGCATGTAGTCGGCGTACACGACGCATCACGAAATGTCGTCACTACTACTCAACACTTCGGCGAACTCCTCGCCGTTCTCGCGTTGGCAGCGATCGTGCTGCGCACTCGGAGCCGCAACGTAACTCGCAACTTCGGTATTGCGCTACTCGTTGTCGTCATGCTGAGTCCCACCGTTTGGCCGTGGTACTTTTTATGGGGTATCACCGTGCTCGCGGTCACCACCGCGCAACGATCGTACTTCCTTGCGGTACTCTGCGGGCTCGCCATGCTCCTGGTCGGACCGGGTGGTACGCCAATGATTGGTGGCAATGGGTTCTATTTCGCTAGCGCCTTACTCATCGCAGGATTAATCTGGTTCATCGCGTCCGGTCATTGGCGAACAGTCATTGGGGGTGCTGACCGTGTCGACTGACCACGTCACTTCAGCGGTCGACGTACGCCAATGGTGGCGGCGCGTGCCATTTCATCGGGCCGTGGCTCTGTACGTCGCAGTGCGTCTCGCAACACTCGTCATCGTCGCGATAGTGGACGTCTTCAATCACCACGGGATTATCAACGATCTTTCAACGTGGGATGGCGTGTGGTTCTTGAAGGCGGTCTACCACGGTTATCCGAGCCACTTTCCGATGGCGTCGGGACACGTGCTGGCCAATCCCATCGCCCTCTTTCCTCTGTTTCCACTCATTATCCGCGCTTTGGCTAACGTCACCCAGCTGTCGGCGCCGGTCATTGGTCTGACGGTGAGTGCGACGGCCGGTCTCGCCGCCGTGATTGCCGTCGGGAAAGTCACCAACGAGTACACCACGCGCGACCGGGCCGAACGAGCGGCGCTGCTCTTTGCCGTCGCCCCTGGGAGCTTTGTATTCAGCTTGATGTACAACGAAGGCATCGTTATCACACTCGCCGCCATTGGCCTCATCGCGCTCCTGCGTCGAAAATGGCTCGTTGCGGGTGTGGTGGGAGCTGTCGCCACGTTGACGTCGCCCGTTGGTCTCGTCTTCAGCGTCTGTTGCGTGGTCTCATCGTTCGTCGCACTACGACGAAACCGCGAGTGGCGATCGCTGATTGCCCCCCTCCTCGCTCCGCTCGGATTCGTGACGTACATGACGTACTTATGGATTCACACCGGGAATCTTCGTGCGTGGCAGCGTACTGAACGCGACGGATGGAATAGCTTCCCCTCGCTGCTCTATCCGCTACGCATTCTCGGCAAGTTCATCTTCAATCCATTGTCGCCAACCATGACCGGCCAGATTCTGTTCTTCGGAACGATGGTCAGTGTCGCGTTACTCGTTGTTGCGTTTCGAGAACACCTGCCGTTTGAATTGTTGACCTACGCAACAGTCGCGGTGCTCTTCTTTGCGATCTCGTCGCCGGTGGGCCTTCGACCACGGTTAGTAATGTGGAGCTTCGGACTTTAACGGGGTGTGATTCCAGTGAGCTTTGTCCAATCAGGCCTTCCGGCGTAGAGGAGCACTCGAACCCTGAAGTTGCGAAATGATCGGAAGCCGAAGGCGCCGCGCTTGACTCGCTTGATGAGGTTGT
>JBBQGY010000126.1:0-5529 GCA_038323435.1 Acidimicrobiales bacterium
GGGCCCCGAAAGTCCCTGGCGATCGTCGCTGCGCCAACTTCGCCGCAATCGCGCGGCGATGGCGGCGTTCGGTGTTGTCCTTTTTATGGTTGCGATCTGCCTGCTGGCTCCGGTCTACGCCCACCACATTGCTCACGTCGACGCCTTTTCGTCCAACCTCAACGGGACGTTTCGCTTAAACGGCAAGATCGTCAGCGTCCTACAAGCCAATACTCAAGGCATTGGCCTGGGCGTCACACCAATCGGACCGACGTGGCACTTTGCCTCGTACTTCCTCGGGGCGGACAATCAGGGCCGTGACGTCTTTGCTCGATTTCTCTACGGCGGGCGCGCCACGTTGCTGATTGGTTCGGTGTCGGCAGTGATCTGCTGTCTCGTCGCGACCGTGCTCGGCCTCGTGGCCGGCTACTTCGGCGGCGTGATCGATTGGGTGGTCTCGCGCGTGTTCGACATCGTGTGGGCCTTTCCGATCTATTTGTTGGCGATCTCGCTCTCGGTCGTTCTCTTGACGAGCGGGTTAAATATCGGACCACTGCACATTGGTGCCGGATCATTAATGTTGCCGATTCTCATCATCGCGGGAGTTTTCGTGCCCTACGTGGGGCGACCCCTGCGCGGCATAGTTCTGTCGCTCAAGGAGCGCGAATTCATTCAAGCGGCCATTGGATCTGGAGCGTCCGACTGGCACATCTTGCGAAGGGAGATACTGCCCAACGTGGCGCCCACCATCATCGTGTTCTTTCCGCTCATGATGGCGTTTGACATGCTCACCGAGTCGGCCCTCTCGTTCCTATCCATTGGGGTCCAACCACCCAACGCGAGTTGGGGAACGATTATCAACGACGGTCTGGGACTGCTCTACACGCGGCCCTGGGTTGCGTTCGCTCCGGGCATCGGCATCGTCATTACCGCCGGTGCGCTCAATATTCTCGGTGACGGCTTTCGCGACGCTTTCGATCCGAAAGCCAAGTTGCGAGGTTCTATCTAAATGCCCGCATTCATCGCGCGCCGTTTGCTGTCGGCGGTACTCGTACTCTTCTCCATCAGCGTTATGGTCTTTCTCATTTTCTTTGCAACCCCCGGCGTCGATCCGGCGGCGCGCATCGCCGGACGAAGTGCGTCACCGCAGGTGCTCGCCCAAGTGCAGGCCGCTTTCGGTCTCAATCGGCCGTTGCCGATCCGCTACCTATTGATGATGGAGCACCTCTTCATCAAGCACGACCTGACGTCGTACGTGAACATCGGCAGCAAGGTGGTACCCCAGATCTTGCAGGCCGCGCCGGTGACGCTGTCGTTGGTCATCGGGGCCGCCGTTATTTGGGTCATCGTCGGCGTGTTGGGTGGCGTCATCGCTGCGGCCAACCGCGGAAAATTCATAGACCCGCTGATCATGTTCGTGGGCATCGCGGCGGTTTCGGTGCCGGCCTACTGGCTCGGCGAAGTTGTGAACTTCTTTACTCAGAGCAAGTTTCATTCGTCTCTATTTTCATGGGTGCCGGGTTCCGGGTACGTTCCGCTGACGCAAAATCCTCTGGAGTGGGCACTGCACTTGATCTTCCCGTGGCTGACATTGGCGGCGCTGTACGCGGGCATTTATGCGCGCGTACTTCGAGCGGAGCTAGTCAATGCCCTGAACGAGGATTATGTTCGCACCGCTCGAGCGAAGGGCCTGTCGGAGCGGCGAATTCTGATTCGACACGCGCTGCGATGTTCGCTCATCTCCGTTGTGTCGCTCTTCGGGCTCGACTTCGGTGCTCTTATTGGCGGCGCTGCACTCTTGACCGAAGTTGTGATGGGACTACCCGGAATTGGAATGCTCACCTATAACTCTCTCCAAAGCCTCGACCTACCCGTGATCATGGGTTGCGTTATGTACGCGGCGTTCTTCGTGGTGCTCGCCAACGCCGTGGTTGACATTCTCTACGCCGTCCTAGATCCGAGAGTGCGAATTGCTTGATCACCCCCCGCTATCGGATGCCGTTCTCAGCGTGCGCGATCTCAAGGTCTCCTTCGCGACCCGTCAGGGCGAACTTCGAGCCGTTGACGGACTGTCCTTCGACGTTGGGCCAAAAGAGGTCCTGGGCATTGTGGGGGAATCGGGATCGGGCAAGAGTGTCGCGATGTACTCCATACTCGGCCTCGTTCGCGATTCGAACGTAAAGATCTCGGGCAGCGTCAAATTTGCCGGCCGTGAGATCTTGGGGCTGTCCGATCGAGAGCTGCAGGGCATTCGCGGCGGCGACGTCGGCATGATTTTCCAAGATCCGATGACCGCCTTGACCCCGGTCTATACCGTTGGCTGGCAGATTGCCGAACAGATTCGCGCACACAGCGACGTGTCCAAGCAGCAGGCGAAGTCGAGGGCGATCGAATTACTCGGCGAGGTCGGTATTCCCGACCCGGCCACTCGGGTGAACCACTACCCGCACGAGTTCTCCGGCGGTATGCGTCAACGCGTCGTCATTGCCATGGCGCTGTCGTGCAATCCAAAGTTGCTAATCGCCGACGAACCAACGACGGCGCTCGACGTCACGACGCAAGCGCAGATTCTCGATCTCATGGAGAAGCTCCAAGATGTTCACCAATCATCGATCGTCATTATCACCCACGACATGGGAGTCATCGCCCAGATGGCCGATCGGGTGGTCGTAATGTACGCCGGCCGGCCCGCGGAAATTGGCCGCGAGATTGATGTCGTGCGTCATCCTCGCCACCCCTACACCTGGGGGCTCCTCGGCGCCGTGCCGAGAGTCGACTCGAAGAATCGGCGACTCGTGACGATCCCCGGTACGTCGGTGTCCCCGCTGAACGTGCCCGAGGGTTGCGCCTTTGCGCCGCGTTGTGAGTACCGGATGGCGATATGTGAAGAGCGCCCGATGTTGCACGGTGACGACGGTCACCTGGACGCGTGCTGGCTCGACGACGAGCAACGTGTGCAAATTCGCTCCACGGTATCTTCGTCAGGGGACCACTCATGAGCGGCGACGTCCTTCTTCGCGCGACCGACGTCGTCAAGAGTTTCACTTCACGCGGAAAGAAACTCGGTGCGCGCTCGGTCGCGACTGCGGTCAACGGCGTGTCGCTCGAAGTACGTCGCGGCGAAACGCTCGGGATCGTGGGAGAGTCCGGGTGTGGTAAGTCGACGCTCGCGCGATGTCTCGTCCAACTTTTGCCCGTGACGTCAGGCACGGTCGAGTTCCACGGCGTCACTCTGACCGGTCTCTCACGGCGTCAATTACGTCCGTACCGGCGCGAGATGCAGCTCGTGTTCCAAGATCCCTACGCCTCGCTTAATCCGCGTCGCACCGTCGCTGACATCGTCGCGGACCCCATGCGCATTAACAAGGTGGGCACCGAGGACGAGATCCTCGACCGGGTGCGCGAACTCTTCGTTACCGTGGGACTCGACCCCGCGTCGTGGCGTCGCTACCCACACGAGTTCTCGGGTGGCCAACGTCAGCGCATTGGCATTGCCCGATCACTCTCACTTAATCCGTCGCTCGTCGTGGCCGACGAACCGGTATCCGCATTGGATGTCTCCGTCCAGGCCCAGGTATTGAACTTGATGGCCGACCTCCAAGAGAAGTTCGATTTGACCTATCTCTTTATCGCTCACGACCTCGGAGTGGTGCGTCACGTCTCTGATCGGGTGGGGGTGATGTACTTAGGCGAGATTGTCGAACTCGGCGACGCCGAAGACCTCTACGAAACACCGCATCACCCCTACACCGAAGCGTTGCTGTCCGTCGTGCCCGAACTCAACGACACCGACGCGCCGCGTCGAGAGCGCATCATCATCAGTGGCGACGTGCCCGATCCATCAGACCGGCCGACCGGCTGCTCGTTTCATCCTCGCTGTCCCGCCGCGACCGAGGTCTGTCGAACCGTCAAACCGGAGTTCGTGGAACTGCGACCAGGTCGATTCGTGGCGTGTCACCATCCCCGCAACTTCAATTGATCGGTGACAGTCATCACGTGTCGACGGCGTGCCCAATGCAACCAAATCAACTATGTCGTGACGAGCCAACAAAGTATTTAATGTTGACGTGACGCACGAACGTAGGTCGCCGGCGACCGTAAATTTTACCTAATAGAACGTACGTAACTGTTAGTCTCGCAAAGCGGAAGGCGCGACGCGCGTGAAGTGAGCCATTGACCGTAGTAGTGACGATGGAAGTTTCGGGGGGAAATGAACATTTTCTGGATCAGCGTCGGTCTTGGTCTCGCCACCGCTGCAATTCTCGCGCTGTCGGCGGTTGCCTTCACTCTCGAATACGCCGTCAGCAGAGTGGTCAACTTGGCCCACGGTGAAATACTCACCATTGGGGCCTACACGGCGTACGTGGCTGAAACGACCTATCACTTGAATCTGTACGTCTGTGCGGTTCTCGCGACACTCGCCGGCGTCATCAGCTCAATGGCGTTGAACTTCTTTCTCATCGAACGATTTAGAAATCAAAAGGTCCTGTCGACGCTGATAGCGACCCTGGGCGCATCGCTCATTCTTCAGAATTCAATACTCATTGCTTTTGGCGGGGCGAGCGTCAGCTACCAGTTTCCCCAAGGAAATCTGTTACACGTCGGCCCGTTCTTGTGGACCACTCTTACCATCAAGGTGATGGTCTCGGCCGTGATCGTCGCGTTCTTAATCTACGTACTCTTGCAGCGGACGCGACTCGGCAAAGCTCTTCGCGCGGTCTCCCAGAATCGAGAGTTGGCTCAAATAAGTGGTATCCCGGCCCGTCGAGTCGTGATGCAAACCTGGGCCGTTGCGGGCGCCATTTCGGGCTTCTCCGGATTTCTTTACGGCGAAACGATCGGGACCATTACGCCGTCAATCGGTAACGGGTTTCTCCTGCTCACGATTACTGCCGCGGTCGGTGGCGGACTCGGGCGACCGTACGCCACGCTCGGTGGTGCGATCGTTTTGGGTCTGGTTATGGCGGTTGCCGGCACGTACACCAGTTCGGCGTACCAATTGGTCATTGCGTTTGCGTTCTTGTGCGCCATGCTGCTCATCAAGCCCAATGGAATTTTCGTGCGCGGACGCGCCCAGTCGGTGCGTGCCTGATGCTGCAGTACTGGACCGCAGTACTGACCGAAGCGTCGATCTTTGCGGTGCTCGCTCTGGGCATTGACATGATCTGGGGCTGGGCCGGAGACTTTGACCTATCGGCCTACGCCTACTTCGCCCTCGGGGTCTACGTCACGATGGTGTTGACGATTGGCAAACCCAAGTCGCCGGTCGAGTACATCTTTGGTCGGCACCTGCCCTACCTGCTGGCCGTGATGATCGCGGTTGTCATCGTCGTCGCATTCGCCTCGATCATTGGCGCGATTGCGCTGCGCAGTCTGCGTGAGGTTTACTTCGCGATCACCACGCTCGGTGCGGTGTGGGCGATCTACTACTTCGTCGAGAACTACACCCCGTTGTTCAACGGGTACAACGGGGTGTACGGACTCTACGACCCCATGGGCGGCGGTCTCTCGTACGCGGCCTACCACTACTTCTTTCTTGGGTTCTGCGCA
>JBBQGY010000127.1:0-5479 GCA_038323435.1 Acidimicrobiales bacterium
CGAGCGCTACCTGACTTGGCCGCGTCACATCGAGATGCAAATTCTCGCCGACGGTCACGGCACAACGTTGTGGCTTGGTGAACGCGACTGTTCGGCGCAGCGACGCCACCAAAAATTGGTCGAGGAGTCGCCGGCGCCTAATTTTCCCGACGAGGTTCGGCGAGCCATGGGAGCGGCGGCGGTGAAGGTCGCCGAAGCGTGCGGGTACGTAAACGCCGGCACGGTCGAATTCCTCTATCAGGACGGCGAGTTTTTCTTCCTGGAAATGAACACTCGGCTGCAGGTCGAACACCCCGTTACCGAACTGGTTACCGGACTCGACCTCGTCGAATGGCAACTACGAATTGCCGCAGGCGAGAAACTGGACTTCGCGCAAGACGACATCGCTCACAGCGGCCACGCCATAGAGGTGCGCATTAATGCCGAGGATCCGAGCGATGGCCGATTCGCGCCCTCTCCGGGCACCATCACTCGGTTCGATCAACCATCGGGTCCAGGCGTGCGTCTCGACGCGGGTTACCAAACGGGTGACACCGTCTCGCAGTATTACGACAATTTGATTGGCAAACTCATCGTGTGGGGTGCGGACCGCGAGAAAGCACGTCGACGAATGCTGCGAGCGATTGAAGAGACCGTCATTGAAGGCGTGGCCACGACCCTGCCCGCCGACGTGGTGATTTTGTCCGACGAAGAGTTCGTTAACGGCATGCATTCAACCAAGTGGGTGGAAACCGACCTCGATTTCTCCCGACTTTCTCCCCCGTCGCTCGCCACGGCCTCGGTTGACGACGGCAGCGAACGACGCGACGTCACCGCCGAAGTTGACGGCCGTCGCATCTCCGTGGCGCTGTGGTTGCCCGACACCGACGACGGAGTGGTGCGCGCTCACAGCACCGCCGCGAAGCCTCGCCGCCAACATCACCCCGGAGTGGTCGGTAGCGGATCGGGAAGTGTCAGCGTGCCCATGCAGGGCACCGTAGTCAAGGTGAGTGTTGAAGTCGGCCAAAAGGTCGAAGCTGGCGACACCGTGCTTATTCTAGAAGCCATGAAAATGGAAAACTCCGTGAACGCTGAAAAGGCCGGGATCGTAAAAAACATCAACGTCACCGCCGGTGATTCGGTGAGTGCCGGCGACGTCGTGGTGGTCATTGAATGAACAGCGTCGAAACCGCAGCCAATGCCGTCCGGGCGGCCCGTGACACGCTCGTCACTCTGAGTCACTTCATTCACGCCCATCCCGAACTCGGCTACGTGGAGTTCGAGAGCGCGGAGGCAGTCGCAAGGGCCGCGGAAGAATCCGGCTTCGCCGTCGAGCGCGGCATCGCCTCGCTGCCCACGGCGTTTCGCGCCACCAAGGGCACCGGCGATCTGCAGGTGGTGTTCTGTGCCGAGTACGACGCACTGCCCGAGGTGGGACACGCGTGCGGTCACAACATCATCGCAGCGTCCTCGCTCGGTGCCGCGATTGGCCTCGCAACCGTCGCCGATGAGCTCAATCTCACCGTCACGCTTCTCGGCACGCCGTCAGAAGAGGGCGGCGGCGGAAAAATCGACCTCATCAACGCGGGCTTCTTCGACGGCGCGCACGCCGCCATGATGATTCACCCCTGGCCCAACGATCGTCTCGAAGCTACGTGCCTCGCCGTCGACCACTTTGATGTCACGTTCGTCGGTAAAGAAGCTCACGCCTCGGCGGCGCCGTGGGAAGGTGTCAATGCCCTCGACGCGCTCACCATTTCTCAGGTCGCAATTGGACTCTTACGCCAACAACTGGCGCCCGGCGATCAAGTACATGGCATCGTGGACGAAGGGGGGGTGGCCGCGAACATCATTCCCAGTCGAGTGATCGGACGCTTCATGGCCCGTTCGGTGACGAGCGAGCGACTGGCGCACCTGCGTCGACGACTGAGTGACTGCTTTGAGGCTGGCGCCCTCGCCACCGGGGCCGGGCTAACGCAGCGAGAACTCGGTCACGCCTTTTCGCACATGGTCTCGGACAATGACATCCTCGCGCACTACCGGGTGGCGGCTGAGTCGCTTGGTCGCACCTTTGCCCTGGACGACGACGGCGCACCTCGGCCCACGATTTCGACGGACATGGCCAACGTCTCGCTGGTTGTCCCGTCGATCCACCCGCTGTTGATGATTCCTACGCACGGTGCGGTCAATCATCAGCACGAGTTTACGGCCGCGTGCATTACCCCAGAGGCCGACGACGCGGTCCTCGACGGCGCGATCGCGCTGGCCCTCACCGCAATCAACGTCGCCAGCGACGCCGCACTGCGAGCACGACTGATGGCCCGTTCGTGATCGTCGAACACGCCATCCTTCCGGTGGCCCAAGGTCGCGAAGCGGAGTTCGAAGCGACCATGGTCGAGGTGTTGCCAATTATTGAATCGGCGCCGGACTGCCACGGCGCCGAAGTTCGCCGTCAAGATGAAGACGGCTCGACCTATTTGCTTCTCGTATGTTGGTCGTCGGTGGCGGCTCACATGGCGTTTCGCGAGTCGGCGCTCTTTCAGCAGTGGCGCGAGCGAACTCACCCGTTCTACCGCAGTCCGCCCTCGGTGACCCATTTCCACGAGCCACTCGAGCGCTAGCTCGGGTGGTGGACGCCGAACTCCTCGCGCAGTACGTCGGCCACTTCGCCGAGGGTCGCCATGCGTGACAACGCGGTTTTCATAGGGTAGAGAACGTTGGATGAACCTCGCGCCGCCGTGGCGAGGTCGTCGAGCGCCGCACGCACTGCCTCATTGTTGCGAGTCAACTTTAGGGCCGACACTCGCGCCACCTGGTCTCGTTGTTGTTCGACGTCGACGGGAAAGACGTCTGCGGTGGCGGCGGTGCTCTCCTCAAACCGATTAACGCCGACGACCACTTTCTCGCCGTCGTCGACGGCTCGCGCAAACTTGTACGCGGCGGCTTCGATCTCGTCTTGCATGAAGTGCGATTCAATCGCGGCAACCGCGCCACCCCGTTCATCAATCGTGGCGATGTACTCGCGTGCGAGTCGTTCAATGTCGTTCGTAAGGGTCTCGACGAAGTACGATCCGGCGAGCGGATCCACGGTGTCGGTAATTCCCGATTCGAAGCCGAGCACCTGTTGAGTTCGCAACGCCAACTTTGCGGCCCGTTCGGTCGGCAGACCGAGGGCTTCGTCAAAACCGTTGGTGTGCAAACTCTGAGTGCCACCGAGCGCCGCGGCCAGAGCCTGAATAGTGACGCGAACAATGTTGTTCTCGGGCTGCTGGGCCGTCAACGTCGAGCCCCCGGTTTGAGTGTGAAAGCGGAGCATCATGGACTTCGGGTCCTTCGCGCCGAAACGGTCGCGCATAATTGATGCCCAGAGTCGACGAGCGGCGCGGTACTTCGCGACCTCCTCAAAGAGGTTGTTATGCGCATTGAAGAAGAAACTGAGTCGAGGCGCAAAGTCGTCTAGGACGAGTCCGGCGGCGAGGGCCGCTTCGACGTAGGCGATGCCATTGGCGAGGGTGAACGCGACTTCCTGCACCGCCGTCGAGCCGGCCTCTCGAATGTGGTAACCCGAGATGGAAATAGTGTTCCAATTCGGCATCTCCTTGGCGCAGTACGAAAAAGTGTCAACCACCAGGCGCATCGACGGTCGCGGAGGATAAATATACGTGCCGCGCGCGACGTACTCCTTCAAGATGTCGTTTTGGATCGTTCCTCGCAAAAGCTCGCTCGACACTCCCTGCTCGTCGGCGACCAATTGGTAAAGCAACAAGAGCGTGGACGCCGTAGCGTTAATTGTCATTGACGTTGTCACGTCATTGAGCGGCAAACCCTCGAGCAAGAGGCGCATATCGTCGAGCGACGAAATGGCCACACCGACCTTGCCAACTTCACCTTCGGATCGCTCGTGGTCGGCGTCGTAACCCATCTGAGTGGGCAGGTCGAAGGCGCACGAGAGTCCCGTCTGGCCAGCAGCGAGGAGGAATTTAAACCTTTGATTGGTGGCTTCGGCGGTGCCAAAGCCGGCGTACTGACGCATGGTCCACAGGCGGCCTCGGTACATCGTGGGCTGGACCCCACGGGTGTAGGGATAGTCCCCGGGCCGACCGAGCATGGTCGCTTCGTCAAAGTCCTCGAGATCGTTCGCACCGTACACCGGTCGCACTTCAATTCCCGAATCGGTCGATCGTTCCAGTGACGTCACAGGGCCAACGATAGGCCCTGATGACGACCGCGTCGCTTTCGACGCACTTGCCCCTACGTCCAAAGTCGCACCGCGCAGCTTCGTTCGACAAAGATGCATGAATGTACTGTTCCAACTGCGGGTCACAAATGACCGGTTCCATCTGTGGCGTCTGCGGCACTCCCGTCTCAACATTTGGCGTCGCCGATAGCGCCACGGGCCAAAAACTCGCCGGTTGGTGGCGACGAGTTGGTGCGACCTTCGCCGACAACGTCATCCTCTACCTGCCATCGCGGCTGCTGCAGTCATTCTTTACCGCGACGTCAGGTCCAACAATTGGAATCCTCGCCTTTGCTGCGCTGCAGGGTGTCTACCTCGTGAAGTTGATTTCCGCGCGACGAGGACAGACGATCGGCAATCGTGTTGCGCTGACGCGGGTGCGCGACGCTTCGACCGGCCAGGGTGTCACTACGGTCCAGGCGTTCAAGCGTTGGGCGTTCGTCGCGGCCTACCAACTGATTATCTTGTTAGTGGCCGGTCAGTTCGAACTTGTCGTACTGCTAGTGGTCATCGCGATTGACGACCTGATGCCGTTATTCGATCATCGAAAGCAGACCCTGCACGACAAGTTCGCCGACACGATTGTGGTAATGGCTTAAGCGAGTACGGGGTGCGGCATGCAGAGATCGTCGTATTCGGCGATCTGAATTGGCCCCGCATGTTCTCCGCAGGCGGGGCACTCGGGATCGCGGCGCACCTTGAACGTGCGAAACGACTGATCCATTGCGTCGTAGGTTAAGAGACGACCGACCAACGGATCACCGAGTTCGAGCAGAAGTTTGATCGTCTCGATTGCCTGAATGGATCCAATGATGCCGGGCAATACGCCGAGCACGCCCGCCTCGGCACAACTGGGCGCCAGTTCCGCGGGTGGCGGTTCAGGGATCATGCACCGATAGCACGGTCCGACGTAGGGATTAAAGACGGTGACCTGACCTTCGAAGCGAAAGATTGAGCCGTGGACTACGGGAATGTTCTTCAATAGTGCCGCGTCGTTCACGAGGTAACGAGTAGGGAAATTATCGGTGCCGTCGAGGATCACATCGTAACCGTCAATGATGTCAAGGATATTGTCAGCCCCGAGACGCGTGTCGTACGTAATGACCGTGAGGTCGGGATTCATGGCAGTGAGTGTGATCTTCGCACTCTCAACTTTGCGCATACCGACTCTGTCGAGGTTGTGAAGGATTTGGCGCTGCAGGTTCGACGAGTCGACCACGTCCATGTCAATAATGCCGAGCGCGCCGACGCCGGTCGCGGCGA
>JBBQGY010000128.1:0-5459 GCA_038323435.1 Acidimicrobiales bacterium
CCGTCCCCGACGTCCTCGCCAATGCGGGCGGCGTGGTCGCGTCGTACTTCGAGTGGGCTCAAGACTTGCAGGGCTACCTGTGGGAGACCGAACTTTTTCAGCAGCGATTGGAAAAGACGATGCACGAAGCGTTCAACCACATCTGGACACGTCACCAGCAACTCGAACTTACGCTTCGCGAGACCGCCATCGTGGCGGGCGTGGAGAGGATTGCTGAAGCTACCGAACTTCGAGGCCTTTTCCCGTAGTCGAACACACTGACCTTCAGTGTTGTCATTCGTGTGCACGAAACGTGATGCGGATCATCGCTGGCCCGGTAGTGCAGATCTTCGTCGATAAAAGCCCAAGCTCGCCGGGCCTAAGAGGGCGCCGGCGAGCTTCGGATTACTGTTCGATTCGGTGTTGACCAATCGACTTATCGGGTCGCGCGATTCCTTCGTAGAGAGCGCCAGCGACGACAATCACGATCATCACTAAGAGGGTCACCCAGCCGTAGTTGAAGTACGCGGCACGACCACTCGACAACGCACTCGGCCACACGATGTTTACCAGCATCAAAAAGAGGTATATCGCACCAGCGATAGTGACCGGGTAGCCCCACTTGCCGAGCGTGAACGAACCATTTGGCACCCAGCCCCGGCTTCGGGCGATGAGCGCGCCCACCACCGTCAGGAGGAACGACAGATAAATTCCCGACGTGGCGAATGATACGAGTGCGTAAAGGGCGTTGACCTTCGCCGGGTAGTCGAACCACAGAATGTGGACGTTGTGCGACGGATTGATGAGCACGAGCAGTAGGAAGAGGAACGGAACGATCGTACCGACGATGATTGCGTTGACCGGTGTCTTGTGCTTGGGATGCACCGCTCGAATCTTGCTCGAGAAGGGTATGGCGCCGTCGCGAGCGAGTCCGTAGGCGACGCGAGCTCCCGCGCCTTGCACCGCGGTGCCACAACTGAAGAACGCAATAATCACCATGACCAGGAAGAAATCCTGGAGCCAGCTCGGTAATACCGCGAGAATTGACGGGATGCCACCGGTGACAACCCCGGCGATGCCGGCCTTCGGCGTCGCGAGCAAGAGGCCCAGCACGAGGACGAATGACGCGATGCCACCGTAGAGCAGGGCGTTACGCATCGCGCGAGGCACCTGACGATGCGCGTCCTTCGTTTCCTCGGCGACGTCGCCGGCGGACTCGAAGCCGTAGAAAATGTAGACGTTCGCCAACACCGCGACCAACGCCGCGCCCGTGAGCCAGTGACCGCCGAAGTTAATGCCGAGGTGGTTCGTCGCCATATTCTGTGCACCCTGCGACGTGAACGTGTACCCAAATCCGTGGTGGAAGCCGTGAATCGCCAACGCGATCGCCACTCCGAAGGTGCCGATCGTCTCGACGTACACGCCAAGTCCCGCGACGCGACCCATGAGCTTTGCGCCCACGGAGTTGAGAATGGCCGAAAAGACGATCATGACACCGACCACGAAAAAGATTGTCAGGTGATTGGTCGGGTCGAGGTGCGTCTTGAACCAGATGTTCGAGAGGCTCGTGACGTACCCCACGATGCCCGAATCGACCGACGCCACGGTCGCGAGCAACGCGAAACCGTAGATCCAACCAACGAACCATCCATAGCGTGCGCCAACGTTGTATTTGCCGTACTGATAGAGCGCACCCGAGAGTGGGTACTCACTCGCGAGTTCACCGAAAACCAGCGCCACGAGCATCATCAGTGCGACCACCACCGGCATTGTCCAGATATACGCCGGCCCGCCCATGCCCAGGCCGAGCGTGTAGAGCGAATAGATGCCCACCATTGGACTCAGATAGGCAAACGCCACCGAGAAATTGTCGAACAGCGAGAGAACCCTCGACAACTCCTGCTTGTAACCGAGTGCGGCTAAGCGATCACCGTCCAGCGTCCCCGAATCAGTCGTAGACATTACGTCCCCCCTTGCGTGGCTCCCCATTGGACCAACACGGTCTCACAATAATGATCAATTTGAGTTAAATCTTGGATACCGGCAGTCCCGACTCCAGCGAGTACCGGCCGCGAGTGCGAGCCAATTGAGAGAACGTCATTCGAGATGTGGATCGAACAGTGTGCGAAAATAGAGGGGTGACGAGCGCCGAGCCAACCCGAGAAGAGCTCCAAGCCACAATTGCCACATTGCGCGCAGAAGTCGCCCGACTGCGCGAGGAAATTCGCAAATCGTTGCGCGTTGACAATGAGGTTCCTCCCCACTATCTGTGATCAGCCGAGTGGCGCCGGGCACGACACCGTATTGCGGGTGACGAGTACCTCGGCCGCCGCCGAGACGAGCGTCGACTGCGACAGCGTCCCATTGTTGACCGCGACAACGATCGCCGCCGATATCTGGCTCGCGAGCGCGAGCGACGCCGCCGGCGACGTAGGCGAACCGAAAAGAATAAGGTCGGCTCCGGCCGCGAGGGCCATCACTGATGCGGCCGGTTCGGTGAGGTGCAGAGCGCTGATGGCTCCCGACGACAACGAATCGGTGACGATGAGACCTTGGAAACCAAGTGTCTGGCGCAAGAGTTTGACGTCCGCCGCAGAGATACTGGCGGGCAGAGCGGAGAGGCCCGGGGTTCGAGCATTGGACATCATGACCGCTTGAGCGCCATTGGCGATGGCCTGCTTAAACGGGACTAGCCCCGTTGTCCGTAACTTCGCCCACGGTAACGTGGCGGCCGGTCCATAGTCAGTATTTCGGGTGGCGTAACCGAGTCCGGGAAAGTGCTTGACGACCGCGGTGACGTTGGCCTTGACGAGACCTTGCATGAACGCGGTGCCATCGGTTGCGGCGATCGACGGCGTGCCGCTGAACGAACGAAACCCGTCGGGATTCACGACGCCGGGAAAGTCGGGGCGGCCATCCACATCAAGGACCGGTGCCAAATCCATGTTCACGCCAACACTAAGTAGCTGCCTTCCGACTCGGTGGGCAATGGCAGTGATTCGCGACGGTGAAGAGTTGGTGCCCATCGACTGGGGCCAAGGAAATGCACTCACAATATTGTTGAGGCGCATCACGCCTCCACCCTCTTCGTCGGTCATGACCAGCATTGAATTGTGTTCTGGTCGCTCGCGCTGGAGCGTGGCAATGACGGCGGACATCGACGCTGGTGCCACATTGCCAAAGAGCAGCAGTCCGCCGTATCCGGCGCGCGCCGCGGGCGCCATCGCCCCGATGTTCGTGGCGTAGACCGGCACCACAATTGTCTCGTTAGCAATTTGGCGAAGTCGCCACGTACTGACGATTTGAGCGGCGCACGTCAGTTGACTCGGGCTGGTCGCACTCGACCCACCCGCCGCACCAAAGAGTGTTCCCGACGTCGCCAGAATGAATCCGCCCAGTACTCGCAACGATCGCATCCGTCAAGGCTACGACGCCCCGTACTGACATGTCGGGCACTACGCTGACGGCACTATGAACGACGCTCTAGCGCCAGATCTCATGCCCGCCGCGTTCATTGGTCACGGCAATCCAATGAACGCGATTGAACACAATCGCTATACCGAGGCGTGGTCGAGCTTCGTCGCAACGATGCCCAAGCCCACCGCAATTCTCGTCGTCTCCGCCCACTGGTACGTCAACATCACCGCGGTGACCGCAATGCGTGCG
The DNA here is from genome assembly GCA_038323435.1 of Acidimicrobiales bacterium. Taxonomy (GTDB): domain Bacteria; phylum Actinomycetota; class Acidimicrobiia; order Acidimicrobiales; family RAAP-2; genus RAAP-2. Next base: position 3,646 of record JBBQGY010000128.1, read on the forward strand.
CCCCGAACAATTCATGACTTTTACGGTTTTCCTCAGGCTCTCTTCGACGTCCAGTATCCGGCCCCGGGCGGCTCGGAGTTGGCGCAACGAATCATTGACGTCGTGCAGCCAACCTACGTGGGGCTCGACGAAGACAGCTGCGGCATCGATCACGGCACGTGGTCGGTCCTCGCACACATGTTCCCCCAGGCGGACGTTCCAGTAGTGCAACTCTCGATCAACGCCACGCTCCCGTTCGACTATCACTTCAAACTCGGCACTGGATTGCACCAGCTGCGACGCGAAGGTGTCCTCATTCTTGGCAGTGGCAATGTCGTGCACAATCTCGGACTCGTTGACTGGAAGTCACCGGGCCGCGGTACGGACTGGGCGCAACGATTCGATGACGACGTGCGCGACGTCGTGACCCGCGACGCCGGTGAACTTGGCCGAGTCCTGAGCCACCCGGACTATCAATTGGCCGTTCCCACGCCCGACCACTTCTTACCGCTCGCCTACGTCGCGGGACTGTCGGCCGCCACCGGCGTCGCTACGACGACGCTGGTCGACGGGCATGAAATGGGTTCGCTCTCGATGACGGCGTACGAACTCCGCTCACGCTGACGTTATTTACGACGACTCGCTCGACTCGCTCGACGCACCGAGATTCCAAGGGCAATGACCACGAGTAGCGGAAGTGTGACGGCGGCGGTCGCGTTGTAATGGCCAGCGCGACTCAGCAGCGCGATTACGCCGATGATGATGAGCGCGGCGACGAACAGCTCAGGCGTGTCGCCAATGAGAAAATCCCACCAGAACTGACCAAAGCCCTTCAATAGTCGAATGGGAAGTGACGGCTCGTTTTTCATGCCGCGACCTCAGCCGAGATAGAAGGGCTTTGACGGCGCACGGCGGCGATGATGAGCCAGGTGACGACTAGGTAGATGGCGGCGAGCACCAACAGCATCGTGTCGTTGCCCGGCCAGCGCACCTTTAGCCCTTCCCCGGTCCAGAAGGTCCCGTAGCTCACGAGCAAAATGCCGACCGTCATCTTCATGGCGTTTTCAGGAACAGCGGACAGTTGCTTGGCGACCATGACGCCAACACCGCCGACGAGTAACACCGCAATTGCGGCGACCACGGCGGCGAGACCGAGTTGGTGCGCGGATGTTCCCAACGTCAAGACGGTAATAACAACTTCGAGACCCTCGAGAAATACACCTTTAAACGCCATCACGAAAGCAATGCGGTCGCGCCCGACGCTCGTACCGGCAGCCCTCAGTTCTGCCACTTTTTCTAAGTAGATTGCATCCTCATCGTGCTTGGCCTTAAGACCGCTTGAGCGAAGAATTGCTTTGCGGAGCCACTGCAACCCAAAAATCAAGAGCACACCACCAACGATCAATCGCAGCACACTGAGCGGGACGTGGACGAGCGCGGGACCGAAGCCTGCGACAAGTACTCCGAGCACGACGAGCGCCAGCGTCGTTCCCTCAAATGCGGAACGCCAACCACGCGTGTGGCCCACGGCGAGCACGATAGTGAGTGCTTCGACCATTTCTACCGCGCAGGCAATGAATACCGCCCCAACGAGTACGACGTTGCCCGATGAAATAGTGCTGGCGAGCAGCATGATTACTTCCCTCCTGTGGAACACGTCACCTAACAAGATGATGTGTTCAAGATGATTTTAACGGGACCACCCCGTCGAGTCGTATCGAGGACTAAAACTTCTTCATTAATGCACCGTTTACGTTCACCCTCGTGGGTTCGTAGCCGTGAGGGTGAACCGCCGCATTTTCTCGTTCCCAGCCTGGCTCATCGGTAGATTCATT
>JBBQGY010000129.1:0-5456 GCA_038323435.1 Acidimicrobiales bacterium
CTTCGTCCATATGGATCAAATGGGCGAAATTGACTACGGCCCCGGCGAGCCCAAGGGTACGCCGTGGCACCCTCACCGCGGATTCGAGACCGTCACGTACATGATCGAAGGAACTTTCCTGCACCAGGACTCCATCGGTGGTGGTGGGACAATTCAAAACGGCGCCACGCAGTGGATGACCGCGGGCGCGGGCATTTTGCACATCGAACGTCCACCCGACGCCCTAATCGACTCGGGCGGACTCTTCCACGGCGTACAGCTGTGGGTGAACTTGCCGGCCAAGTTGAAAATGACGACACCGCGCTACCAGGACATCGAGGCGCAGTCGGTGTCGCTGCTCACCAACGAAAACGGTGACGCCATTATTCGCGTCATTGCCGGCTCGCTGGGTGACACCGCCGGTCCGGGAATGACGCACACGCCCATCTCGATCGTGCACGTTTCGTTGCTCCCGGGCGGCCAACTCGTCCTACCGTGGAACCCCGCTTACAACGCCCTGACCTACGCCCTGGCCGGCCAGGGCACCGTCGGCCTCGACCGCATCGCCCTCGGAGATGGGCAAATGGCCGTCCACGTTGACGGTGACTTCATCGTGCTCTCGGCGAACGACAACCAGGACTCGAGAACCCACGCGTTCGAAGTATTGATTCTCGGCGGTGAGCCGATCAAGGAACCGGTCGCCGCGTACGGACCGTTCGTCATGAACACCAAGGCCGAACTCCAGCAGGCCTTCGATGACTACCAGGCCGGTCGCCTCGGTCAGATTCCCGCGGACCACATTTAACTGGTGGGCGGTTCGCGGTGGATGAGAAACGTGCCCGTCGCTCGACTGATCAATTTTCCGTCAACGCTCGATATCGTTGCTTCGGCGTAGGCAATTTGACGCGTGAGACGAACCACCTCGCCGCGAATGGCGTAGCGAGCCGCGAGTGAGGCGGATCGCAGTAATTCGGTCGTCATTTCAACGGTCGCCTGCGTGCGGTCGCGACCTACCAACGCCGCATTGATGGCGAAGTTCATGGCGGCGTCGAGCAACACCGAGTGAACGCCCGCCTGAACCATGCCGTGAGGATTGCACGCGAGTGGCGTTGGTTCAAACGTTCCCCGTACCCAGCCGAGGTCTTCGCCGTCAACGCCGTAGCTGTCGAACGCTCCCCCCAGGGCGCCAATAATCGCCATTCCACCATCGCCGAGCCACCGGTCCATGTTCTTTCGTTGCGTCACCACGCAAGAGACGATAGTCCCGATGACAGTTAGAATTTCCACGGTGGGATAAGTCCACCAACAACGAAGGAGGCAGCGATGCCCATCGCCGTCATTGTTGATGCCGTACGCACGCCGGGTGGAAAGCGCAATGGCAAACTAAAGAATTGGCACGCCGTTGATCTCGCGTCCGAGGCACTCAAGGCCATCGCGAGTCGCAACAATCTCGACCCCGCACTGGTGGACGACGTCATTATGGGCTGTGTCTCTCAGACCGGCGAACAGGCGTTTAACGTCGGCCGTAACGCCGTACTCGCCGCCGGTTGGCCCGAGTCAGTGCCCGCGACAACCATCGACCGTCAGTGCGGATCGTCCCAGCAAGCACTGCACTTCGCAGCCCAGGGCGTCATGGCCGGTTCGTACGACATTGTCGTCGCCGCCGGAGTCGAGGCGATGTCGCGCGTCCCCATGGGTGCGTCCATGGGCAAGGATGCGGGCTTCCCATTTGGCCCGCGTGTCGTGGCTCGCTACGAACCAGTGGGCGGATTGAAGAATCAAGGAATCGGCGCCGAAATGATCGCTGATCAGTGGGGCATTTCACGTGAAGACCTCGATGAGTTTTCGGTCGAAAGTCACCGACGCGCCGCTCGCGCAACCGCCGAAGGTCGCTTCGAGCGCGAAATTATTCCGGTGTACCTGCGCGATGAAAATGGCGAAGCAACCGATGAGCTCATGACCGCTGACGAGGGGATACGAGCGGACTCCTCCGTTGAAACACTCGCACGGTTGAAGCCTGCGTTTAAAGATGACGGCAAAGTTACCGCGGGGAACTCGTCGCAAATCACTGACGGCGCATCGGCGGTCTTGATCATGAGTGAAGAGAAAGCGCGAGAACTGGGGTATATCCCGCGTGCGAAATTCCACTCATTCGCTCTCGCGGGCGTCGATCCCGTGACCATGCTGACCGGACCAATCCCCGCAACGAGGAAGATTCTCGAACGAGCGGGACTCACACTCGATGACATTGATCTCGTTGAAATCAACGAGGCTTTCGCGTCGGTGGTCTTGGCGTGGCAGAAGGAGCACAAGGCCGACATGTCGAAGGTCAACGTTAACGGAGGAGCCATCGCCCTTGGTCATCCTCTCGGAGCGTCGGGAGCCAAACTCTGCGCCACCCTCCTGAACGAACTCGAGCGCACCGGCGGTCGCTACGGGCTCCTCACCATGTGTGAAGGCGGAGGTCTCGCCAACGCCACCATCATCGAACGGATTTCTTGATTTTTCCACTCCTCGGTCACCATTTTTGAGACTCTGAGTCGTGTGAAGGGAAATCGACCATGCGCAAATTAACTGTCGGTGCGTTCTTGAGCATTGACGGAGTCGTCCAAGGACCTGGTACGCCGCACGAAGATGAGAGTGGGGGCTTTTCCCACGGCGGTTGGACCGTGAACTATTGGGACGAGATAATGGGTCAAGTAATGGCCGCGTCCATGTCGAGTCCGTTCGAAATGGTGCTCGGACGAAAGACGTACGACATTTTTGCGGCGCACTGGCCCAACGCCGGTGACGATCCGGCAGCCGCTGCCTTGAACAACGCCACCAAATACGTGGCCTCGCGAACTCGCACGTCGCTCGAGTGGGTGAATTCCACTCTGATTGAAGGTAACGTCGCCGACGGCGTCGCGAAACTTAGAAACCAGAACGGAACCGACCTGCAGGTCCACGGCAGCGGCAACCTGCTGCAAACGCTCATGGCACACGACCTCATTGACGAATATCGCTTATGGGTCTTCCCGGTGGTGTTAGGGGAGGGCAAGCGTCTGTTCGCCGACGGCGCGGTTCCTCGCGGTCTTAAACTGATTGACCATGTCGTCTCCACCACCGGCGTGGTGATGAGCACCTACCAACCGGCGGGTCAACTGGTGACCGGTTCTTTCGCACTCGATTAGACGTCGTCGGGCCCTAACGACTATGCGAATCAGAGATCGCGGTTAGTGGTCTTACTTGTAGAGCGTGGCGAGCCAGAAGCCACTGAAAAGTACAACGAGACCGACGACGAGGTACCACGACGACGTCGAGCCCGGTAGTACCGAGAGGTAGTTGAGCAAAATGATGAGCACGCCGGCCATCAGCAGCTCAATAACCAACCAACCAAACCAGCGTGGACTGTGATCGTCGCTCGGCGGACGGCGCGCCGTCACTCGACCGCTCGCCTCAGGGGCTACGTAGCGCCCAACGGTTTTACGGTTGCCGGGTTTGGAAGATGACTTTGCCATAGGGTTCGATGCTACTGAATACCAAAGGTGGCTAACCCGGTGCCGTCGTCGTGGTCGTGGACGTTGTCGTCGTTGACGTCAAGGGGTTCTGACATAGCGTGAGATTAATAGTCGAGCCGTAGGGGGCTGAGCCGCCCGGTGGGACGCTCTGGGTCACGACCAGGCCATACTGGCTCGGCGAGCACAACGAGGGATCTGCGGCGGTGAAACTCGCCAACAGATGCTGTGCCTGAAGCACCGCGGTTGCGCCGGTTTGCGACCTCGTGACAACCTTCGGGACGATCACCGGGCACCCACCTGACGAAGTGATTAATTCAACCGAGCTACCCGTTTGCACGGGCGTCCCTGAAGGTGGGACCGTTCCCGCCACCGAACCATTAGGAATGGAGTTGGAACATTTCGTGCCGTTCGTTGGACCGATCGTGAGCCCCGATTGCCCTAATTTCGAAGCCGCTTGCACCTGCGTCAGACCACTGACGTCGGGTAACGGATACTTTGCGCTCGAAGAGAGAATTGTCAACGTCACCGTGTCACCGGTTTGACCCGTCGTACCGGCCGCCGGGGTTTGAGTGAGCACCGTATTGGGCGTGCTGCCCGCAGGGGCAACTGTCGTTTGGGCGATCTTGGAGGTAAGTTTCGCTTTATTCAATATGGCCTCAGCGTCGCTGAGTGACTTGCCCGTGACGTTGGGAATCTGCAGGATCGTAAAGGTATGGCCGAAGCTGACTTTCAGATTTACGATTTGACCCTTCGTAATTTTCGCACCGGGTAGAGGTGACGTCGCGACGACCGTGCCACTTGGTTGGGACGATGAAATCTGTTTCGTCGTACCCATTACGAGACCGTCGCTACTCAACGTTTGAGTAGCCGAGGCAACCGGTTGACCAATGACGTTGGGCATTTGGTTAATTGACTTGTTCGCGAGTAGGAAGTACGCCAATGCGGCGAGTGCTAACAACACGATCGCGACTGCGGCGATGATCCCCGAACGATTGTTACGCCGCCGTCGAATATCCGTTCGAGGTCCCGTCATCATTGGAACGGCCTGGGTACGCTCACCGGGCGCCACCGTCGGGTGAGCCCTCGTCGCATCGGCCCCATAGAACGCGGCCTCACGAGTGAAGGCCTGCACCGGCTGTCCATCAGTGAATCGCAGGAGGTCGGCGCGCATTTCGTCCGCTGACTGGTAGCGCTGTGCGGGCGACTTCGCGAGCGCCTCCATCACAATCGCCTCCAGGTCCTTCGGGATCGTTTCGTTGAACTGCGACGGCGGTTGCACGATGCCGTGGACGTGTTGACTCGATACCGCAACCGGTGAATCACCAACGAACGGAGGGCGACCGGCAATCATTTCGTAGAGCACGACGCCAAGTGAATACACGTCGCTTCGACCATCAACGTTCGCGCCTTCGGCCTGCTCGGGTGAGAAGTACGTTGCGGTGCCCATCACTGATCCAGCCTCGGCGAGATGGTCCTCACTCGACACTGCCTGGGCAATACCGAAGTCCGTAACCTTGACTTGTCCATCGCTCGTAATCAAGATGTTGCCGGGCTTGACGTCGCGGTGCACGACGCCGTTGCGATGTGCGTAACCGAGTGCCGCCGCAACCGCGGCAATGAGTTGAGCGGACCGTGACCCAGTTAACGTCCGTGATCCGCGGAGTAGATCAGCGAGTGACGTTCCGTCAATGAGCTCCATCACGATGAAATAGGTGCCACTGTCCTCGCCCCAGTCAAACACTGGAACAATGTTGGGGTGCGAGAGATTCGCTGCCGCTTGCGCTTCGCGACGAAACCGTTCAACAAAGAGAGGATCGGCACTCAGCTCGGGATACAAAATCTTGAGCGCGACCGGCCGATTGAGGAGTTGGTCCTGGGCACGGTAGACAATTGCCATTCCGCCGCGGGCAATCAGGTGCGTGACCTGATAACGACCGGAATATATACGTGGGTCGCTAACGGGTTCCATACTCTACT
>JBBQGY010000130.1:0-5377 GCA_038323435.1 Acidimicrobiales bacterium
GATAGGGTCAGTAATCACGGGGGTTCTCTTTCTGTTGGCTTAGTCACCAAACAGATTTGCAGAGCCCCCGCCTTACGTTGAAATACCCACTACCGTTCGATCAGTCCAGTCTGAAATACCCCGCCAGAATCCGAAGCACCCGCTTACCACTGAGAACGACGCTTTCCCTCGCAAGGGATCTGGAAGGTGATGCTCAGCTGAAGGATCTGTCGGCGACCCTTACGGATAGCGCGTTCCTAAAACTACGCCCGAGGTGGTCGTGCTGGCGAGCTTCGTGCAGACCGAGGTCGCAGCAAGTTTGTAGTAGAGCCTGGTGCCATTACTGAATACGAGCCGCACGCGAGAAGCATTGGCCTTGCGGCACTGGGACGGCACGTAGTTGTCGGCGGTCACGATGCCGATGGTGACGCTGGCCACCGCTCCCGGCCTGACGACTATGGTTTTGCCTCCCCGGGCCATAGTGAGTTTGGTGGCCACGGGACCGACTGCTTTGAAGATCGCCGGTCCGTGCGTGTTTGCCGGCACCACCAAATGACCGAACTGGGTCGTCGGCGTGCCCGATAGGGCGCACGAGCCAGAAGAATGGTTCTTCAACAGGAGTGTCTCGTATGTGGTCCCCGCCGCTCCACTTCCACGGCCCACTGTCGCTGTGAGCGCTGTCGCGAGGCAGGTGGCGGGCGTCGAAGCCCCATACATCGGCGCAGCTATTGACTGACCGGCGGGGACCGCCAACGTCGTCGCTACAAACGAACTCAGAATCAATCTTCGTAGTTGCATCTCGCATCCTCCCGGCCCCCACTGAATGGAAACACCGCTATTGACCGTACTCCGTCTGGACGCTCGCGACGCCAATCGTCATTCAGGCTCCGAGAGGAGCGGCTCGCAGATCTCTACCGGGTCGCAACCTACTCGCGCCAGGGACGAGCGAGTGGCCGTGAAATGGAGACCCCTCTCTTAATTAATAGCAAGGGTGAGTGCGCGACGCCACTGCAACATCGTGAAATCACCCGAGAGCCCGAACTTCGTCGTGTCGACGAAGAGAGTGCGCGGACGCTGTACCGCGCCAACACCCCTTCAAGCCGACTGGTGGTCGCCGAGGACGTCGCCGTAATTGCGTCGTGCCTCGTGAGGAACGACGCGGCATTTGCGAACGGCGACGCAATCTCCTTGAATAACGACGGCTACGTGGATGCGGCGGGGACGAGACATTAGAGATTTGATAAAGAGTGACTATGCCCAACGATCTCGACAAGGCCCGCTACGTTTCCTTCACTTCGTTGAAGAGAGACGGCGCGCCCGTATCCACTCCAGTCTGGTTAGTCCCGTTCGAAGATGATTACGCCTTCATCACCGACGCGAACTCGTTCAAAGTGCGGCGTATTCGAAATAATCCGAAGGTCACCCTTCGCGTGTCGAATGTTCGCGGTCGCGTGCGACCTGATGCGACGGTGCACCAGGGGATCGCAGCCGTACTTACCAATGAGCAATTGATCGGAGTTGAAGCGCTGATGCGAAAGAAGTATCCGATCGGATGGCTGCTCGCCATTCAGATCGGTGATGCTGTTCGCCGATTGCGCCGTACGCGCGCGTCCGACGACGTCGTGGTGAAGGTAGTTCTCTCAACATGAAAACGTTTTTGGGAAGAGTCCCGAGTAAAATTGGTGCCCACCAGTAAAATTCGGGAACCGTCGAAGGAGGAGGTGCGAATGGGCGACAAGATCGAAGAAGCGTTTGTCCGACTTCGAAACGAAGCTGCGCACCACACCAAACTGGCCCAGGCCCGCGACGACGTCTACGAGAGCGGGTTCGCCCAAAGATTCGCTGAAGCGCTGCGCATCGTCGCCGAAATCAGAGGCTAGACCCGCACGTCACCGACGTGCGCACGAATGGCTCACGTAAAATCAATCCGTGGAACCTCAAAAAGTCATTCTCTACTACGGGTTCACACTTCTGCCCGATCCGAATGCCATCCATCTCTGGCAGCGTACGCTATGTGAAGGACTGGGCCTCAAGGGTCGAATACTGATCTCACAACACGGAATCAATGGAACGCTCGGTGGGGACATGTCGTCACTGAAAACGTACGTGAAGGCGACCAAACGCTTTCCCGGATTCAAGAACATCGACTTCAAGTGGTCCGAGGCGACCGGCGACGAGTTCCCGCGCCTGCGAGTTCGTGTCCGTAACGAGATCGTTTCATTCGGCGCGCCCGATGAACTTACCGTTAACAAAGACGGTGTCGTCGGTGGAGGGGTGCACCTCACACCGAGCGCGGTGAACGATCTCGTGGCCGAACGCGGCGAGGAGGTGGTGTTCTTCGACGGACGCAATGCTTTTGAGGCGAAGATTGGAAAATTTAAGGGAGCCATCGTGCCCGACGTCGCGACAACCAACGACTTCGTCCACGAACTCGACAGCGGTAAGTACGACCACCTCAAGAACCGGCCGATCGTCACGTACTGCACCGGCGGCGTGCGATGTGAAGTCCTGTCGTCGTTAATGAAACGCCGTGGTTTCGAAGAGGTGTACCAGATTGATGGTGGGATTGTTCGCTACGGTGAAGAGTACGGCGACGCCGGACTCTGGGAGGGTTCGCTGTACATTTTCGACGCTCGGATGAATCGCGAATTCTCCGACGACAGCAAAGTACTGGGGAACTGCGAGAACTGCGGTGGGCCCACCAGCAAGTTCCACAACTGCGACAATTTGGCCTGTCGGAAATTGATACTGCTGTGTGCAGCGTGCGCCGACAATTCGCTCAGCACGAGCTGTCGGCCGAGTCACGACGACGTCATCGCCGCGCGACGTGCGAAATCAACGATGCACTGACCGTTGGGTCGACTGGCGCCGCAACAGGGTACGGAGCGCAGATCCCGCAAAAGTTGACTAATTCCATAAACTTTGTTATACTGGTCACTCCATCAGCCCCTTGATCGCTCGAACCCAAGTGATACGACCAGAGGAGAACTGTCATGACGCAATGGGGATTTGAAACTCGTCAGATTCACGCGGGAGCGGTACCGGACCCGACAACGGGGGCGCGCGCAGTTCCGATCTATCAAACCAGCAGTTACACCTTTCGCGACACCGCGCACGCCGCCGCGCTCTTTGGTCTGGCCGAACTCGGCAACATCTACACCCGTATCATGAACCCCACGCAAGCGGTCTTCGAAGAGCGAATGGCGTCACTCGAGGGTGGCGTGGCGGCCCTCGCGGTCGCGAGCGGTCAGGCCGCCGAAACAATCGCCCTCCTCAATCTCGCGGAGAACGGCGGCCACATTGTCTCGTCGACGTCACTCTATGGAGGGACGTACAACCTCTTTCACTATACCTTGCCCAAACTCGGCATCGAGGTTTCGTTCGTGAGCGACCCCGACGACCTCGGCGCATGGCGCTCAACCATTCGCCCGAACACCAAGGCCTTCTACGCCGAGACGCTCGGTAACCCGAAGGGCGACGTGCTGGACATCGAAGGTGTTGCCGGGGTCGCCCACGAATACCGAATTCCCCTCGTGGTGGACAACACGCTCGCAACCCCGTACCTGGCCCAGCCGCTCCTTCACGGAGCGGACATTGTGGTGCATTCGGCGACAAAATTTATTGGCGGTCACGGCACGTCCATCGGTGGCGTGATTGTTGACGGAGGTACGTTCAACTACGAATCAAGCGGACGTTTCCCCGGGTTCACTGAACCCGACCTTAGTTACCACGGGCTCGTCTTCGCAGAGCTCCCCGAAGCGCTCTTTCCCGCTCGCTTCGTCCTGAAGGCACGCCTCCAATATTTGCGCGACGTGGGCGCCGCAATTGCGCCACTCAATTCGTTTCTCTTTATTCAAGGTCTCGAGACGTTGAGTTATCGCATGGAGCGCCACGTGAAAAACGCCACGGCCGTTGCCACGTGGCTCGAAGCGCACGACGACGTGGAGTGGGTCGCCTACCCTGGTCTCGCCTCGAGTCCCTGGCACGAGCGCCAGCAGCGCTACCTACCAAACGGTGGCGGCGCCATTGTCGCCTTTGGGATCAAGGGTGGCATCGCCTCGGGTCAAAAGTTCATCGAAGGACTCGAACTGTTCAGCCACCTCGCCAACGTCGGTGACGTTCGTAGTCTCGCCATTCACCCGGCGTCCACCACGCACGCGCAATTGACCGAAGCCGAACAGACCACCACCGGAGTCAGCCAGGACCTCGTGCGGCTCTCAGTGGGGCTCGAGTCAATCGAGGACATTATTGCCGACCTCGCGACTGGTTTTCGCGCTGCCGAGAAGGCGTGACCGCTTCATCCTTGATTGGCACGTGGCAGTTTGGCGACCATCCCGGCGCCCGGAGTTTCGTAGTGCTCAACGGCGAACATCAGGCCGGCTTCGACCTCGAAGCCGGTGGATTCTTGCCCGAGGTCACCGTGGCCTACGAGACGTGGGGTGCGCTGAACAGCGACGCCTCGAACGCGGTGCTCGTGTCGCACGCACTGACGGGAGATTCACACGCCGCCGGGCCCGCCCGTCCCGGTCACCCGACCATTGGTTGGTGGGATCCCATGATCGGACCCGGATCACCTATTGACACCAACCGATTCTTCGTCGTCTGTCCGAATGTCCTGGGCGGTTGCCAGGGAACGACAGGCCCCTCGTCGCGCGAAGCGGACGGACGTATGTTCGGCTCTCGCTTTCCTGTCATCACCGTGCGCGACCAAGTGGCGGTCGAAGCGGCCCTCGCCGACCGTTTGGGCGTCAGGCGATGGGCCGGTGTGGTCGGCGGTTCAATGGGCGGCATGCGCTCACTCGAATGGTGCGTCCAGTATCGAGAACGGGTGGCGCGGGCCGTCGTTGTGGCCGTGGGGGCCGCGTCGTCGGCTGAGCAGATCGCGTTGTGTTCATTGCAAGTTCGCGCCATCCGTGCCGATCCGAATTTCGCCGGTGGTGACTACTACGAGACGGGCAACCGTCCTAGTGACGGCCTCGCTTTCGCCCGAGGTATTGGTCACCTGAGCTACCGCACCGCCGACGAACTCGACCAACGATTCGGTCGACTCAGCCAAGGAGACGAGGATCCCCTCAGGGGCGGCCGGTACGCAATCGAGTCCTACATTGAGCACCATGGGGCAAAGTTGACCGATCGCTTTGACGCCAACTCCTACGTCGTGCTGAGCGAGGCAATGAATCATCACGACGTCGGTCGCGGTCGCGGCGGTCCCGCGGCGGCACTGAGCACCGTTGAGGCCGAGGTGACCGTGATCGGTATCGAGAGCGACCGTCTCTACCGCATTGAACAACAACGTGAGCTCGCCGCCCTGTTACCCGGTGAACGGAGCGTCGAGGTCATCACGTCGGCGGCGGGACACGACGGCTTTCTGCTCGAGACTGACCAGGTCGGGGCGGTC
>JBBQGY010000131.1:0-5337 GCA_038323435.1 Acidimicrobiales bacterium
CGTTGTGCTGATAGAGCGAGGGCAGTCCCAACACCAGTGCGCCCACCGCGGCGAACCACACCGAGTTCGTGGGCGTGCGCGTACGGGGATTGATCTTGCTCCAGAGTCGACTCCCGGGCACCGCGCCGTCACGCGAGAACGCGTAGATCATGCGCGAGTTCGCCGTGACCGATGAGAGGCCGCAGAAGAACATCGCGATCATCGCCAGCAGCACCAATAACTTGCCACCGGCACCGCCCACGGCGTTCAGCATCACTTGGGCGCCCGCGGGAATACCGAGCGCGGCAATGGCGGCGTACTCCTTGGAACCAACCGCCGGTAACGCCAGCGTCATCGCGAGGTTCAACAGGAATCCGGCCGCGACTGACACGTAGATCGAACGAAGGATTGCGCTCGGTGCGCTCATGTCGGCGCCGTGAGTCTCTTCGGTCATGTGCGCTGACGCGTCGTACCCGGTCAGGGTGTACTGGGCCAACAACAGTCCAATCAAGAAGACGTACACGCCAATGTGTGGTCCCGTCCAACCCGTGAAGTTGCTCCACTTGAGCAGTTGGGCGACGGGCAGGTGGTGCGTCGGCACAATCAGCAGGGTCCCCACAATGATCGCGGTGCCAAACACGTGCCACCACACACTGACGTCGGCGAACTTCTTCACCAACTGCACCCCGAACGTGTTGAGCCCTCCGTGCACCGCCAGAATCACTGCATAAATCACGAATATCCACCTCGCGGCGCTGTGCACGCCAAACATGGGCGAGTAGAGCTGAATGAAGAACAGCACGAAGGTCGCGAGTCCGAAGTCAATCGAGGCGGTAACGGCGACCTGACCAATGAGGTTGAACCATCCAGTCGTCCACGACCACGCCGCCGAATTCTTCTTTGCGAGTTTGGCTGACCAGTAATAGAGGCCACCGGCAGTGGGGTAGGCCGACGTGATCTCCGCCATTCCCATGCCGACGTTCAACGTGAAGAAACCCACGATGAACCAGCCGAGAGTGATGACTAAGGGTCCGCCGGCGTCCATACCGAGGTAGTACGTAGTAATACCGCCAGTAAGGATGGAGATGATGGAGAAACTCACCGCGAAGTTCGAAAAGCCTCCGAGCTTCCTATTCAACTCCTGGGCGTAGCCCATCTGATGGAGCCGTAACGTATCGGCATCCATTTTTGAAATGTCAACTGCACCGCTGCTCATAGAGCTCTCCCCGTCGTTGGTGTGCCGATACTAGCGAGTTGCCCACTAATGTGCTGGGTTCCTGGAGGCCGTTCGCACCCGTGAAATAGCCGACGTGCACCGTGCTCCCGAGCCGAAAGACCGCCGCCCGCGAGGGGTCGCACTCGACGTGCACAACCGGAGTTCCCCTATGGGCGGCCCGCACACTTTGTGTAGCCTCAAAGTCGAGACGCCACACTCTGACCACTGGAACGTGGTCGGAGTGTTTGATTCGAGGAGACGACGTGACTTCATTAATCCCTGGTCGCCTGACCCACGAGGACCTCGTTGAACGAATCACCGTGGGCGAGATTGACACCGTAATCGTGGCGATCACCGACATGCAGGGGCGGCTCGCGGGCAAGAGAGTCGACGCCGAGTACTTCATCAATGACCTGCACGAAGGCATTGTCGAGGGCTGTAGCTACATCCTCGCCTCGGACGTTGAGATGCGTACCGTCGACGGCTACGCCCTCACGTCGTGGGAGCGCGGCTACGGCGACCTCGCCTTCCGGCCCGATTTCTCCACCATCCGCCTCGTCCCGTGGCACGAGAAGTCGGTGATGATCTTCGCCGACGTCCACACCGTGGACCACGAACCGGTGGCACCGTCGCCGCGCCAGATTTTGATTCGTCAGGTCGACCAGTTGGCCGAACGGGGCTGGCACGGACTGTCGGGTACCGAACTCGAATTCATTGCCTTCGAGGACAGTTACGAAGAGGCGTGGAACGCGGGCTATCGCGACATGACGCCGGTCAATCAGTACAACGTGGACTATTCCATTTTGGGCACGTCGCGCGTCGAACCACTGCTCGGCAAGATCCGTCGCGACATGCGTCGCGCGGGCATGGTCGTTGAATCGGTGAAGGGCGAGTGCAATTTCGGCCAGCACGAGATTGCATTCAAGTACGCCGAGCTCGTCGACAAGTGCGACGAACACGGACTCTTCAAACTCGGGACCAAAGAGATCGCCGCGCAGATGGGCTACAGCGTCACGTTCATGGCGAAGTACGACCAGCGCGAGGGTAACTCCTGTCATATCCATCTGTCGCTGCGCGACCCCGAGGACCGGCCCGTGTTCGCCGGTGCGGGTGAACACGGATTCTCACCGGTCTGCGAACACTTTCTCGCCGGTCTGCTCGCCTACTCACGCGAAATGTCACTCTTTCTCGCGCCGAACATCAACAGTTACAAACGATTTGTGGAAGGTTCGTTCGCACCCACGGCGTTGCTCTGGGGCGTCGACAACCGCACGTGCGCCTTTCGCGTCGTCGGTCACGGGCCCGCGTTGCGCGTCGAATGTCGTATTCCCGGGGGCGACGTCAATCAGTACCTCGCCATTGCGGCGCTCGTCGCCGCGGGCCTCGCCGGCATTGATAACGATCTGGCGCTCGCGCCCGCGTTTCAGGGCAACGCCTACGTGACCGACGCGCCACGCGTACCAACGACCCTGCACCAGGCCGTGGACCTCTTCGACCAGAGCACCATCGCGCGGGCGGCCTTCACTGACGAGGTCGTAGATCACTACGTGCGAGCCGGACGCGTGGAAGTTGATTCGTTCAATGCTGCCGTGACCGACTGGGAGCGCTACCGAGGATTCGAGCGACTATGAGTTTTCTTTCCATCCTTAATCCGGCGACCGAACGCCCGGTCACCTCGATCGAGCTCTACGACCTCGAAGAGACCGATCGCGCTATTAACCGCGCGGCCCACGCTGCGCCGACATGGCGCGCCGTCGCTCCGAGCGATCGGGCGCGACTCCTTCGTCGATTCTCTGACGTCGTGGGCGATCACATCGAAGAGTTGGCCCAACTCGAAGTCGCTAATTCGGGTCACACCATTGGCAACGCGCGTTGGGAAGCGGGCAACGTCCGCGACGTCCTCGCCTACTACTCGGGCGCGCCCGAGCGTCACGCCGGTAAGCAGATTCCGGTCGCCGGTGGCGTGGACCTCACCTTTTACGAGCCGCTCGGCGTCGTGGGCATCATCGTGCCGTGGAACTTTCCCATGCCGATCGCCGGGTGGGGATTCGCGCCGGCCCTCGCGGCGGGCAACACCGTCGTGTTGAAGCCCGCGACGCTGACGCCGCTGACCGCGATTCGCCTCGGCGAACTCGCACTCGACGCGGGCATTCCCGAGGGTGTCTTTCAGGTACTACCCGGCGACGGCGGCGTTGTGGGTTGGAGATTCGTCACCCACGACGCCGTCCGCAAGGTCTGCTTCACCGGTTCGACCGACATGGGTAAGCGCATCATGGCCGGCTGCGCCGACCAGGTGAAGCGCGTCACGCTCGAACTGGGCGGCAAGAGCGCCAACATCATCTTCGCGGACTCGGACCTCGAACGGGCAGCCGTGAGTGCTCCCTCAGCGGTCTTTGACAACGCCGGCCAGGACTGTTGTGCCCGTTCGCGCATTCTCGTCGAGGCATCCGCGTACGACCGGTTCATGGAACTGTTCGAACACGCCGTGCGGCAGTTTCGCGTCATGGACCCGATGGACGAATCGGCCGAAATGGGACCACTCATCTCAGAAGGCCAGCGCTCGAGCGTCGACGCCTACGTTAAGGACGCGAACGTGGCCTTTAGCGGTACCGCGCCCGAGGGCAGTGGTTACTGGTACGCCCCGACCGTGCTCGAGTCCGCCAACGGCACCGACCGAGCATTTCGCGAAGAGATATTTGGTCCGGTCGTCTCGGTGCTGCGCTTCGAGGGCGAAGACGAAGCCGTCATGATCGCCAACGACAGTCCCTTCGGACTTTCTGGATCGATCTGGACCCGCAACGTGGCGCGCGCACTGCGCGTCGCTCGTGGCGTCCAGACCGGCGCGCTATCGGTCAATTCGAATTCGTCGGTTCGCTACGCCACGCCCTTTGGCGGGTACAAGCAATCCGGGATCGGGCGCGAACTCGGACCCGATGCGCTGCGTAGTTTTAGTGAAGAGAAAAACGTCTTTATTTCAACGGAGGAATGATGGGTCGTCTGGACAACAAGGTTGCGGTCATTACCGGTGCGGCGAGCGGCATTGGTCGAGCGACGGCTGTACGCTTCGCTAACGAAGGCGCCAATGTCGTCGTGGCTGACTTCGACGACACCGCGGGGCTTCAGGTCGCCAACGAGATTGGCGGACTGTTCGTCAAGGTCAACGTCGCTGACGAAGCCAGCGTGGTCGCGATGTACGAAAAGACCGCCGAAATCTACGGGGGCATCGACATCTTGTTCAACAACGCGGGCATTTCACCGGCCGACGACGACTCGATCCTCACCACCGGACTCGACGCGTGGCATCGGGTGCAGGAAGTCAATCTCACCAGTGTCTACCTGTGCTGCAAGTACGGCATTCCCTACTTGCAAGAACGCGGCGGCGGCTCGATCATCAACACCGCTTCGTTCGTCGCGATCCTCGGATCGGCGACCTCCCAGATCTCCTATACCGCGTCCAAGGGCGGCGTGCTCGCGATGAGCCGCGAACTGGCCGTCCAATTCGCGCGAGAAAAGATCCGCGTCAATGCGCTCTGCCCCGGTCCGGTCAACACGCCGTTGCTCATTGAACTGTTCGCCAAGGACCCCGAGCGCGCCGCGCGTCGTCTGGTGCACGTACCGATGGGCCGCTTCGGTGAGCCCGAGGAGATCGCGAGCGCGGTCCTCTTTCTCGCGAGCGATGACGCCTCGTTCGTCACCGCCTCGACGTTCATGGTCGACGGCGGTATCCACGGCGCGTACGTCACGCCACTCTAGGAAGAGCCGCCACACCCGTCAACACGAAACGTCGCGCCGTGGCGTCATTCGTCACCATCAACTACTCGCCTGAGTGGCGAAGGCATTTCACCTCGGTGACGAACCAATAGCCACGTGGGCGAGCGACCCACGGTGCCCGATGACGTGGAAGGGCCGAGCAAAGTGGTGCGTAAGCAGGTCTCCCTCGACGGTGGTGCGCAGCGGTTACTTCTCTGGAAGAGCGGCCAGCACACGAAATGTCGCACCCGAGGGATCGGCCACGGTCGCCATGACGCCAAAGGGCGTCGTTTCTCCCGCTGACACCACCGTGCCACCTAGACGGGTCACCGCGGCCAATGTTGCATCGACGTTGTCCACGCCGAAGTACACGACCCAATGTGGGGGCTGTT